>JAHEFD010000016.1:0-5204 GCA_024640345.1 Woeseiaceae bacterium
CAGCCCATAGCTGTCAGCGCTATAGGGTTTTTCACTTTGGCCGTGGCCTCTCTGGTCCAGGGCAACTACCCGGTAGCCGGCGTTGACGAGCGCATCGAAAGTGCCCGGACTGATGTACAGGCCATCGGCGGATCCACTGAACCCGTGCAAGAGAACCACGGTTTCGCCGCTACCACCAACAACGTAATGCAGGGAGACGCCATCCGAATCGAACTGCTTGCTTTCGCCGGCGAATACTGTGGTTGAAAAGAGGAGCAGGGCTAGTGCACAGGCAGTCAAGATTCTCATCGATTGTGGTTCCTGGTTGTCAAGGTGAAGTGATATGGTAGCGGGGATTCGCCAGCGCTTCTAACAGATTCGGAGCCAAATAATGTATAGCGCCGCATTTATTTTTAAACCGGGCACTTACGACGATGAATTTCATCGTCTGAATAAGCTGATCGATGCTGCGGCAAACAGTACCGAGGGCTATCTCGGGGCGGAGACCTGGAAGTCCGGAGACGGTAAGGTGCTGAACGCAACCTACTACTGGGAGTCGCTTGACGCGCTAAATTCTTTTTCCCGCAATCCGCATCATCTCGAGGCTAAAAAACAATACAGCCGCTGGTATGACGGATACCACATTATTGTTTCGGAGGTGATCCGGTCATACGGCGATGAAACAATTCCTCATTTCACGCCGAATGACCGAAATCGAATCTAATGTGAGGTGATGCCGATAATTTCGGCCGGGGTTGCCTGGAGTGCCGTGGCGACTTTGTTAAAGAAATCGATTTCCAGGACGCTTATGGCGGTGTCACTCTTAACGACATCTGCGAGCAGGTGAACGAGCCTGACACGGTCTGCATTGGCCAGCTTCTTCCTGACGCTGCTCAGGTACTTCTCAATTGGCGTAGTTTCGTACAGTTCGGTTCGTGCGGCCTTGCGCACCTCCTGCACAGTGACCTTATTTCCGGTCTCCTGCTGAACCATTTCCTGAATGGCCTCTATCTCAAGTTCGTGGATGTTACTGTCCGAGCTTGATGCGCGAGCCAGAACCATCAGGAGAACCTCCTGGTACAGCTCCTTCCGCTCGTCCTCATTGATGTCGGAACCGCCAAAGATTTTAAGGACTTTGCTTAGATCTCCAATACTCATATTCAGCTCTACTTGTTGTTGTAATCAGTTGGTGGGCGCGATGCCTGCGCAGAATATACAGAAATCCAGCGGAACCGGCTAGCGGGCAGGCCGGATAAGCTCTTGTTGCTGGTCAATGCTTTCCTGTCGCCAGTCAAAAACATTCATTTCAATGAAGATAAAGGCGACCAGCCAGAGGAAAGCATCCCAGAAGTCGACAAAATCTCCCTTGAACCCCCAGTAAATGGCGGCCAGGAACAGCGAGGAATAAAGAACATACTTACTTATGTTACTGAATGTCAGAGCGGCGCCCTTCAGGAGACTGTGCTCCTGCAGGCGGACATCAAATTCCAGCACGAGAACAACCAGCAGCCAGACGGCCGCGTTTATCACGTCGACCCACGCCAGGCGAACAATGTCCGTATACCCGGGCTGGTCAACGAGTGCGGTCAGGCCGGTAAACTGGATGAAGCTATTCGCCGAAGACAGGGTCAGGCAGTTTGCGGTCGTTATGACGGCGTATTCGTCCAAATCGACTGCATAATCCCACTCGCCGCCGGCAAGCGTGCAGAGCTCGGTGACTCCCGCCATGGGCGTCGCGCCGAGCACGAAAAGAAGTTTTATTAAATATCCGTAAAACGAATAGACGATGAAGGCATAGCAAATGGCCCTCAGACCATGCAGGCTCCAGGTGACTTTTGGCGTGAAATGGCTGTCGTCGAGGATATAGGTCTCGAGTTCAAACATCAGCAAAAGGACTACCCAGGATGCCGTATCGATCGTTGCGGCAAAGGCCTCGATCATGTCCTTCCATTCGACGCCATTGGTAAACCGGTGCGGAGCGGCTGCCCATTCTTCCGAAAAGAAGATAAAGATATTCGCCGTCAGCAGTGCGTAAACCACATATTTGAACAGCTGAAACAGGCGACGGCGATCTGTATTCAAAACGTGCAGGACTCTCAGGGATGCCGGGAGGCGGCGATTGTGCCAGCAATGAAGGGGGCTAACTACTTTTGTACCGCAATATGATACCTGCCTGATGGGAGCGAGTCGCCTTAACCGGTTGTTTTAACTGAGGAAAATACCATCATATTTTCATCATACGATCATTCGCCATTAATCCGCTGTTGCTCACGCGTCTTTGGGCAATTCGCTGGATATTTGCTCCACATTCCGCGAAAGAGCTTCAGGAGCAAGATCGATGACCACAATCAAGAGCGCGAGCAAGAGACCGGTTTCCAGGGCCGTACGCCTGAACAGGTCGGCACTGTTCGACATCGCCAAGCGCTGGAACAGGCTTGGGACACCCGCGGCGCGGGCGGAGCTATTTGATCAAAAAGCCCGCAACGACGCGCCGCTCTATGCAAACAATATCGAGAATTTCATCGGTACGGTCAGCACCCCGGTGGGTGTGGCGGGTCCGATTCTTGTTCACGGTGGAAGTGGCAGCAGGGAATATTCTGTGCCCCTGGCGACGACTGAAGCAGCCCTGGTTGCATCCTACAACCGTGGGGCGCGGCTGGTCACTTCGGCCGGGGGCTGTAACGTAAGAGTCGTCGACGAAGGGGTTAGCCGCACGCCGATGTTTGCCTTCAATAGCATCGCCGAGGCGTACCAGTTTTCCGCCTTCGTTATCGCGAACACGGACAGGATTCGCGATGTAGTGCCGCAGATCACGCGGTTTGGTCAGCTGAAAAATGTGCGCACGATTATTGAAGGCAACCATGTTTACGTGGATCTCCGCTACACGACGGGCGATGCCGCCGGCCAGAACATGGTGACCTTCGCCTCGGACGCAATCTGTCGTTGCCTTATCGAAAGCGCCCCGGTTGCACCGCGTTTCTGGTTCCTGGAGGCGAATCTTTCCGGCGACAAGAAGGCTGCCTCTCAGGGCCTCTCCGGCGTCAGGGGGAAAAGGGTCGTAGCGGACGTCATTATTCCCGGCTCGCTGGTTGAGCGAGCCTTGCATACCACCGCTTCACGTATGGCCGAGTACTGGTGTGCAGGCGCCATCGGTGGCGTCATGAGTGGCACGACCGGCGTCCAGGGGCACTTCGCGAACGGCTTGGCCGCACTTTATCTCGCATGCGGACAAGACGTTGCCTGTGTTGCTGAATCGGCAATCGGCATTACCCGAATGCAGGTCAACGGGGACGGCGACCTGTACGCCAGCGTCACCCTGCCAAATATTATCGTCGGTACCGTTGGCGGAGGTACTGACCTGCCAAGCGCCCGGGCATGCCTGGATATTCTCGGATTGGCGGGCAGCGGTAACAGCGAGGCACTTGCGGAAGTCTGCGCGGCAATCGTTCTCGCAGGAGAGCTATCAATCATCGGCGCATTCTGTTCCGGAGACTTTGCTGCGGCCCATCGCTCCCTTTCCCGTGGCGAGACAATGAAGAGGAGTGGGGACGATGACTAATCGATGGTGGATCTATCAGAAAGAGCGCTTTCCGATTTTTGCGCATGGACCGATGGTGATTGTTTTCTGCCTGTCGATCATGCTCTTTTCGTCGCTGCAAGCAGATGACTTGCCGTCTCTCGGCCGCATTTCGGGAGCAGTTGTCTCGACACTGATTCTGTTTTTCCAGTTACGAGTTGCCGACGAGTTCAAGGATTTTGCCGACGACTCGAAATATCGCCCGCATCGGCCGGTTCCGCGCGGACTGATTTCGCTAAGGGACCTTGCACGGGTTGCCTGGGCTGGCGCCCTGGTGCAGTTTGTAATAGCGCTGCAGACTGACTTTGGCCTGATACCAATCCTGGCGTTTGTCTGGTTGTACATGGGTCTAATGACAAAGGAGTTTTTTGTCCCGGCCTGGCTAAAGAAAACGCCATCCGTCTACCTGCTCAGCCACATGTTAGTCATGCCGCTGATTGCATTTTACGTGAGCGCTTTCGACTGGCTCTGCACCTGCCGCGTGATGCCGTCAGGGTTGACCTGGTTGTTACTCTTCAGTTTCGCCTGCGGATTGGTGCTCGAGTTAGGCCGCAAGATCAAGTCACCTGACGATGAACGACCGGGCGTGGAAACCTATAGTTCACTATGGGGTTCGGGGGCTGCTGTCCTGGTATGGGTTGCGGCAGGTGCATTGACTGTCGGCACATTTCTTCGTGCATCGACTTTCTTCAGTGGCGTGACATCACCTTTCAGTTTGGCGATCGGCCTGGCGGCATTTGCACTGCTTGCCTTCATATTCTTCCATACGAAATCCTCGATACGCCCGGCAAGGTTTATCGAATCCGGTTCCGGCGTGTTTGCAATGCTGCTTTACCTTGGGTTGGGCCCCCTGCAAGCAGTCGTTTCCTGACGGCTCACCGGAGGATGCATAACATGAGAGTCATACAAGATATTAATCAGCTCTGTGATCGGAAGATCGCAGGAAACAAGGCAGCAACCCTCGCGATTCTGAAAGAAGCGGGCCTGAAGGTGCCGCCGTTTTTTATTGTTGCTTCGCCTGTGAAGGGCGATGAGCTTCCCGCACTTGTTCTACAGCGGGAAATCGACAGTGCGACACATGCCATTTGTAAAGACGGCGACCTGGTTGCGGTTCGATCATCTTCTTGCGAAGAGGATGATGAGAAGACATCTTTCGCGGGCCAGTTCGATACGTTCCTGAATGTTGATCGACACGATGTCCTGCGTTTCGCGCTTAAAGTGGCGAAGTCAAGATCAAGTGCTCACATCGATACCTATCGTAAGGCTATAGGATTGACGTCCGGCGAACTGCCTCCCGCAGTCCTCGTTCAGCGTATGGTGAGGGCAGAAATGTCCGGCGTGGCATTCGCAGCAGATCCGGTGTCGGGTGACACTTCTGTCGCTGTGGTCGCGGCAACGGTCGGCACCGGCGAGTCACTGGTCAGCGGCGAGGTTCAGGGCGATACCTGGCGCGTTAATTCCAGCGGCAAGGTTCTGTCCAGGGAGGTTGCCGGTAACAAGGGTGTTCTCAGCGATGCCCAGCTCAGCAAGGTAGTCTCGCTGGTGCGCGAGGTCAGCAAGCAGAGGAAGAAACCTCAGGACATTGAGTGGGCATTTGAAGACGGCCGACTATACCTCCTGCAGAGCAGAGACATCACGACGTTGACGA
>JAHEFD010000016.1:5304-46409 GCA_024640345.1 Woeseiaceae bacterium
AAGGTAGTCTCGCTGGTGCGCGAGGTCAGCAAGCAGAGGAAGAAACCTCAGGACATTGAGTGGGCATTTGAAGACGGCCGACTATACCTCCTGCAGAGCAGAGACATCACGACGTTGACGAACGATTCGCGGTTTGACTCGCATGCGTTGTGGGATAACAGCAACATCGTTGAAAGCTATGGCGGCGTAACGACTCCACTTACATTTTCCATTGCCCGCAGCGCTTACCAGGAAGCATACCGGACTATGGGTCGCGCATTGGGTGTGAGTGAAAGCGCGATACGAAAGAATGCACGGGCATATGAACAAATGATCGGGCTGATTCGTGGTCGAGTCTATTACAACCTGCTTAACTGGTATCGCTTGCTAATGCTGATTCCGGGTATGCGGTTCAACCGGCGTTTCATGGAACAAATGATGGGCGTGACCGAGGGTGTGCCCGCGGAAGCCATGCCGGTAACGCACGATAACCGTCGCTTTGCGGCCCTTCGTGCAACGGCCGGTGGTTTGCGCGTGGCCGAGCGGCTGGTAGCAAAGCTTTTCCGACACAATTCCCAGGTTCGTCGTTTTCACAGGGCGCTCAATGACGCGTTACAGCCGATCGACCTTCAGGCGCTTTCTCCGGGCCAGTTAATGGACAGCTATGAGATGCTGCAGGCCCGGGTCATTCCGGCATGGAAAACGCCGCTCATCAATGATCTTTACTGCATGATCTTCCATGGGGCCCTGCGAAATCTCTGTGAGCGCTGGCTCGATCGTGATCTTGCCGAAATTCACAATGACCTCGTGTCGGGAGAATCCGGGATCATCAGCGTCGAACCCGTCAGGCGCATGAAAGACCTCGCCGGAATGGCAGCGAAGAGTGATCGATTCGTCGATGCACTCTGTGGCGGCGATATTCAGGTCATCCAGTCGTTTATCGACGATAATCAGGGGTTCAAGGCGGGCTACACGGACTACCTCGATCATTTTGGTGATCGATGCCTGGATGAATTGAAGCTTGAGAGTGAAACTCTGAACGACAACCCGTTACCGTTACTTCGTGGGGTGGGGCAACTGGCTCGATCAGGTGCGTACAAATCCGCTGGCGGTTCGACCGACGTGCTTCGTCGGAAGGCTGAGGAGACAATCGTCGCGGCTTTCCGCGGAAAACCGGTTCGCAAACGGATCTTCAATTTCGTGCTGCGGCTTGCGCGGGCACGGGTCAGGGACAGGGAGAACCTTCGTTTCGAGCGTACGCGGGTTTATGGTCGGGTGAGAGCAATATTTGTTGAAATCGGCAGACGCTTCGTTTCACTGAACGTAATAGGAAAAGTCGAAGATATTTTCTACCTGGACGTAACCGAAATTGCAGGGGCGATTCGGGGCACGGGGATCAGCGCACACTTGTCAGGTATCGCCAGTAATCGGCAAGCGGAATTCGCCGCATACAGAATCGCTGATGATCCACCGAGGCGCTTCATAACCAACGGCCTGCCACAGCTTGAGGCGTCAGTAAAACCGCTTGCTGGTGGCGACAACGAGGCTTCGGTTGACAGCCGGGTCGGACAAGCCTGCTCTCAGGGCATTGTTCGTGGTCCGGTTCGAATCGTTC
The DNA here is from genome assembly GCA_024640345.1 of Woeseiaceae bacterium. Classification (GTDB taxonomy): domain Bacteria; phylum Pseudomonadota; class Gammaproteobacteria; order Steroidobacterales; family Woeseiaceae; genus SZUA-117. The sequence continues at coordinate 6,899 of JAHEFD010000016.1, forward strand.
GGGATCCCCGGAATACCAGTTTCAGGAACGGGGAAATTCTCGTGGCACAGCGAACTGATCCCGGCTGGGTAACCATTTTCCCCCTCGTGTCGGGCATGATCATGGAGCGTGGCAGTCTGCTTTCCCATTCGGCGATCGTTGCCCGTGAGTTGGGAATTCCGGCGATTGTCGGGGTGGATGATGCCTGCCGGTGGTTAAAAGATGGTGACTGGGTCGAACTGAACGGTGCCTCGGGAGTGATTCGAAAAATTAATGTTGCCGAGCGGGCCGCATGACGTGCACCGGAATTCAATTTGCGAGCGCAATCTGGAGGGCACGGTTCTGGCTGACGGGCATTGTAGTGCTGGTGACGGTTATCGCTGCGAAGCAGGTGGCCGGACTGTCGGTTTCAAATTCGCTCGAGATCTGGTATCCGGAAGATGACCCGGAATTATTACGTTACCTGGAATTCCAGGAGAACTATGGCAGTGACGAGATCGTCGTCGTTGCCGTAAGTTCGCGTGATGGTACCGATTTCAGGTCTGATGACGGCGGCTATCTTATAGGCGATCTCACCGACTCCCTTCTTGATATCGACAACGTTGCGACCGTTACCTCTCTCGTCACGGTTCCCGAGTCACTGGCGAATGTGCGCGGCCGCTTGCTAAGCGCCGATGGGAATACAACAGCACTGGTTGTGCAGCCGATGACCGGGCCGGAAGTCGAGTCCCGACGAAAGCAATTGCTTTTCGATATCAGGCAAACGGCCGAGCGCTACACGCTCGATGTGCACCTGGGCGGATACGGTGTCGTGTTCGAGGGGCTTAACGAGGCATCGACAACTGGTTCGGCCACGCTCATCTTGTATGCACATCTTTTCATGGTCGCGCTGCTGGCATTAAACTTTCGCCGCGTTTTGCCCGTCCTGCTTACCCTGGTAACGGTTGGTGTCGCCAGTCTCTGGACGATGGGACTCTATGCGGCCACTGGTCATCAGCTCAACATGGTCACGATGGTGTTGCCGACGCTGGTTCTGGTAATTGGCATTGCCGACTGCCTGCATATTCTTCGGAGCGTCGCGGCGCAGGACGCGACGCTGGGCCAGGACAAGCGAGTCATCGGAGGTCTCGGTGCGGTTATCGGCCCGTGTTTTCTGACGACCGTGACCACCGCTGCGGGTTTTCTCGGCCTGTCTGCCTCGGGATTGCCTGCCGTCCAGCAACTTGGCTGGTTTGGCGCCGGTGGGATAATTGCCGCATTTTTGTGCTCGATGGCGCTAATTCCGATGGCGCTTGGCTGGCGAGCCATGGAACCTGCGGGTCGGCAGTCGTTAGCAGATAGAACGGCCCGGCAGCTTTATGGAATCGGGTCTCGGCGAGTCAGGCTGGTAATTGCTACGTTCCTGATATTGGGAGTCGTTGCGGGGTACGGCATTAGTCAGCTCAGCACTGACACGAGTTCGATCGGTTACCTGAAGAAGACGCACCTGGTTCGGGAGGATTCAGATTTCATTGAGCGCGAATTCGGTGCTTATGTGCCCGTCGAATTCGTGGTGACGGCCGATGAGGACATTCTGCGCACGGACTACCTCGATGCTATATGGGCGTGGCAACAGGCATCCCTCGACCAGGCTGACGTTCACTGGAGCTGGTCGCTCGTCAGTACATTTGACCTGGCGCCCGGTGAGACGCCGTCGCTGGTCGGCGGCGAAAAACTGGCTCGTGACTTTGAGCGGATGCGGAGTTTCATGCCGGGCACCATTAAAACAATGATGAAGGGCAACAACGAACTGCGGGTGTCCTACGGTGCCCCGATCCTGTCCTCGACGGGCGTGGAAACGCTGATCACGGAACTCGTCGGGCTGGCGGACTTTCCAGCAGGACTGAAGCTCAGGCCGGCAGGCTACGCTCCACTCTATACGCGCATCGTTGATGAGATCGTGATGTCACAGGTCAGGGGGTTTGCCCTCGCCGTTGTCCTGATTGTCATACTTCTCGGCATTGGCATGCGCTCTGGCGGACGAGTGCTGCTGGCATTACCTGCTAATGCCATTCCGGTTGCGCTGACGTTGGGGCTGATGGGGCTGACCGGCATACCCCTGGACGTGGCATCTGCCACGATCGCCAGCGTCATCCTGGGCCTGGTTGTGGATGACACGGTTCACCTGCTGAGGCCCTCAGGCGGCAAGAGCATATCCGACTCCCTGCACAATGCTGCGCATACTACGGGCGGCACGCTCGTGATGACGACGGCGATTCTCGCTTGCGGATTCCTGGTGCTCGGCCTGGCCGAGATTCGCTCGATCGCCTGGTTCGGGGTCCTCACGAGTTTCGCCGTTGTGGTCGCCATTCTGACCGATTTGATGCTCCTGCCGGCGCTGGCGAAGCTCTTTTCACCGTCGACGGCCCAAGAACCGTCGATTTCGAAAAGCATATAACCCGTTGATATTATTATCTATTAATCGCCGCCTCTCTCATCAGAAATTCCACAGCTAAAAATCAGCCACATATCAGGCAGTTCGCCCACGAATAGATGATCGTTCCGACTTGGAAGAACATCACGCGAGGCTTACATGACGCACCGGACCGAAATTGCCGCGAAGGCCAGATTTGACTCGATACGCTATGCCCAATGCTGGGAAGATGCGGATGTGCTGCTGGAGGCGGCCGAGATCGCGCCAACAGACACCTGCCTGTCAATTTCGTCGGCCGGGGACAACACACTGGCACTGGTAGGCGCCGGTGCCAAAAGGGTGATTGCGACAGATCTCAGTGGTGCACAGATTGCCTGCCTGGAGCTTCGGGTCGCGGCATACCGGGTGCTGACTCACGGCGAATTCCTGGAACTTGTCGGCCAACTCGAGTCTCCGAACCGAATTAATCACTATCGGCGCTGTCGTGATCACTTGTCTTTGAATGCACGGTCGTTCTGGGATGCGAAACACCACCTGATCGAGCAGGGCATCGGCAGGATCGGCAGGTTCGAACGATACCTGACGCTGTTCCGTCGGTTCCTCCTGCCGCTGACGCAGCGCCGGCAGACGGTCAGCCAACTCTTCGCTCTTGAAACCGAACAGCAACGACAGGCGCTTTACGATACAACCTGGAACAATCGACGCTGGCGTTTTCTTTGTTGCCTGTTTTTCGGTCGCGCTTCACTTGGGCGCTTCGGCCGGGACCCGGCATTCACGCGTTTCGCGGATGAGTCGGTCTGGACCAGCCTGCAGCGACGTCTTCCACAGGCAATGGTTGTCCAGGATCCCGGAACGAACCCGTACTTGCAGTGGATCCTCAAAGGTCAGTTTGACACGCGATTGCCGTGGTCCTGGCGCAAGGAAAACTTTGTAAAGATTCGGGACAACATCGATGCGCTCGAGTGGCGATGTGATTCGATCGAATCAGTTCTCGCCGAAATGCCTGACAACTCACTTGATCACTGCAACCTGAGTGACATCTTCGAATACATGTCGCAGCCGGCATACGAAAAGCTGCTGCAGGAATTCATCCGCGTCGGGGCACCAGGCTGCCGGCTGGTCTACTGGAACGTTGTCGTCAAGCGGTCCCGACCGGAATATCTTCGCGGATCCCTGACAGCTCTCGGCAAGCTGTCACGGGCGTTGCACGCAAAGGACAAAGCATTCTTTTATCGCGACCTGGTTATCGAGGAGGTGGTGTGATGCTCAGCCCACTCATCGCGTTATTTCTGCCACCGTTACTGCTGGTTCCGGCAATGGGCCTGCTGTCACACATTGAAAGCCGCAGTGCACTCGAAACCGAGATTCGGCGTAAGGCTTTTCATGTCTGCGTTGGACTGGCGTCCCTTGCGTTTCCGTTGCTTCTTACCCGTCCATGGATGGTCATCACTGCTTTGTCGCTCGCGCTGTCGTGGATGATCGTGGTGAGGCGGGTACCCGCAATGAATCGCAGGTTCGGGCGCGTGCTTCACGACACTGATCGAATCTCGCACGGCGAATTGTATTTTTGCCTGGCAATTGGCGTTTTGCTACTCGCCTCGCCGGGACATCCCGTACTCTATATGACCCCGATTCTGATCCTGACAATTGCGGATGCAATGGCTGCAGTTGTTGGCCGGGCAATGCCGAGGATTCCGCTGCAGGGACCGGCCGAGGGAAAGACCGTTTCGGGCTCTGCGGCCTTCTTTGCCACGGCAGTGTTGGTGACCTGGCCTGCACTGATTATTTTGACGGAAATTTCAGCGGGCCTGGCGCTCGTGGTTGCCCTGACCGTTGCGACCGCTACCTGCATTGCGGAGGCCATTAGCTCGCGTGGTTTCGATAACCTGGCCGTGCCTGCCGTTGCCCTTTTTATCCTCAAGCTGCTTGTCGTTGGAGCCGACTGATGTACGACATTTTTGATATGCAATCACCTGACTATGAATCAATCGTCGATCGAACCGGGTTCGACCCGGATCACCTGGAAAACGACCAGGCTGACCAGCATTTTGCAGTGCTCGATAGTAAAGACCGGGTTCGCGCCCGCTGCTCTGTCTGGTGGCGTGAGGCCGCCCAGGTTAATGGCACAAAGACTGGTGCCATCGGGCACTATGCTGCCACCGACGAATCATTTGGCGAGACGCTACTCGAACACGCGTGCCGCGAGCTGAAGAATCGTGGCTGTGAACTTGCCGTCGGACCCATGGATGGCAATACCTGGCGTCGCTATCGTTTTGTGACAGAGCGGGGAACTGCGAAACCGTTTTTCATGGAACCTGACAACCCGGATGAATGGCCAATACATTTCTCACGTCACGGTTTCAAGCCCTTGGCGCATTACGTCTCCGAGATAAACCCGCATATGTCCGTGCGCCAGCCCGAGATCGGGTCATTGCGCCAGAAGATAAAGAACGCAGGCATCAGCATTGCGTCGCTCGATACCGTCAATCCGGAGACCGACCTCGATGGAATCTACGACGTTGTCTGCGAAAGCTTCAAAGATGCCTTCATGTATACGACGCTCGATCGCGAGAGTTATCGACGCATGTACGTGCCGCTTCTCAGGAACGTCGACCCGCGCCTGATGCTCGTTGCAAAACAAAGAGGAGAAGTGGTCGGTTTTATTTTCGCGCCGCCTGATATGTTGCAGAGAACCTACCAGGAAAAAATTGACGCCATCGTCATCAAGACGATCGCTATCCTGCCCCGTAAAGAATTGAGCGGGCTCGGACGGATTCTGATAGTGGATATGCTGGCCAATGCCGTCGAGATGGGATTCACAACGGCGATTAGTGCCCTGATGCATACCGCAAATCGCAGTCAGAAAATCAGCAGCGACTGCGCCGGACCAATGCGCGGCTACTCGGTATTTGCAAGAGATTTGTGCAAATGAACGCTTACACGCAATTTGAATCTTCATTGAAGCTATGCGCGAACAAAGTTGCACTGGTTAGTGGTATCGGACGAGGAAGGCGAGCAGTTTCCTTTCACGAGTTGAATGAGCAAATAGACGCAGTCGCTTCGCAGCTCGTCGCGAATGGACTGACCGCCGGCGATCGAGTGTTGCTGGCCGTGCCAATGTCAATTCAAACTTATGTCGTGATGCTTGCCCTGATGAAAGCGGGAATGATCACGATGTTCATCGATCCCGGCCAACCCGCCGCTCAGGTTGCGCAAATTCTCAGATCCTGGCCGCCCGCGGCAATCGTTTCCGTCAGGAGCATACTGTTGTTTCGATTCCTGATGCCTGAGTTACGAAAGATTCGTAAGCGATTCGTTGTTGATTCGCGATCTGCTGGTGCTACCACGCTCTTGTTTGCGGATTCCAGGGCAACGCGATTTGTCACAACGAAACGTTCGCCGGCAGATTCCGCATTACTGACATTTACCAGCGGCAGCACCGGGGAACCGAAACCGGTTTTGCGGACGCACAGCTTTCTTCGACAGCAACTGAAGGTTCTCGACGAGATAGCCGATGTACGCAGGGATGATGTTGATTACGTCGCGATGCCGATGTTTGTCCTTTTTAACCTGGCCAAGGCAATTACCAGCATCATTCCGGTCGCAGATATGAAACGGCCGGGCAGGGCCGACCCATCACTTCTCTATGAGCAAATGCGGGACGAACGGGTTACTCGAGCTGTCGCGTCGCCGGCATTGCTCGAAAGATTGGCGAATTATTGCCTGGTCAATCGCTTGAACCTGCCGGAAATGCGTTGCATCTCGACGGGCGGCGGGCCTGTCAGTCCATTACTCGCAGGTAAAATCCGCCGAATTGCGCCGGCGAGCATTGTCAGAATGGTTTACGGAAGCACGGAGGCAGAACCTATCGCGAGCCTGGACGACAGTGATGTATCGATCGACGATCGACAGCGTATGGGCCGTGGCGAAGGGCTGTTGGTGGGCAGGCCAGTGCGTGGGTGCGCTGTAAAAATCATCCGCAGCAGACCTGGCGTGCCGGTCGATGCTTGCTCAAAGGATGCGTTCAAAAAACAAGAGCTGGCCTCTGGCGAGATTGGTGAAATTACCGTCTGCGGTGACCATGTCATGAAAGGCTACGCCGATTCGTCCCGGAACCAGACCACGAAAATCGAAGTGGACGGTACGATCTGGCATCGGACAGGCGACGCCGGATATTTCGATGAATCGGGACGGCTCTGGCTCGTTGGCCGCAGTGCCGCCGCGATCCAGGATCGACGCGGAACCATCTATCCGTTTCAGGTTGAGTATGCCGTCAGTGCCGTGAACGGAATTCGTCGGGCCGCACTGATCGAGTGCAATAATCAGCGACTCCTGGTCCTGGAGACAGCTGATCGGGAAATCCTCTCCGGCTGTGCTTCTGCCGCAAGGTGTGTCGCAAAATTCGATATCGATCGAATCGTGACAGTTCGCCGCATCCCCATGGATAAACGGCACGATGCAAAAATAGACTACCCCGCTCTTCGGCAACAGCTGAAGGCCCCGTTTCCACGAATTCGATTTTTGCTGATCGGTAGCATTTCTTCGGTTTTCGGCGCGGCTCGGTCGATCCTGCGGCAAATATCGAGACTGCTGGCTCGTGGATTTGTCAGGTTCTGCACGCGATAGAAATGCTCAACTGCTTTTAAAGTTGCTCACGTGGTAATACAGTTGGCTGATGGCAGATGACAATGCATTCACGGGATTCATTCGAGGCCATGACTGGCTGATCTCGTTTGGTATTGTTATCACCGCACTCTGGATCGGCGGCGGCGGCTGGTATGTTCTGAATGTCGCACGTATGACCCCGGACGGGGAACTGACTCTCGACGTTATAGGAAATTTTCTCGAAGGCGCATTCGCGCCGCTGGCGTTCCTCTGGCTCGTCATTGGACTGTTCGTTCAGCAGAGAGAGCTTGCCAAGAATTCAGAGGCACTTCGCTCTACTTCAGAGCAATCGGAAAAACAAACCCTTGCGATTGCGGCTACCGAGATGAATGCTCGCCAGGAGACATTCTTCAAGATAAAGGAACATGTCTACAACCAGCTGGGCGGTATCTCCGGCATGCTCTACGCATCGTCCAAGGGGCCAGTCGGTGACGGTGAAATGAGCGCCGATCAGCAGGACGAGTATTTCAAACAGGTTGCTGAAGGCGACTGCGAAGTTTTCGCCCGGTTGTTCCTGAGCCTGGGGATGCTAGGGCAGGTCGACCTGGTTGAAATGTTCTATGGCACGGACATTCGGACGAGGCACAGCGAAAATTTCATGCGGACCTTCGAGCGCCTGTGCCGCCTGGCAAAGAATTGCGATGTTGACGGAATTATCGAGGATGCGCTGATGCAAAACGCGTTCGGCCTGCTTTACCGTCGCATGCGCAAGTCCAGGCCCGAGAGCGTTGATGCCTGTGAAACGCCTGTTGTCTGAAAGCTAGCCTTCATTGGCGGCAGCAGCAACCTCGGTTTCGACGCCGGCATAGTAGACCCAGACGTTCTCCTCACCTGTCAGTAGTTCGATGTATTTGGGATGCACGAAAAGGGTCTCACGGCCGGATTTAACTTCTTTCAGCACCCCGATGTCACAAAGATTCTTCAGATAGACCGACGCAGTCTGTCGCTTGGCGACGTCCGCGGACACCAGGTTGTTGATCCGGCAATAGGGTTGCTTGAACAGGGCTTCGACCAGTTCCCAGGAATAGACTTTTGGCAGTTGTTTCTGCACGAACTGGCTGGTGTGCTGCATCAACTCACGAATCGCCTTGATCTTGTCGGTCGTCCAGATGCAGGTTTCCTCAACCCCTGCCAGCATGAACATGATCCAGGGGCCCCAGTTCTGGTTTTGCGTTACATCATTCAACAAGCGGTAATACTCGCCCTTGTTCTGAATAATGTGGCGGCTGAGGTAGAGGATAGGGGTGTCCAGCAGGCCCTGTTGGACGAGGAACAGGATATTCATGATTCGCCCGGTACGGCCATTGCCATCGGTGAACGGGTGAATGGCCTCGAACTGGTAGTGCTGTACTGCCATTCGCACCAGGGGATCAATTTCCGTGTGCTCATGCATGAATTCGGACCAGTTCTTCAGCTTCGCCTGCAGAAGTTTCTGCCCGACCGGCGGCGTGTAGATCACTTCACCGGTCTTGCGATTGCTCAGCCTTGTCCCAGAATCATTGCGAATATCAAGCTCTAAATCTTTGATAGTGCTGCATATTTGTATCGCCATATCGGTCGTCAACATGCGCCGCTGAACCATCTTCGCCCCCTCGAACAATGCCGTTCGATAGCGCAGGGCCTCCTTGGTGGCAGCGTCGGCCTTGTCTTCGGCCATGTCGACAAACTCGAACAACTTGTCGGTGGTGGTGACAATGTTTTCGATCTCCGAACTCGCACGGGCTTCGAGGAGCGGCAAGGCGTTCACCAGGACGGCGGCATTCGGAATCAGTTCGGCGGCCTGTTTGAGTTCAGCCAGGGCTACACGCGCATTGATGCATCGTTTGAGAATTTCGGTCGTCTCAAGGATATCGGCCGGCGGCGGCAGGTCGGGCAGATCGTTATAGGGTTTATCTGGATTAAAATCAGCCATTTAGGCGCACTCCGTATATCTGTCGATTGTATCGACGTAAAGCCGTGACCTGTCGATAAAGCAGCGCCTTTTCGACAGGTCTGCCGGACGTGTCGATCATATCGACAACAGGGGCGAATATGTCGATGAAAGTAGATTTCTTCGACATGTCGGCAGGGTGTGTCGATGGCATCGACAGGTTCTTGCGATATGTCGAAAATTCACCGTTTTATCGACAGGTTTGGAGTATATGTCGATTCTATCGACAGATGAGTGATCCAGGTCCGGACTGCAAGATCTGCGACCCGATTAGTAGAAAATGCAATAAAAACAACAAGAAAGGAGAGTGTCAGAGCACTGATCCACTGCAAACGGGAGCCCGGGTATCCATTATGTTAAGTAACCCGGGCTCATCGATCAGTCTGCGCTGACGGCGGCGTAGTCCATCGCAAAGCCAACGAGTGTCCTGACACCGACAATCAGCGCGCGCTCATCGGCAATGAAGAACGGTGAGTGGTTGGCAGGCCTGTCAGAAGCGGGGATTGAGGGGTCGTAGGCACCGAGATGCAGGAACAGGCCGGGCACGCGTTCCTGGAAGAACGAGAAGTCCTCGGCGCCCATGACCCGGGCCCCTTCGATGAGCTTGTCGGAGCCCGCTGCCCAACCGAGCGTCGGCAGCATTTTCTTCAGCAGGTCCGGGTGATTGACTGTCACAGGTGCGTAGCCTTCGATGGTTACAGTGGCGGTTGCACCGTTTGCCTCGGCAACGGAATTGACCGTCCGGCGCAACTTCGTGTGGAGTTCCTCGCGAACGCCGGTGTCGAAGGTCCTGATGGTGCCCTGCATCTCGACCTCGTCAGGAATGATATTGCCGCGTACGCCGCCGTGAATGCTGCCTATGGTAATGACCGCGGGGCTCCTGGTGATGTCCAGCTGGCGTGACGGTATGCCCTGTATCGCTGTAGCGATCTGTGCAGCGACGTAAATGGGATCGACGCCAAGCCATGGCGAGGACCCGTGAGTTTGTACACCGCGGACGTTGATCTGCAGTCCGTCCGCGGCAGCCATGAAACCGTTTGGTCTGTAGGTCAGTGTCCCGACGTCTCCGGGCCATATGTGCAGGCCGAGGATTGCTTCCGGCGGGTTCGGGCCATCAAACAGGCCTTCTTTCAGCATCAGCATGGCACCACCTTCCTCGCCAGCGGGCGGGCCTTCCTCGGCCGGCTGAAATATGAACATCACCGTGCCGGCGAGTTGCTCACGATTGTTTGCCAGCACTTCCGCGGCGCCCATCAGCATGGAAATGTGCGTGTCGTGACCGCATGCGTGCATTACCGGCACTTCGTTGCCGTTATATTCGCCGCGCGCTTTGGAGGCGAACGGCACGCCGGTTTGTTCGAGCACCGGAAGTCCGTCCATATCGGCTCGCAGAGCAATGACAGGGCCTGGTCTTCCGCCTACGAGCGTGCCGACGACGCCGGTATGGGCAATTCCGGTCTGCACATCGTCAAGCTTCAGGCTTCTCAAATGTGCGGCAACTTTTTCCGACGTGCGGAATTCGCGGTTCGATAACTCGGGGTGCTCGTGAAAGTCCCGGCGCCATTCAATGACGCGCGGTTCGACCGCGTCGAATGCCTCGTCCAGCGTGCTCTTGGCATCCTGCGCTTGTGTGAACCCGCCAGTGCTGACCAGAAACAGGGTGAGTGAGACTTTGATTGCATTCATGCCGGAATCCTTGCAGAGATATTGTTTTGTGGGCCAGGGGAAGTGTAACGCGGTACAGGGCCTGGCGTAACCGATGGCCGCCGAGCGGGGATGGCTCCTGGTGGCTTGCTTGATGCACTGAATTCTGCCCGGACCCGCGACCAGAACCCGGGATGCCCCTGTTCGCGCTTTGCATTTTCCGCTACGGCGTGGCCATCAGTACCCTGATTTGTTTCATCGCAGCATCAAAATAGAAATCCATGCCGATTCGACCTAATTCCGCCGTCGACCGGGTCGGGTCCCCCGTGACGCCATCAACGTCGAAGCCCTTGCCCGGGGACATGCGATCCGAGCGAACATGTTCCGGCGCAACGGCAAGCAACAATGACGTGTCGACCAGACCTGCATGCGTGCCCATGACCTCTTCAGTTTCACCCTGTTTTAATAACCAGTCCTCGAATGCAGTCGACGTATACCAGTCCGAGATGTAGTGCACGCGTACACCTTCTGTGGACCATTCCTTACTCAGCATCTCCGATACTTCCTGCATGCCCGCCTGGTTGCCACCGCTGTCGCCAATGAGCAGGATGTCCTTGAAGCCATGAACCTTGAGACTTCTCGTCGCCTGTTCCACCAGGTCCCTGAATAATTCCCGGGAAATGGAAATGGTTCCCGCAAAGTTCATGTGGCCGGAGGGTGGGTCGATATTTCCTTCCGGGACGTAGGTCATGACGGGCGCGACGAGGGCATTACCCAGCGCCCGTGCAATTCTTTCGGACCCCGCGTTGATTCGGTACTTGTGCTTACCGAGCACCATGTGTGGCCCGTTCTGTTCAGTTCCCGCGGTTGGAATGATGACGGTCGTGGTGCCGCCATCGATGGCATCCCTCACTTCGGTCCAGGTGAGTTCCTCGAGGAAAACCGTATCGGGGGTGTCGGCGAATGTGATGAAGGAAATGAAAACGAGCGCCAGCGTGCAAGTCTGAATTTTTATCATTTCTTATCCTCTTGAGAGTGGCTCATTAATCACTGCCGATTTTATTGTTGCCTGCTGCGTTTCACTGAGCAGGTCATGCTTTCGAATACAGGTCCGGGCATGTCTATCTGAGCTCTACGATCCGATGATCCGTTTTGATTGTTGCTATTAACGAAAATGTATCCGCTCTTTTCACTTCGCTGTCCACACCGAGTGACAACAGCGCTTTGCGTAGCTTGTCTGCTTCGGGGTGTTCGATTCGAATACCTGTAATTTCTCCGCCACAGGGCGCTGTTGCGGCAGGATGAGGCGTATCGCTCCAGCTGATCAGAAAAGGCAGCGCACCGTCAAATGACATCGCATTGGGATCGCTGAGCCGCCATGAAAGCACTGTGCCGTCCGGTGCTATCCGGCTGCCAGCTTCGAGGGCGCCAACGTTAACACCGGTGGTAATTGCCGCCTCGGCGATTGCCTGGATATCTTCAACGGCCAATGCCCAGGTAGCAAGGCGTGACATACGGTTTGCCGCTATTCCAAAGGGCATGCCCCGCCGCGGAGCCCGAAGTGTTGGATCCGGCGCGATGATTTCGAGGTAGGTGGCCGGTCCAAGCGACAGCAGCGCATTGTGTGTACCGAAGTCGGGATGACGGCCGCCCCTGGCAGCCCGAACACCCAGCAGATTCGCGATTTCATCCACACCGGCTTCGAGTTCTGCAACGATATAGATGATGTGATCGATATTGCCTGGGAGTCTCATGCTGTTAGTGCCGCCTGGCGTAATCCTGATCACCAGTTATCAGACTAGCTGGCAGAGAAGGGATTCACAATCCGCCTGACATTAACCGCCAGCGTGAAAGCCACTGGTAATAATGGATGACGGATACGGAGGGGACCTTTGGTCAGTCATGATCCGGGATCGGCATGTCGGGCAGGACAAATGAATTTTTGGCCTGTGCTGACATCAGGCGGTCCCTTGAATAATAGCGCCGAATCATGGCGGGCTTTTGTTCAAACAGTTCAGGATTACGTGATCTGAATGCCTTCCAGTCAGCACCGGCTTCCCCGGTCGCACGTTCCGCCACCGCAATCAGGTAAAACCAGGTGATCGTCTCGTGATATTTCTCCGGTACGCCGAATTTTTGTGTCAGCCTGCGCAACGCCGAGCGATACCGATTGATACTGGTCAACAAGTCATGGTCCCTGAGATAGCACCAGGCGACATAGACGTGGGCTTCATGATTGAATTCCGCCGGGATCATGTCCAGTGCCTCAAACCGTTTGATGGACGGCCCTGGCATTTGACTGGTGACATCGGCCGCGGTGCCTGTCATTCGCCTGCCTCCCGCAGTTTATGGCTGTCAAGGGCGCTCAGATCGCAGTGGTAGACCTTTTTCAGGTTGGCAATCGCGGCCTGCGTTTCCGGGGAGAAGGGCGCCTTGCCCTCGAAAGCATGCAGGACAATGCCCTCCAGGAGATCGCCGAGGCTGAGTTCGCAGTATTCGGCGAGGCCTTTGAGCACCTTCAGCAGGGATTTTTCGAGTCGTACCCCTGTCTGGGTGCGCTCCACGAGTCGTCGGTTCATGTTAAGTGCCTGTTATATTGGTAACATGGTAACTATACGACATCCTGACGAGGGCTGCACGCCGCCATTTGCCTGTGATTTACTCACTTCCCAACGCCGTTCGCTGCAGTACAATCACGCCGGCTGCACTGGCCGTGGTGACAACGAATAACGAGGCGAACCTGGAATGCCGAGCTATACAGAACTGATGCGTGGATTCGAATTCGGCCGCTGGACCGTCATTCCCGAGCGCGGACTGATAAGGGATGGGGCGGAAGAGCGACGAATCGAGCCGCTGGTAATGGACGTATTTGTAGTGCTCGCCAGTCATGGCGGTGACGTCGTCACAAAAGACCAGTTGATCGACGCAGTCTGGAACGGTCGCCCGCAGATGGACGATGTTATTACCCGTTGCATCACCGTGCTGCGACGCGCACTGGGCGACAATGCCAGGTCGCCGGAATTTATCGAGACGCTTCAGCGGCGTGGGTACCGTGTGATGCTGCCGGTCAATTTGCCCGACGAGTCAGCGCCTGATGAAGTATCGCAATCGCCTGTATTTTTTCGGCCGAGCTATGCCGGAGCTGCCGCACTGCTGGTTGCGGTCATCGGGTTCGCCTGGTTTATCAGCAGAGATGCCGCTACCCCAGTTGACGAGTCCGTGTCTTCTGTCGTGGTCTTTCCCTTTGATTGTTTGCAGGAGTCCTCAAACAACAACGCGCATCTGTGTTTCGGCTTCGCCGAAGAGATCATCAGCAGCCTGAATCGCATCGATGGTTTGAAGGTGGTGCGAATTCGGCAGCCATATTCTGATGATACGGGCGTTGCCGAACACGGCCTGGTCGCCGGTAGCGTGCAGATCGTTGAGGACCAGGTGCGCATCACTGCTCGGCTGGAAGATGCGCGAACCGGGGTAATTATCTGGTCGAATACTTTCGATGCCCGGAAGAACAGGATTTTCGATCTGCAGAGGCAGGTCGCATTTGGCGTACGTGGCGCGATGGATAGTGAGTTCCAGGCGCCGGCGGCAAGCACCGGAGGCCCGGCTACCTTCGAGGCATCAGAGGCTTATTCCCGCGGCCGATACCTGTTCGAAAAGCGCGATCACCAGTCGACTGTTGCGGCTGTTGAACAGTTTGAAAAAGCAACCCGGCTGGATCCCGGATTTGGCCCGGCCTGGCTGGGTTTGGCGTACACCTACATCATCTGGCCGGATTACGACCTCTCCGTGGACCGCAATGAAATGTATGAGCGCGCACTGGAAGTCGTGGGACAGGGCATCGAAGCGGACCCGAAGATTCGGGCCGCCGCAGGAACGGTGTACGGGTTTGTACAGCACAAACGAAACGAGTGGATAGCGGCAGCCAGGTCATTCGAGGACGCACTGCAGGCGGAAAATGTCGAGCCGATTGCACATCACTGGTATTCGCGGGTCATGGCGAGCGTCGGGCGCCTTGACGATGCACTTTTCCATGCGCGCCGTGCGCTCGAGCTGGATCCCGAACACCCGGATCAGGCGATAATGTTCAGTCGCCTGGCGATCGCTTATTTCTGGCTCAATGACATGGAGAATGCCGGTCACTATTTTGATATCGCGAACAGCATGGATTTGCAGGCATCCATTCACTCGCTGGCCTATTCGCTTTACCTGATCCGTAGCGGCAATGTAGATGGCGCAAAGACTTTTGCGAAAGCAGGGCTCGAGAAAAACAACGTGGATTCACGTTGGGTAGATCCGGTGTTCGATGGCCTTAAACAGGGCGGCAACAGGGAGCAGTCTCTTGCGATCCTGTCGCAGCTTTCCGCAATGGGAGCGCTCCCCGAGAATGTGGAAATGACCTTGTGGCAGTTGTTTGGCGAGGTCGGGAAGGCGATGTCGGTAGCGCGACGTCTTGAGCGGCAAGGCGGATTGTTTGAACTGGAAATAATCTTTATCGACGAGTTCAGGACACTGCGTCAGCATCCGGATTTCCCGGGTTTTGTCGATGCCATCGGCCTGAAAGACTACTGGGCGAGCGCGGGCTGCATCTGGTCGAACGACCGCGTGGAATGCAACTGACGCGGATGCGAACCATCCCGGCAGGCGATCGGGCTAGTCAATAACTTTTCCCCGGGCCTGCTTGACCTGTGCTCGATGCGCTTTGTCAGCGAGGCGCCGTTCCTTTGCCTTGCGGCCTGGTTTTGTCTTTTTCCGCGTTACTGGCTTTTCCAGTGCTTTCCTCAGCAGTTCTGCCAGGCGGCCGAGGGCATCAGCACGGTTCTTGTCCTGGCTGCGCGAACGTTGTGCTTTGATGTTGATGATTCCCTCGGTTGAAACCCGCTGGTCACGCAATCCCAACAATCTGGTTTTTATTTCGTCTGTCAGTACTGACGATGCCTGGCTGTCGAACCTCAGGTGAATTGCCGTTGCGACTTTGTTGACGTTCTGGCCTCCGGGGCCCTGTGCCCGGATAGCATTCAGCTCGATTTCCGTCTCCGGTATCTCGATGTCCTTGTTGATACGTAACATTTGCAGTGCCTGGAGGGAGCGCCTGTCGACGCTTTGAATGTAAAACCTTACTCGATGCCGGGAATATGTGAGAATGCCGAGCCTCAGATACTCTTCGGATACTACGGAACAATATGAAATTCCGAAACCTGCTCATCCTGACAGGCTGCCAGCTTATATCGGCGACCGGCGCGATCATCATGGTTACGCTGGGCGGCATCATTGGTTCGCAGCTTGCCACAGACCCGACTCTTGCGACATTGCCCGTATCCATCATGGTGTTGTGTGTTGCTGCGACAACCATTCCTGCGACGGTTCTGATGCGAAAGATAGGGCGAAAATTCGGCTTTGCGCTTGCATCAATCAGTGCCGTGCTCTCATCGCTTCTTGCAGGCCTGGCGTTGTACCAGCAAAGTTTCTTCGTGTTTATTCTTGCCGGTGCCGTCTTCGGTATCAATATGGCGTTTACGCAGCAATATAGATACGCCGCGGCCGAAAGCGTCGATCCAAAGTATTCACCGCGAGCGATTTCATTCGTGCTTTTGGGCGCTATCGGTGGTGCGATTGTCGGGCCCGAGATTGTTAAATTCGGGCAATACGCCATACCGGACGTTCAGTTTCTCGGCTCGTTGCTTGCGGTGTCGGTGCTTTACGTTGTCCAGGCATTCCTGTTTCTGGCGCTTGGTCCAATGCACGGGGAAGACGAAACGCTTATCGACGAGCCGCAGCGGCCCCTTAGGGAAATTGTGTCGCAGCCCGTGTTTATCGTGGCTGTTCTCGGCGGCATGACGGCCTACGGTGTCATGACATTCATCATGACCGCGACACCGCTGAGCATGCATGTTCACGATGGGTTTAACCTGGAGGTCACGGCGCAGGTCATTCGAAGCCATGTGCTGGGAATGTATGTGCCATCGCTGGTTTCGGGAATCCTGATAGAGCGGATCGGCGTTACCCGGCTGATGGCTATCGGCGCATTTGGACTGATCGCAGCATGTGCTATTGGATTGCAGGGGCAATCTTACATGCACTATTTGTATGCGCTGATACTGCTTGGGGTGGGCTGGAACTTTTTATATGTGGGTGGCACCACACTCGTCACCCGCACATACAGGCTGTCCGAAAGATTTCGGGCGCAGGCCGTTAACGAATTCTGCGTGTTCGGAATGTCGGCGCTGGCTTCATTGCTGGCCGGCACAATTATCTATTTTTACGGATGGTTCACCCTCATTGTCGTTCCATTCCCGCTGCTGGTATTGATTCTTGTTGGTCTCTATTACATTCGAAAGGACCCGCTGGTCGGCGTGACCAGGCCTGTTGCAGCGCAATCTGCGTAAACCGGAGAGCAAAAAAAGTTAGCTCAATCCAGGAGCGCAGGTTACCGATCGCTTCGATCGTTTCAGTTGTCCGGGTGTTTAAGGCGAGACTTGCGCGCCCAATTGCAGCATCGAGCGATGCTGCCGATCGTGGTCGGAACTGCTGTCGAAAAAGAAGAGATTAACCTTAAGCAAGGCAGCACTTTCGTCATGAAGATCGCAGGGCATACAATGGGCGAATCGTTATCTACTGGAGTTCAGGTAAGTGGCTCGCTGGATCTATCATGAGGACATGTATCGCTTCGACCAGCCCGAGCGGTCTTACTGGGAAGCGACCGCAGGTACCGAGGCGCCACAGGCAACACCGCTAGGGTCGAACGAACAATGTGACGTTGCGGTCATCGGTGGTGGCTACACGGGCTTATCTGCTGCTTATCATTTATGTCGCGACTCGAATCTTGATGTGCGCGTTCTCGAGGCCGGGCACATTGGCTGGGGTGCGTCAGGAAGAAACGGCGGATTCTGCAGCGTCGGCGGCACTGCCGTGGGCGACGAGCAGATGATCAAGCGATACGGGCTCGAGGAAACCCGTGCCTATTACCGGGGGCAGGTTGAAGCTATAGAGCTGGTACGGGATCTCATCGTTGGCGAAAAGATTGACACTCATCGCCAGGGCGACAGCGAGGTGGCGATAGCCTGTTCAGAACGTGGCTTCGAAGATCTTAAAGAGCATGCGAAGTTTCAATTTCGTGTTTTCGGGCTCGACACTAAAATCGTTACGCGCGAAGAATTCAGGCAGCAATATTTCGATTCACCCGTGCAGCATGGCGCCGTTATTCTGAAACCGACTTTCGGGATACACCCGTTGCGTTTTGTGCAGGGACTCGCACGTGCTGCACAAGAGAAGGGGGCGCGGCTTCACGCGCAAAGCGAAGTCATTGACTGGTCGAAAGATGGTGAGCGTCATTTGCTCACCACAAAAGGTGGCACGATCAGGGCGAAACAGGTCGTACTTGCAACCAATGGGTTTACTCCGGAACATTTGCATCGGCGATTGAAAGGTCGTTCCATGCCGGTTATCAGCTCCATCGTGGTTACCCGGCCAATGACCGGCGACGAGATTGCGCGACATCGCTGGCAAACCGATGCGCCATCGATCACGGCAGTCAAACTGCTGAATTACTACCGATTGTTGCCTGACGGGCGATTCATGTTTGGTGGCAGGGGTAGTGCGAACGGCAGTGAGCGAAACGCGGCGGCCAATTACACCTCGCTGATTGCACGCCTGCATGAACTTTTCCCCGGTTGGCGTGACATCGATATCGATTATCGCTGGCATGGGCTCGTCTGCATGACGCGCCGAATGACGCCGGCCATCGGGCGATTGGATGATGATCCGTCGGTGTTCTTCGCCTTCGGCTATCACGGCAACGGGGTCAATACTGCAACGTGGTCTGGCAAACAGGTGGCGAAGTGGCTGGCGTCGAGTGGCAGCAAGGAGCAGAAAGCGCCGGAGTGGCTGCCCCGAATGATGTTGGGCATGCCGGGTCGATTTCCGCTTTCCCCGCTACGCCTTGCCTATTTGCAGGCAGCCATCGGCGTGCTTCGGTTACGTCAGCGGTTCCTCCAGGCAAAAAAACGGGGTCATCTCTGACCCCGTCCGTTCAGGCTTGTTCTTCTGCTAGAAGTTGAAATTGAAGCCGATGCTGATGACAGGATAAGCCTTCAGATCTTTCAATTCGTTCTCCAGCTCCGATCGTTCGGCTTCGAGATCAGCAAGAAAACCCGGATCCTGTATGAGCGCAAGTGAACCGTCCGCGGTCAGGCTGACCTGGGGTTCGCCCTGCAACAACACGCCAAAATCAAGTGAGAGTCCCAGTCGGTCCAGTACGCTGAAATCGAAACCCGCACCGATATACGGTGCGATGCTGTCGAAACTGGTCACGCTCTGCAATGTTCCAACCTCATCAGGCAGGTAACCAATAGTATTGCCTATGTCATAGCCAGGAGCAGGCTGGCTGGCCATGCGCACTTCGTTCCCGTTTGAGAACGCGCCCGCCGTCAGTCGAAACGGGCTCAGCGGAAAGCGAAAGTTGCCCGTGACGTAATAGGTGTCCAGCGCGAGCGTGGCGTCATAGGTTATGCCGACCTGCGACTTGACGGTGTCATAGTCATAAAAGTTGGCTCCGGCGCGCACGTCGAGCCACTCAATCGGGCGCCAGCTTGCTTCGGCCCCGAAACCCAGTGTGCCGGCTTTAACGCCGACCCAGAAATTGTCGTTCGCAGATGCGGTGCCGCTGAACGCCAGTGCTGCCAGCACTAAAATGCCTTTCATACGGTGAAATTCCATGGTGATTCTCCAGATTGGCCCAAGGAGGTGGTCAGTCTTCTTCCCGAAAGATTAAAGACAGCGCACAGTGTTAGCTGTGCGTTGCATCACATGCTTGCGAACAAAGCGTCATTTCTCGTCGTTTTCGGCCGTTTTTCGGCGGGATTCAGGGCTTTTCAGGGCATAAACTGCTCAAATCGCCCGCACGACAACAGGGCGAGAAGAGGCGAACTGCAGGGTGCGTTCGCCCGGAAACAGCTAATCAACAAGGAGGTTGATGCTATGCGTGATCTGAATAAGGAAGAAATCCTGTATGTCGCGGGTGGGCACAGAAAGGGAGTTTGCACGCCCGCCAATTCCGGCAACAACTATGGCGGCATCACAAACACCGCTGCGACCGGCAACGATTTCATCAATTTGTACGAGGGTGCCGTCGCAGGCATGTCACATGTAATCGAGCGGGTTGCGGAGGCATTCAAATAAAGCCGACTGCGCTCAGCCGGGGTGGTCGGTTTCAGTGGCCACCCCGGCCCCTCTGTAATTGGCCAGCCACCAGGCGATTGCCAGGCACGCGATGAAAGCGAAACAGGCCAGGGGCGCCGGGTTCCAGGCGCCCGTGCCGATGTTTCCGGGCAACCAGTAGCCGTTGAGGCAAATCCGGCCCGACTCGACCAGCAAGTTGGCGACGCCGTGGGTGATCGTAACGGCCCACAAACTGCGGTAGTGGAGTAATTGCACGGCGGCAAAAACTCCAAAAACGAAAGCGTTCGGCATGCCAGAGGGCTCATGCAGGACCGCAAACAGGAAGGCCGAACCCATAACGGCGGGCACAGGACCTTTTCGCAGGAGGATTTGAAAGACAAGACCCCTGTTGATTGTTTCCTCGATGAGCGGGGTAAAAAGCGACATGACGGGAATCGAGAGGAGCAGGATGGATACATTCCGGCAGCTCACCTGGTATACGGGCCAGGAAGCGTATGAGGCGAAGCCGGCGTCACCCCATTTAATTGCAGCAACGATCAGCAAGGCCAGCATCTGGCCAATCCAGAGAAGAATGCCGAGTGCCGTTGAGGCCATGATCATTCGGCCCCATGATTCTGGTCGGCGGAACTGTGCGCGTACCCCCGGCCACACCTTCGTCAAGACAGGCCACATCAGGAAACCCAGCACGAGGAACCCCGCAAGAGCGCTGGAATATTTTGCGACGGTGACATCAAAACCGGTGTCGGTAAGCGCGGTTTGCAGCCAGCTCCGGATCATCAATGCTGATACCTGGAACAACATGATGAGGCTGATTGACCCACGGATGCCTGGTGCGGCCCTTTTTTCCACGATGTTCCCGAATGCAGGCATTGGGTCAGCGTATTGCCAGGCACTTACCCGGGATACGAACGAATTCCGTCGATTTATCGAAATTCGGGAACGGCGAGATCAGGCTTCTTCGAAGTCTTCCTTGAACCTGACCGAACAATCGGGACAGGCGAAGTCGTCCGGTAAGGACTCAAAGGGCGTGCCCGGCGCATAGCCTTCGTGGGAATCGCCGGCGGCTTCGTCATAGGTGTAGCCGCATTCCGGGCACTTGAACACGCTCATGATGTTGCGTCCGACATGTTTCCGTATTGCTCGTATATTTTTTCGCGCTTGTCCGGATCGATATTGATCTTGCCCAGATCGCCGTTGATGTGTGGCAAGGCAAGCAGGCGGGGATCCATCACGCGAAACCACAAGCGGGGTACGTAGGCGAGAAGATAGACACCGAAGTATCCGCTCGGAAGCGTTGGCAGCTCGGGGAAATGACGTAACGACTGAAAACGGCGAAGTGGATGGGCATGGTGATCTGAATGCCGTTGCAGGTGGAACAGCACGAGGTTGCTTAGGATGTGGTTGCTGTTCCAGGAATGATGCGGCAGGCAACGTTCGAAGCGGCCATGCTCGTCCTGTTGCCGCAATAAGCCATAGTGCTCAACGTAATTGGCGCTTGTCAGTTGCCACCATGCAAAAACATTGTGCACGAGCAGAAACGGGATCATCTTCCAGCCGAATGCAATCAGTAAACCCAGCTGAAGCGCTGCCGCGAGGGCCATCGACTGCAAAATCTGGTTGTCCGCATGCCAAACCGACTTCTGACGACGTTCCAGGCGGTCTTTTTCTATCGCCCACGCCCGGCGAAAAGCACCGGGAATCTCGCGGAATGCGAATTTGTAGATACTTTCACCCATTCGGGCACTTGCTGGATCGTCCGGGGTGGAGACGTCACGGTGGTGGCCTCGATTGTGCTCTATCCAGAAGTGACCATAGACCGGCACCGCCAGTACGATCTTGGCCAGAGTGCGCTCGAGCCTGCCTTTTTTGTGCCCGAGTTCGTGACCCGTGTTGATGCCGAGCCCGCTGGTAATGCCTGCAACAACAGCGAGGCCCGTAAACGCCCACCAGGACAACGATTGTGTTCCGGCCCACCAGGCAGAACCGATCAGGGCGACAAAATGCAGGGGAACGACGAGAAATGTCAGTACGCGGTAGAAGCGGTCCCTGTCCAGCTGGAGTATGACCTCTTCCGGCGGATTATTGCGGTCTTCACCGAGGATCCAGTCCGCGACCGGTATGCCCACATAACCAAGAAACAGTGGCAGCAGCAGCCAGGCCTGCGCGCCCGTCGCGGCATGCAGCCAGACGCCGAGCAGGGGCTGTAACGGGTACAGTACGGACATTGTCCATAGCCACCGTTTCCTGTCGACGTAATAAATTGCTTCGCCGGTTGCCAGCGTCGCTGTGTATCCGCGCATCATGGGCCTCCTGATTCCGGGAACAGGTCAGATTATGGTGGATATGGGCCCCCATGCAATGCGCAATCAGCGACAAAAATGCTCACAGCAGGGTCAAAAACCGGGTGTCGGAAACTTATACAGACAGTAAGAATCGGCCGATTTAAGCTAGGAGCAGGACGCTTGGAATCATTTCATGATGTCAGCGCCGGGCAGGGATGATCCGGTACAAGCGTCTTTGTTAATCCGGGCGAAGAACCAGGGGGCAGGGAATAGCATTGAGTGGCCTAGAGCAAGTTCACGTGACCAATATTACCCGGGTCGAATCGGACCGCCGATCGTTTTCCTGGCGGACAGTTGTTTTTGGCTTTATCCGGTCGCGGCGGCACGCGACACGGCGCGACGACGAAGCCGAGCCTGTATTCACCGACTGGCATCATCCCTGGCTCTTTTTCCTGGCCATTGGCACGATGTTAATGAGTTCCCTTGACGCCTTCTTTACGCTGCAACTCATAGATCTTGGCGCAATTGAAATTAACCCGGTAATGGCAGCAGTCATAGGCCGCAGCGCACTCAGTTTTGCAGTCAGCAAAATGTTACTTACCGGATTCGGTATTCTGGCGCTGGTTTTCCTCTCCAGGGCGAAATTCATGAATCGATTGCGGACCGGGCTGATCCTTACATTCTTCTTCAGCGTGTACGCCGTTCTTATCTGCTACGAATTCGTCAATCTCATGAACCGCCTGTAATGGCGGTTGCCGGAACGCCCGGTGCATTCCCTCGGCGGAATGCATGAGCTAAACTAGCGCCCCTTTTTTTGAGCAGCCGCCGAGAAGCCCGGTTTTCGTGGCTTTCAAGAGCCGCGCAATGAGCAATTCGCTAAAAGACCAGTACGCATCCTCTCCGCTCTATGGCAGTAATGCAGCTGCAGTAGAGGCGTTGTATGAGGCGTTCATCGCAGATCCCGATGCGGTGCCGGAGGGCTGGCGACGCTATTTCCGTTCCCTCGGCAGCGATCAAACCGAGGTCCTGCACAGCCCTGTCCGGGAGAAACTGATCGAGTCAGCGCGGGCTGAGCGGAAAAACGGCGCCGTTGTCGCGACTAAATCTGCGGGCACGGTGGCGGCCAATGAAAAACAGGCGGCTGTCTCGCGAATGATCCAGGTGTATAGCCTGCGCGGGCATCAAATAGCGGATCTCGACCCGCTGGGTCTCATGGAGCGCCACGTCCCGGGCGTCCTGAAGCTCGACTACCTCGGGCTTACCGAAGCCGATATGGATACCGAGTTTGTGACCGGCGGTCTGGCCGGTACCGCCGACCGACGCATGAAGCTTCGGGACATCATTGCTCTACTGAAGAAAATTTACTGCGGCAAGATTGGCGCCGAGTTCGCCCATGTATCGCGGGCGCGTGAACGCCTGTGGCTGCGCAAACATTTTGAACAGGGAATGGTTTCCGGCGGACTCGATGTCGAAGACCGACGCTGGCTGCTTGAGCAGCTGACAGCGGCAGAAGGAATAGAGCGTTACCTGCACACTAGATTCGTCGGCCAAA
Organism: Woeseiaceae bacterium; assembly: GCA_024640345.1. Classification (GTDB taxonomy): domain Bacteria; phylum Pseudomonadota; class Gammaproteobacteria; order Steroidobacterales; family Woeseiaceae; genus SZUA-117. The sequence continues at coordinate 30,538 of JAHEFD010000016.1, forward strand.
AGCGTTTCTCACTGGAGGGCGGCGACAGCCTGATCCCGATGCTGGATGACCTTATACAGCAGGGCGGTAAATCCGGCATCAGGGAACTCGTTATTGGCATGGCGCATCGCGGCAGAATCAACGTGCTGGTCAATGTGCTGGGTAAGTCGCCGGAAGAGTTATTTGACGAATTTGAGGGCAATGTCGATCCGGCCGATATGAAAGGCTCGGGTGACGTGAAGTATCACAAGGGTTTTTCTGCGGATATGAAGACGGCAGGTGGCAACGTTCATATCGCGCTCGCCTTCAATCCGTCGCATCTCGAGATCGTTAACCCGGTAGTCGAAGGGTCCGTCAGGGCCCGGCAGCAGCGGCGCGGTGACAAGGAACGCCAGGAGGTCCTTCCTGTCCTGATCCACGGCGACGCCGCTTTTTCGGGGCAGGGTGTGGTGACGGAGACGTTCCAGATGTCCCAGACCAACGGCTTCCGCACGGGCGGAACGATACACATCGTCGTGAATAACCAGATTGGTTTTACGACCAGCCGGCCATCAGATGCTCGATCCACTCCCTATTGCAGCGATGTCGCAAAGATGATCGAGGCGCCGATCTTCCACGTCAATGGAGACGATCCCGAGGGCGTGATTTTCGTTACCCGGCTCGCACTCGAATACAGGCAGAAATTCAGGAAGGACGTCGTTATCGACCTGGTCTGTTACCGGCGTCATGGACACAATGAAGCAGACGAGCCTAGCGCGACGCAGCCGGTGATGTATTCGCAGATTAAAAAACAGGAAACGACGCGCGCGCTTTATGCCAGCAGGCTGGCAGCGGCCGGCGTCGTGGAGCCCTCTGAAATCACGGCCCTGCAGGATGCCTACAGGGATCGCCTCGATCGCGGCGAGCAGGTAACGGCCGCAGCGCTCGGCATGATTGGCAACGAGTTCACGGTCGACTGGGGCCCTTACCTCGATGTGCCCTGGGACGAGGATGTTGATACGTCGATCAGCCCCGCAAAGGTTGCAGAACTGGCTGAGAAGGTTGTGAACATACCCTCGGATCTCGTACTCCATGGGCGGGTGCAGCGGATAATGGCAGATCGACAGCGCATGGCAGCTGGCGAAATCGATATGGATTGGGGATTCGCCGAAACCATGGCTTATGCAGCGCTCCTTGATGACGGCTACGAGTGCCGGATAACCGGGCAGGACAGCGGCCGCGGGACCTTCTTTCACCGCCACGCAGTGCTGCACAATCAGAATAATCGCCAGGAATATATTCCGCTGGAGCACGTGTCGTCGAAGCCGGGTACCTTCCGCGTGATTGATTCGCTGTTGTCCGAGGAGGCGGTCATGGCCTTCGAATACGGCTACGCGACGACTGATCCGAAGACGCTGGTGGTCTGGGAAGGCCAGTTTGGCGATTTTGCCAACGGAGCGCAGGTCGTCATCGATCAGTTCATCAGTTCCGGGGAGGCCAAATGGGGTCGGCTCTGTGGTCTGACGCTTTTTCTGCCACATGGTTATGAAGGGCAGGGACCGGAGCATTCTTCGGCACGGCTCGAGAGGTTTTTACAGCTATGTGCAGAGCACAATATCCAGGTGTGTGTTCCATCCACGCCGGCGCAGATGTTCCACATGATTCGCCGCCAGATGGTGCGAGCCTACCGTAAACCGCTTGTCGTTATGACGCCGAAAAGCCTGCTGCGGCACAAGTTCTCGGTGTCACCATTAAGCGCACTGTCGACCGGTAAATTCGAGCTGATTATTCCCGACACGACGGAGCTTGATCGAAAGACGATCAAGAGAGTGGTTTTCTGCAGCGGCAAGGTCTATTACGACCTGGTCGAAGCGCGACAGGTGCATGCGCTGGCCAATGTCGCCATTATCCGGGTCGAGCAACTGTACCCGTTTCCCATAGAGGAATACGCCGGGACGCTTGCAAGCTACCCGAATGCCGAAGAAATCATCTGGTGCCAGGAAGAACCGGAAAACCAGGGCGCCTGGTATCAGATCAGGCATCGCTTGCAGGAGCCGCTCGGTGATACGCAGCAGCTTTTTTATGCCGGCCGGCCAGGTGCAGCAGCACCGGCATCCGGCATATTCAAATTACATCTTCAGCAACAGCAGGCGCTGGTTGAGGCGGCCCTGAATATCCAGGTGCAGGCTCGCAAATCCGCAAACCCTCCTGCAAAGAATCGGAAAACCAAATGACAATAGAAATTAAAGTTCCCCCGCTTCCGGAATCGGTAACCGACGCAACGCTTGTTGCCTGGCACAAGAAACCCGGTGAGGGTGTTTCCCGCGACGAGAATCTTGTCGACCTGGAAACCGACAAGGTGGTGCTTGAAGTGCCGGCGCCGGCATCGGGAACGATCACCGAGATCCGCGTGAAAGACGGCACTACGGTTGTTGCCGGTGATGTGCTCGCTATTCTCGAAGAGGGAGAAGGCGCTGAAGTTGCTGCACCTGCAAAGGCGCTTGAAGAAGTCGCGGCACCTGTTGTGGAGGCTGAGCCCTCGCAGGTAGCCGCAAAGCTGAGCCCCGCAGTGCGGCGGCTTCTCGATGAGCACGACCTTGATGCGACGGTTGTCCTCGGCTCCGGCAAGGACGGCCGGATTACAAAGTCCGATGTGATGTCGTACCTGAAAAGTCACAGCGATGAAAACGTTGCGCCGGGCGATCCCGCGCCTGAACTCGAAATCGGCGCGGTTGCTTCCGGTCCTTCGCGAACAGAGCAACGTGTGCCGATGACCCGGCTGCGTGCGCGCATTGCGGAAAGAATGGTTGAAGCGCAGCAAACGGCAGCAATGCTGACAACGTTCAACGAGGTTGACCTTACGAAAGTCATGTCGTTGCGAAGTCGGTACAAGGATGCGTTCGAGAAAGAGCACGGCGTGCGCCTTGGCTTCATGTCGTTTTTTGCCAAAGCTGCCGTGGAGGCGTTACAGAAATATCCGGCGGTGAACGCATCGATAGAAGGTAATGACATCATCTATCACAACTATGTCGACATCGGGATTGCCGTGTCGTCAGAACGCGGCCTGATGGTCCCGGTGTTGCGGAACGTCGATCACTCGAGCTTTGCGAAAATCGAGTCAGACATCAATGACTATTCGATCAAAGCGCGCGACGGCTCCATGAGCATGGAAGACCTTACGGGTGGGACGTTCACCATAACCAACGGCGGTGTTTTCGGTTCAATGTTGTCGACGCCGTTATTGAATCCTCCGCAGAGCGCCATTCTGGGTATGCACAATATCCAGCAACGACCCGTTGTTGTTGATGGGGAAATCGTCATCAGGCCGATGATGTACCTGGCCTTGACTTACGATCATCGAATCATCGACGGCAAAGAAGCGGTTCAGTTCCTGGTCAGCATAAAGAATACGCTGGAAGATCCAGGTCGCCTGCTGCTTCAGGTCTGAATTTAACGGAAGAGATAATGAGCAGATCGTTTGATGTAGTGGTAATTGGGGCAGGACCAGCGGGTTACATAGCGGCAATTCGTGCATCGCAACACGGGATGACGGTTGCCTGTATCGATGAGTGGCAGAACCGCGATGGAAAAAATGCTTTTGGTGGGACGTGCCTGAATGCCGGCTGTATTCCATCCAAAGCACTGCTCGAATCTTCCGAGTTGTATCACCGCGCTGGTCACGAGTTTGGCAAGCACGGGATCTCGGCGAACGAGGTGTCCATGGACATCGCAAAAATGCAAAAGCGAAAAGCGTCCATCGTTCGGCAATTGACCGGAGGAATTGCCGGACTTTTCAAGGCGGCAAAGGTTGAAGGACTCACGGGTCATGGCAAGTTGCTGGGTGGCAGGAAAGTTGAGTTCACACCAAGCGACGGAAAAGTCGAAGTGCTCGATGCGCGCTATGTCATCCTGGCGACAGGCTCCACACCAATCGAACTGAAGATCGCGAAATTTGACGGAGATCGAATCGTCGATTCATGGGGGGCGCTGGATTTTGATGCGGTTCCGGAAACGCTGGGCGTAGTCGGTGCAGGTGTAATCGGGCTGGAACTCGGCAGTGTCTGGAATCGCCTGGGCTCGAAAGTCGTGATTCTCGAAGCGATGGATGACTTTCTTTTCATGGCCGATCGGCAACTCGCAAAAGAAGCACACAAGCATCTTAAAGGGCAGGGACTGGATATACGCCTTGGAGCTGCCGTTACTGCCGCAAAAGTCAGTGGCAAGAAAGTCAAGGTTGATTACAAGGATAAGGATGGCGAGCAGGCGCTGGAAGTTGACAAGCTGGTCGTCGCAGTGGGTCGCCGCCCATTCACCGAAGGGCTGTTCGCCGACGATGCCGGAGTGCAGACCGATGAACGTGGGTTTATTGTCGTCGATGAGGAGTGTCGCACCGGCGTCAAGAATGTGTTCGCTATCGGCGATTGCGTTCGTGGTCCGATGCTTGCTCACAAAGGATCAGAAGAGGGAGTCATGGCCGCCGACCTGATCGCAGGCGAAGTGGCAGAGGTTAACTACGGGGTTATTCCCTCGGTAATTTATACATCCCCGGAAATTGCCTGGGTGGGCAAGACCGAGGAAGAAGTCAAAGCCAGCGGCACAGCTTACAAGACAGGGTCATTTCCTTTCGCGGCAAGTGGACGTGCCAAGGCAATGGAACAAACCGACGGCATGGTGAAGATCGTATCTGCACAGGATGATGATGAAATTCTCGGCGTGCATATCATCGGCCCGATGGCCGGTGAGCTGATTTCGGAAATGGTCCTGGCGATGGAATTCCAGGCTAGCACTGAAGATATCCAGCGGACCGTTCATGCACATCCGAGCCTTGCTGAGGCGATTCACGAGGCTGCGCTCGCGGTCGATAACAGGGCGCTGAATTACCCGAATAAATAGTTTTCCAGCCCTGTCCTGGCAGGAAGCGAAAAAATACAACAGCGCTCGCCTCACGCGGGACGACAAGCGGTTTCAGCAATCAGGTTCGCACCCATCAGGATGGAAAGGTGCAGGCACGATTTCGGTTAGCTGTGTGCGATAGGCTTGTTCGTGAAAAGATAATCTTTCAGCTCTTTGTCCATGACCGGATCCTTGCGACGAATCCACTCCAGGACCATCGCTGCATGTTCCTTTTCCTCGTCTCGATTGTGCGCAAGGATGGCTTTCAGTTCCTTGTCTTTACAGGCATCGACCCGCTGGTTGTACCAGTCCACAGCCTCAAGCTCCTCCATCAGCGAGGTGATGGCCCGGTGCATGTCCCTGGTTTCGTCAGACAGCTCCGCAATCGGCTCGTGATACCCTTCATTTGACATGTTTTACTCCTAAAATCAGAGGCGTTTGTTCAGTCGTGCGTGGTTCGTCACGCCTTGCGGCGCACCGTCGTAACATTGGGTAGCTGCTCGAGCCTCGTCATTACCTGGCTAAGGGCCGGCAGCCCCGGGACCGAAATCGAAAGGCTCATCTCGACCTGCATAGTCTTCTTGTCCGTGTTGCTCTGCACGCTTGCAACACCAACCTTCTCATCTGATAAAACGGTACTGATATCTTTCAGCAAACCGTTTCGGTCAAAGGCCTGCAACGAAAGCTCGGCTGGATAGATGGCGTCCGGAGAATCTCCCCAATCGACCTCGATAACGCGTTCCGGGTTTCTGCTGTTGAGATTCAGGAAATTTCCACAGTCTTGCCGGTGTACGCTGACGCCTCTCCCAATTGTTATATAGCCGACGATTTCCTCCGGCGGCACCGGTCTGCAACAGCGCGCAAAGTTATAGAGCAGGTCGCCGACACCGCTGATGGCAACACCGCTTGTTTTCTCTGTTTGTTTCCTGCCCGGTCGGCGTTTTCGGATAACGTCCGTGGAAAGATCCTTGCGAAGGTGTTGCAGCGCCGTCGCAACGGAAGCAGACGAAATGTCGCCAGCGCCTAAAGCGATGTACATGGTCTCCGCGTTTTTCATTCTCAGCTGTTTTGCAATCGCGTCCACGGACACGTCGCGCACGTTCAGTCGTGACAACTCTCGTTCCAGTATTTCCCGACCGTGTTTTTTATTCTGCTCCTGGTCCCTGTGACGAAACCAGTTTCGAACCTTGGCCCGGCTGCGGCTGGCCGCGAGGTAACCGAGTTGAGGGCTCAGCCAGTCGCGACTCGGGTGCGGTTCCTTGCCCGTAATGATGTCAATCTTGTCACCATTGTGGACACGATAAGTCAGGGGGACGATTCTTCCATTGACCTTTGCTCCCCGACAGCGATGGCCGATCTGCGTATGCACGTGATAGGCGAAATCGAGGGGTGTCGCTCCGGCAGGCATTTCAACTACGTCACCTTTAGGACTGATCGCATAGACCCGGTCTTCAAATACGTCACCGCGTATCTGGTCCAACAGGTCGCCATCGTTTCCTGTCGGTTCGAGAAGTTGCCGAAGTACGCGAATCTTTTTGTCAAATGCGGCTTTGCTGCCACCACCTTCCTTGTAACGCCAATGCGCGGCGACACCGAGCTCTGCATGACGGTGCATGTCTCGAGAGCGAATCTGGACTTCAATTGTCTGGCCTTCCGGCCCAATTAGCGCAGTGTGCAGCGACTGGTAGTCGTTGTCTTTCGGGTTGGCGATGTAGTCGTCGAACTCTCCGGGTAAATAGGCCCAGACGTTATGCACGATACCGAGGGCGGCGTAGCACTGGCTTATATCGTCAACCAGGATTCGGACGGCTCTTACATCGAAGACCTGGTCCTGGCTGATATGCTTTCGCTGCATCTTCCGCCAGATACTGTAGATGTGTTTCGGCCGTCCCATGATTTCGGCATTGATGCCGTTGTTCCAGAGTTCCTCCTGGAGCCGCACTTTCACGTCGGAGATGAATTGCTCGCGTTCTATCCGCTTTTCATTCAGGGTCTTGGCGATCTGCCGGTAGGTGTCCGGGTGCTGAAACCTGAACGCAAGATCCTCCAGCTCCCATTTGAGTTGCCAGATGCCGAGGCGGTTGGCCAGCGGGGCATAGATTTCCTGGGTTTCCAGGGCGATGGCCAGTTGTTCGTCTTTCGATGCGTCTTTGGAATTGCGTAGCCGGTAAAGCTGTTCGCCGATTCGTGCGACAACCAGGCGGGCGTCGGACACAACAGCGAGCAGCATTTTTCGAAGTGCTTCCGATTGTTGCGTCGCCAGCGCTTCACCCGGTTTCCAGTCCGGTGGAAGCGCAAACCTGCCCAACTGCACCAGGCCATCGACGAGATCAGCGAGTTCCGCGAACGGCGCTTTTTTCAGCGTTTCGTGATTTATGAAGCCGTCCCGCACCGCCGGATATAGTAGTACCGCTGCGTTGAGGACGGGCGGCAGACCCAGCGGAGCGAGAATATCGCATATCTCGGTGCCTTCCCGGCGGGCGGAAGCCGCGGCAGCCGGGTCTGGCAGGTCCTCTAACGTGTTGACCGCCCACGAGTCTTCCTTCGGCTGGCTGCCGTCGTTACTCCGGGTTTCCTGTTCCGATACAGACATTTGGCGCGGTTTTAGGTGGTGTGCGGCTAACTTATAACCGTTATCATACGCCCCGGGTTTGGGTATCACATGAAATTCTCGCGGTATGTGCACATTGCACGGCTGCTGCACTGGCGCAGGCAGACCCGCGGCAAAATTCTGGCAGGAATCATTCAGGTATGGCAGGACATAGCAAGTGGGCGAATATTCAGCACCGCAAGGGCGCCCAGGACAAGAAACGCGGCAAGCTTTTTACCAAGCTTATTCGAGAGGTAACAGTCGCAGCCCGCATGGGCGGCGGCGACATGAATGCTAATCCGCGGCTCAGGCTGGCCGTGGATAAGGCAAAAGCTCAAAGCATGCCCAAAGACAATATTGAAAGGGCGATAAAGAAGGGTAGCGGTGATCTGGACGGTGCCGATTTCATGGAACTCCGTTACGAGGGCTATGGCCCCGGTGGTACGGCCGTGATGGTCGATTGCATGACAGATAACAAGAACCGCACGGTTGCCGAAGTCAGGCATGCATTTTCGAAGTTCGGTGGCAATCTCGGTGCCGATGGTTCCGTGGGTTACATGTTTGAACATGTCGGTACGCTCAGCTATCCGCCTGGCAGTGACGAAGATGCAGTAATGGAGGCCGCAATCGAGGCGGGCGCCAGCGATGTGCTCGTTGACACTGATTCCTCGATTGAAGTCCTGACAGAGCCCGCTGAATTTGAATCCGTGCGCAACAAAATGCGGAAGGCCGGTCATCGCCCGGAAGATGCAGAGTTGACTATGCGCGCGGCAAACAGCGTCGTGCTCGATTTGCAGACGGCCGGCTCCATGGTCAAGATGCTTGAAATGCTGGAAGACCTGGATGATGTCCAGAATGTATACAGTAATGCCGACATTCCGGATGACGTGTTGGCTGAGTTATGAGGTGACGCTTGACTGAGCGCCAGCGGATACTGGGAATTGACCCCGGCTCGCGTCTGACCGGGTTTGGCGTAGTCGATTGCGTCGGTGATCGAGCTGTTTATGTTGCGAGCGGCTCTGTCAGCAGCGCGAGCGGAGAGTTTCCCGAGCGCCTGAAAGTGATTTTTCGTGCGGTCAGTGAAATCGTGACCAGCTATCGCCCCGATGCGGTCGTCGTCGAGAGTGTTTTCATGCACAAGAACGCCGGCAGTGCGCTCAAGCTCGGACATGCGCGTTCCGCTGCAATCTGTGCAACTTTTGGTCTCGACCTGGTTGTTTATGAATATGCCCCGCGGGAGATCAAGCAAGCGGTCGTTGGTACGGGTGCTGCGACGAAAGAGCAGATTCAGCACATGATCAAACACATGCTCAAACTTGATGGGGATCCGTCGCCGGATGCGGCTGACGCGTTAGCTGCAGCCCTTTGCCATGCAAATCAGCGGCGGCTGAACCGTGTAGTGAGTACTGCAACCGCTGCTGCGGGACTGAAATGATCGATTCGCTACGTGGCCGTTTGGCGGGTAAACAGGCCCCGGTCATTACTGTTGAATGTAATGGTGTCGGCTATGCGGTCGAAACGCCGATGTCGACCTACCTGGAACTGCCGGCTATCGGTGAAGAAGTCTTTATTCATACACATATGGTGGTCAGGGATGATGCTCACTTGTTGTTCGGTTTTGCCACGACCGACGAGCGTCACTTGTTCCGGACCCTGCTGAAAGTCAGTGGCGTCGGTGCAAAGATGGGCCTGTCCATTCTTTCTGCGATGACGGTTTCTGACTTTGAGCGCTATGTCCGGCATGAAGAGTCGGCGATGCTGGTCAAGATTCCCGGTGTTGGCAAGAAGACCGCTGAACGATTGATCATTGAAATGCGGGACAAGATCGACAAAGGGCCGGCGCAATCCATGTCTCACGGGGCTGGAAGCGTCAGCGGAGATTCCCGAAGCGAGGCGGTGGATGCATTGGTCGCTCTCGGTTACAAACCAGCCGAGGTGAAACAGTTGCTTGCGACCATTGATGTAAAGGAAAAATCAGCCGAGGACATTATCCGGCTCGCACTTCGGCGAGTCGTTAACTGAATGATGAGAAAAGATCTGTGAGTAGCATTGAGCACGACAGGCTGACGAGCGCGGTACCTCGTGACGAGGACCGTGCATTTGATCGTGCCATTCGGCCCAAGCGCCTCGAGGACTATGTCGGTCAGCCGAGCGTCAAGCAGCAGATGAGTATTTTCATCACAGCCGCGAGGCAACGCAGCGAGGCACTCGATCATGTCCTGATCTTCGGTCCGCCCGGCCTGGGAAAGACGACGCTCGCACATATTGTCGCGAACGAAATGAATGTCAACATGCGCCAGACTTCGGGCCCGGTACTCGAACGGCCCGGCGACCTGGCAGCCATTCTTACTAACCTTGAACCGAATGACGTTTTGTTTGTCGACGAAATTCATCGACTCAGCCCTGTCGTCGAAGAGGTTCTTTACCCGGCCATGGAAGATTTTCAGCTCGACATCATGATTGGCGAGGGCCCGGCGGCGCGATCGATCAAGCTGGATCTCCAGCCCTTCACGCTGGTCGGAGCAACGACCAGAGCCGGGTTGCTGACATCCCCGCTGCGGGACAGGTTCGGTATCGTGCAGCGTCTCGAGTTTTATTCTGAAGCAGAGCTGCAATCTATTGCACACCGGTCGGCCGGTATCCTGAACTTACCGATCGAGGAAAAAGGTGCCGCCCAGATTGCACGTCGTGCACGCGGTACGCCGCGAATCGTGAACCGACTGCTGCGTCGGGTCAGAGATTTTGCCGAGGTGGAGGCAGACGGTGTCGTCACTGAGGCGGTTGCGGTCAGTGCGATGGACATGCTCGAGGTAGATCCGAATGGTTTTGATGCGATGGATCGGCGCCTGCTGCAAACGATCATTGAAAAATTTGATGGTGGTCCCGTCGGCGTCGAATCTCTTTCCGCGGCGGTCGGTGAGGAGCGCGGTACAATCGAGGATGTCATCGAGCCCTACCTGATTCAGCAGGGATTCATGATGCGGACAGCCCGTGGCCGGGTTGCAACCAGTAATGCCTACCTGCATTTCGGACTAACGCCGCCTGCACGGGACAAGACGCCCGAGCTGCCGATGTTTGATAACGGCTGAGGCCCTCAATTGGATATCGACCTCAATCAGGAAGCATTCGCCTGGCCGATCCGCGTTTATTACGAAGACACGGATGCCCAGGGTCTCGTGTATTTTGCGAACTACTTTAAATTCATGGAACGCGCGCGAACGGAATGGTTACGTAGTTTAGGTGTCGAACAGAATGTGCTGTTAAACGAGGATCGGCGATATTTCGTGGTCATCGACACCGGAGCAGAGTTCCTGCGGCCCGCGAAATTCAATGATGAGCTTGTTGCTACAGCTAAACTTGTGGGTCTCACCCGTGCGACCTTTTTGATCGAACAGAACATCTTCAGAAACAGCCTGGACGGCGAATTACTTTGCAAGGGCATGACGAAGGCTGCCTACGTCAACGCCGACACACAAAAACCCGTCCGGGTACCCGCTTCAATATTCAAGGACTCCAAAAATGTCGACTGATACGTCAATCCTTAGCCTGATCTTCGATGCCAGCGTGCCAGTGCAGCTGGTGTTGCTTCTGCTACTCGGTGCGTCATTTATGTCGTGGAGCATCATTTTCACGAAAAGACGGCTGATTCGCCATACGAAAACGGCATCGGATGATTTTGAGTCGGCATTCTGGTCCGGCGGCGATCTCAATACCCTTTATCGCAGCGCTTCGAGACAAAAGGGCGGTTCGCAGGGCATGAGCAGTATTTTCGAGGCGGGTTTTCGGGAATTTACCCGGCTTACGACCCAGGGAGATGTGCACCCGGACAAGGTCGTCGACGAGTGTCGCCGTGCAATGCGGGTTTCCCAAATGCGGGAAGTCGACAGGCTTGAGCAGAGCCTTGCCACGCTGGCGACCATTGGCTCAACGAGTCCCTATGTCGGCCTCTTCGGTACGGTCTGGGGAATCATGAACGCGTTCATGGATATCGGAAACGCTCAGACCGTGACACTCGCGACGGTCGCGGGACCGATTGCAGAAGCGCTCATTGCGACCGCGATGGGCTTGTTTGCAGCCATACCGGCAGTGATCGCCTACAACCGTTATGCGGACAAGGTCATCAGACTCGAAATTCGTTACGACGGATTCACCGAGGAGTTCTCCAGCATCCTGCAAAGGCATGCGCGATCCAAGAAGCAGGCGGTGTGACATGCAATCACAAATGAAAAAGCGAAAACTGATGGGCGACATCAATGTCGTACCCTACATCGACGTCATGCTCGTGTTGCTGGTGATCTTCATGGTTACAGCGCCGCTGCTGACCCAGGGCATCGAGGTCGAATTGCCCAAGGCCGGAGCCGAACCGATTGAAGACAGCTCGGATAATATCCCGCTCGTATTGAGCGTCGATGCTGCCGGCAATCTGTACCTGAATGTCGGGGACAATGAGGACCAGCCGATCAGTGGCAAAGAAATCGTTGCCCGGACGGCCCTGGTCCTCGATGTCAGTCCGGATACCCAGATATTCATCAAAGCCGATCGAGCGGTGCCTTACGGCAACGTTGTCGGTGCAATGGTGTTGCTGCAGCAGGGTGGCGCCGAAAATGTCGGATTTGTTACTGATCCGCTGAATACCTACCCGGTACCTGAGTAAAAGAAGCACCTGTAGTGATACGCGACAAGTACAACATCATCCCGGTTACGATGGCTGCCATATTTCACGTGGCGGTGTTTGCCAGCCTGGTGTTCGCGTTCGATCTCAATCGGCGCTCGTACCCGGTCGTTCCGCTCAAATTACAGGCAACGCTCGTAACCGAGGAGGACGTCTCCAGGGCACCTCCCGCGAAAGCCCCGGAACCGGAACCAATACCAGAACCAGATCCGGAGCCGGAACCCGTCCAGGAACCCGATACCAGCGAGCAGGATCGCCTCCGCGCGGAAGAAGAGCAGCGCCGCCTGGACATGGCGGCGGAGCAGGAGCGTATCCGGTTACAGCAGGAACAGGACAAAAAGCGGCGCGAAGCGGAGGAAGTCGAAAGGAAAAAACGCGCCGAGGCCGAGGTGGAACGCCAGCGTGAACTGGCTGAACGCAAACGAGAGGAAGACCTCGAGCGACAGCGACAGGAAAATGAACGCCTGAGGCGGGAGGCCGAGGAAGCGGAGATCCTGCGTCGTCAGCAGGCGGAAATCGAAGCCGAAGCGGAACGGCTCAAGGCAATGGAAGCCAATGATTTTGACCGCTGGGGTTACGCAATTCAGCGCAGGATAGAACGAAATATTGTCTATCCCGCCTCAAGACCGGAAGCGCTCGAGTGCGAAGTTGACTTACGCCTGTTGCCCAGCGGCCAGGTTGTACAGACCGTAATTGGCCGCTGCAATGGCGATGCGCTGGTCAGGCGAGCGATTGAGTCTGCGATCGCCAAATCTTCGCCCTTGCCACTCCCCGAAAATCCGCGTGTTTTCAAGCGGGACTTGAAGATCCTTCTAAAACCGACACAATAGGCACACCTCTGGAAAAGCTTGGGCCAAAATCATGAAAGATTTGCTTGTCCGGTGGCTGATCGTACCCGCGTTGCTTCTGGCTTACGCGGCAGCCGCCAATGCGCAATATGACGTCATCATCACCGACTTCGCGGGCAAACGCGCGCCTGTCGCAATTGTTCCTTTTGGCTGGGAGGGGCAGGACGCCGCAGAGCCATTTGACGTCGATGATGTGATCTCGGCGGATTTGTACCGAAGTGGCCGTTTCGCGCCGACACCCGAAGACGGCATGTTGCAGAAACCCACCGCCAGCGTTGATATCGATTTTGATGACTGGCTGATTCTGAAAGTCGATGCCGTCGTCATTGGTAAAGTGATCCAGACGGGCGACAACGCCTACAGCGTGCAGTTCCAGGCATTTGACGTTCATACCCGGGAACAGCTCGTCGGTTACCGCATGCCGGCCAGTCGCGGGACCATGCGCCGCGTGGCCCATCGTGCTGCTGACATGATTTACGAGAAACTGACCGGTATTCCCGGCGTATTCGGCACCAAGGTGGCCTATGTTACGGCAAAGGGCACCGAGACGGATCGCACCTACACCCTCGTCGTGTCCGATGCTGATGGCGAAAACCAATTCACGATCATGGAATCGAGTGACCCGATCATGTCGCCGGCATGGTCGCCGGACAGCCGGGAACTGGCGTACGTCTCATTTGAAAACAATGTCTCGACTGTATTCGTGCAAACCCTGCGCAGTGGCAATCGCATCAAGGTCTCCAGCCGCCCCGGGATTAACGGTGCACCTTCTTTTTCACCTGACGGACGCAAGCTGGTTCTGACTCTCGGCGGAATAGACGGTAACCTGGACATTAATGTTCTGGACCTTGCTACGCGCCAAGTGACCCGGCTGACCACGAACCGGTCAATTGACACGGAGGGCACCTGGTCGCCCGATGGCCGTAGCATTTACTTCACGTCCGATCGCAGCGGCGGACCGCAGGTTTACCGCGTTGGTGTCGACGGCGGCACACCAGAGCGCGTAACCTTCGAAGGCAGTTATAATGCGCGGCCAAGGCTTTCGCCGGACGGTAGCAAACTGGCACTGGTTCACCTGAGTCGCGGCGACTACCGGGTTGCGGTGCTCGACTTGCGAAGCAAGGACCTCCTGGTGGTTTCCGAAGGGATGCAGGATGAGTCACCGAGTTTTGCCCCGAACAGCGATTCGCTCATTTATGCGACGAGCTATGGCGGCGACGGGGTCCTTGAAATGGTATCTGCCGATGGCGTTTACCGGCAGCGACTGACCTCGAGGCAGGGCGACATAAGAGAGCCGGTATGGTCTCCGTTTCCTCGATACTAGGCCGGATTTTATCTAGTAAATGACATTAAGTAGTATTTCTAACTAATTGTTTTAAAACGTTTCCCATCGCTTGGGATTACTGAACTAAGGATACAAAAATGAAAATTCAAAAGCTGATTTTTGCAGGGCTGGTAGCGCTGCTGGCGGCAGGTTGCGGCGGCAATACGATTCCTGACCCCGACGCCGACGCCGGCACCATGGTTGATAGCGGCGATGATGGCATCACCGATGGCATGAATGATGGCGGCCTGGGCATGGGCGAGGAATTCGGCGACAGCATGGATCAGATGGATGAGCTCACCATGATCATCTATTTTGATTTTGATCAATCGGATCTGCGGGCCGAATATTCAGACTTGTTGCAGCGCCACGCCAGCCGTCTGGCAGGTGACAGCCGTGCGCAAATTCGCCTGGAAGGCCATGCCGACGAACGCGGCTCACGGGAATACAACATCGGACTTGGTGAGCGTCGCTCGCAGGCGGTCAGGCGGCTCCTGCTCATCCAGGGTGCATCGGCCAACCAGATTTCAACGGTCAGCTTCGGCGAAGAACGTCCGGCAGCCTTCGGCAGCGACGAATCTGCGTATGAGCTGAATCGTCGTGTTGAGATCAAGTACACCAACTAACGGATGATCCGGTGATTACGCGTAAATATCTACCAGGCCTCCTTGGCCCGGTTCTCCTGCTGGCCGGTTGCGAGCTGATGGCGCCGCAACCGCCTATGGAGGACCCCGTGCTCGTCAAGCTTGACGATATCGAGCGTCGTCTCGAGGCCCTGGAGAGGGTGCTTGCAAGTGGCAGCCTGATCGACCTGACGGTGCAAGTCGACGACCTCGAGCGACAGACAGCGGACATTCTTGGACGCACGGAGGCCCTCGAGCACAGCTCCGAGGGGACAACGGATCGCCAACGCGACCTGTACGTCGATCTTGATGACCGGATACGGGATCTTGAGCGCAATCTGCAATCACGGGCGGCGGTTGTACCGGCTGCAAGCGTGAGCATGCCGGGGCAGTTGCCGGTCCCGGGCGGCTCGGACAGGGAAAATTACGAGGCGGCGTTCGAGCTCCTGAAGCAACAGCAGTACGACACTGCGGGTGTAGCGTTCCAGCAATTCCTGATCAGCTTTCCGGATAGCCAGCTTGCTGACAATGCCCAATATTGGCTGGCCGAGGCCTACTACGTAACGGACAGATTCGAGGAAGCGCTGATCCAGTTCCAGCTCGTGCTGAGCGGTTACCCCAGGTCTCGAAAACTCCCGGATGCGTTGCTAAAGATCGGCTATAGCAACTACGAGCTGGGCCGCTGGGATAGCGCAAGGGCGGCCCTGGAACGGGTACGCGGTGAATTTGCCGATTCCACTGCAGCACGACTCGCCGATCAGCGCCTGAAAAGGATGGATGACGAAGGCCACTAGCATCGGTGCAGCTTGTTATTTATGGGTGGTTAGGTATCATGCCGCCCGTCATTTTCGCCATCCTGCCTGAACCCGAAATGGGGCGTTAGCTCAGAGGTAGAGCATTCGGCTTTTAACCGACTGGTCGTAGGTTCGATCCCTACACGCCCCACCATTTTCTCTCCCAGGCA
>JAHEFD010000017.1:0-40774 GCA_024640345.1 Woeseiaceae bacterium
GCGCATTACGAGCAAATGGCGCGAGATCTCGAGCCGCTTGTCCAGGCGACCGGTATCGACGCAGAGATGGTTCCCAGGAAAAACGTGCGGGATGAAATAGGTACCGATCGATTTTATGGCGGCGTTCGCTACTCGATTGACGCCGGGTTGCATCCGGCCAAATACCACGATGGTTTACTTCGCGTATTTCGCCAGGTGGGCGGCCTGTTTGCCGCTAATACCAGGGTGTCCGGGATCGAGCAGACAGCAAATGGTTTTCAGGTAAGAACTTCCAACGGTGAAGTTCATGCTGGCCAGGTCGCTATCTGCACAAATGGCTACACGGGAAAGTCGACCCCCTGGTTTCGGAGGCGCGTACTTCCAATACGAAGTTCACTCATTGCAACCGAACCACTCGCGCCTGGATTGATGACGGAACTGATGCCAACTCGCCGCTGTTACGGCGACACGCGCAGAGTGATGGCCTACTACCGGCCCTCACCAGATGGAACACGTATTCTGTTCGGTGGCCGGGCCACGTCCGCCGATCACGCGATCAATAACGCGAAGCTGATGAGGCAATCAATGCTGGACGTATTTCCCGGGCTGGAGAAGACCCAAATTACGCATAGCTGGTCCGGGTTGGTAGCCTACGCCTTCGATCATGTGCCCCATCTTGGCGAGCACGATGGAATGTTTTACGCGATGGGCTACTGCGGTTCGGGCGTGGCTCGTGCAACGTTTTTCGGCACCAAGCTGGGCCACAAAATGTTGGGCGAGGTAGAGGAAGGAAGAACTGCGTTTGATGATCTGCCGTTTGAGACCCGACCACTATACAATGGTGTTCCCTGGTTCATGCCGGCAATTATTCGCTGGCATCGGTTTATCGATCAACTCGGTTTCTGACAGATCGTGTATTATTTGCCGATTACTTCAAAAAGTTGGTTACAGCCGCAATGAAAAGAACAACCTTCGCTCGTGTCATATCGGCCTCAGTCGCTGTCGCAGCGCTTAGCGTACTGCTCATTCGCGCCGCATTCAGTCATCATTCGTTCACCGCCGAATTCGTGGCTGATAAAACGGCGACGCTTAAGGGCACTATCACGCAGGTGTGGTTCAAGAATCCGCACGTGCGTTACCTGATTGCGATTGAAAATGAGGCGGGGGAGGCAGAAACATGGGATGCACGAGGCTCCCCGGTTGTCTGGCTGGCCCGAAAAGGCTGGACGAAGGATACGATAAAGGTTGGCGACTCAGTTGAAATGTATGGTTTCCTCGGTCGCGATGGAAACAAAATGCTGTCAATAATGACCATTACACTGGCCGACGGTACCGTGTTGATCGATAAAGTGCCGGAGTAGACTATCGATGCGAAAAATCCTGACGCTGTTACTTATCGTAGCCATGCCTGCAATTGCTGCCGAACCTGTCGAAGGCCAGTGGCTGCTGTCCCTGCAGGACAAGGAACGGACGCTGGTTGGGTTGTTGGAAATTCAAAGAGGTCCTGACGGCTGGATTGCTTTTCTCGAAGGCGGACCGGCGACGGTTGAAGTGGCCGGTGACAACGTTGTTATTATTGCGGACAGTCGCGATGTGCGGGGGTTCGTTTTCGATCGCCGTATGACTGGTACGATCGACGGAAATGTCATGAGTGGCACATACGTCCAGGTCGGTGCCGCAGCCCAGAAAGAAGCGCCGGGTCCGTGGCGGGCCGAACGTCAGGCCCCACTGGCCGATGATGCGCTCCCTCCGAAGCCCGTTGACCTGTCCGGCACCTGGACCGCGACCCAGGAACTCGACTTTCGTAAGTATACGATGTCTTTGACGCCTGCAGGTGAGGAGTGGCTGGAGTCATATCTGCCTTATTACGATCAGCCTGATGTGCGTTGTACCTCTGTCGGTCTTCCGGCGCTCGCAACCTATTCGTTTCCGTTCGAGATAATAGCGTCGGATCATCGACTCACGATGATCTACGAATATCAGTCACGTGTCAGGCGAATCTGGCTGGATGGCCGAGCACCCGGCGAGTTTGTCCCGCCTTCGAGAATGGGCCACTCCAACGCGCACTGGGAGGGCAGCACTCTCGTTGTTACGACGACGCATCTTGAGAAGACAGTCAGGGATTTTCGCGGCGAGCTTATTTCCGAGAATGCCCGGCTCGAAGAACGTTATTCGCTTGCTGCGGATGGCGAGACACTGAATGCTGTCATCACAGTTTTTGATCCCGATAATTATTCAAGGCCGCCGGTCAGAAGGCGGCAATGGCATCGTGACAACTCGGCAGAAATTTTTCCGTATACCTGTGATCCGGACTCGTTTTATCTACAAATGTACGAAGATGGTGAAATGGATATGTATATCGAGCGAACTGACAAAAGATTCTGACAGGTAAGCCTACAATAAGAGTTCTTCATTGATCTGGTGATACAGGCTGGCCGAGTCGATCAGTGAATTCGCGGTGAGGGCCGGTACGCCGTAAACTTCCGCACGAACCTTGTAATCCCTGCGGATTTTCCGCAATAGCATATCGAAATCGCCATCGCCTGACAGGAGTACGACGATATCGACGTTTGGCGCCGTCTCGAGGACGTCAATCGTAATGCCGACGTCCCAATCCCCTTTGGCGGAACCGTCGCTGCGTTGAATGTAGGGCTTTAGTCTTACCGTGAAGCCCATTTGTCTTAAGGCGCTCTGGAATTTTCGTTGTTTCTCGTCACCACGATCGATCGCATAGGCGGTTGCTGACACGATCTGGCCGCCTGCAGAAATACGCTTGATCAGGGCGTCGTAGTTGAACTGCCGTCCATAAGCCTGCCTGCAGGTGTAATAGATGTTTTGGACATCGGCAAACACGGCAATTTTCTTCATTAGTCAGGCCACCGGGCAAAGTTTAGTCGGAGCTTCGTTCTGACAGGGAATAAAAAAAGGCGGGGCCTTTCGGCCCCGCCTTCGTTTTATCAGGCTGTCGCGAAATTAAACGGCGACGATGTTCTCTGCCTGCGGGCCTTTCTGGCCCTGCGTAACAGTGAACTCAACCTTCTGGCCTTCAGCCAGGGTCTTGAAGCCGTCACCAGAAATGTTGCTGAAGTGAGCGAATACGTCTGGGCCTGATTCCTGCTCGATGAAGCCAAAGCCTTTGGCTTCGTTGAACCATTTTACGGTTCCTGTAGTTCTTGACATGATTAATACCTATTAAATCAGAAGTGAAAATGTCTTCGTGAAAAGACGGTTGCGCTAGAAGTTTGCGGTTACTTATGAAAAACAGGTCGAGAAACTACGAGAGAAACATCGGCATGGAGCCATAAATACAATGCTGACTTACAAGCAAAGCGGACTATAACTCCTGAGAATCTGGAGTCAAGCGAATTTCCCATGTTTTTCAACTACCTGTCCTGTCCCGACGGGCATTCACCCGCCGGATGACCTGCTGCGTGACGCTTTGATGCGATAAACCGCTGTCCAGTTTGCGCCCTGATCCGAGGATATTTCGAGGGTCCAGCGCCATCCATCGGCATCGGGCGGGAAGAAGGTGATGCGGCGCAGCGGATCCGGCAAGGGCGATTTGTAGTGCATGACGATGTTGCCGTCCTCGCTCATCCTGGCCTGGATATGTGCAAATCCGGGCATACCCTTGCTGGTCCAGGCAATGTCCCAGGACTCGGTGTCCGGATTCCATGTTCGAAGATTAGTGCCAACCTGCCCGTCGTTCGGCATCCAGAAGTCCTGGACAGCCGTTCCGTCGCCCAGGCAGACAAAGTTCCACCTGGCTCCGGCGCCTGGCGCCCACCCGGATCCATCCTCACTGAGCCGGGAATCCTCGATGTCCCAGTCGCCGATGTACTGTCCAAATTGAGCCAGGGGGCCGTTCATACAGGCTGATTTCTCGCCAACCGGAATGGAATCGTCCGCCCCTGTGGCGGCAACTGAGAGCAGAAGCGTAGCGAGAGCGACCATGTTTCGCGTCAGATTCATCGGATTTTACCTTTTTGATTGTTAGGCATTGTGACCTGAAAACCCGGTGGAATACTGCAATTTTTACCGTGCGTCGGCCACTTTTGGCCTGTTGTCCGACTGAGACTGTCCTCACAGCCTGCCGGCCGAAGGGTTGTTACTCTCGTCAACAGTCGTGTTTTCGCCAAAATCCAGGCTACAGATGATGAAAGGCAAAATTTTCTCTCTGCTTTTTGCGCTTCCGTTTTTGGGCGTCGGTGTCTGGATGGCTTATTCCATCGGCAACAGCCTGCTCGATTCTACGAAGATGAAGCAGTGGGTGCCGGTCCAGGCAAGCCTGCAACGGGCAGGATATGAACGCCATTCGGGTGAAGATTCCGATACCTTTGAGGCTTATGCCCGATATACCTATGAGTACGGTGGCAAGCGATACACCGGGACCCGGGTGGCGTTGTCGGATGGCGCCGATAATATTGGCGATTATCAGACGGACATGGGAAATCACCTTAGCGAGGTCTTGGGTCGTGGCGAAACCGTCACGGTCTACGTAAATCCGGAGGACCCGGCGGCCGCAATTATTGACCCCACGGTTCGCTGGGGATTGATGGGTTTCAAGTCAATTTTCCTGGTTGTGTTCGGTGGTGTTGGCCTGGGGCTCATTATCTTCGTATTGCGTTCAGCGAAAGAAAAGGACCCCGGGCTGCCCATTTATCGGGAACAGCCGTGGCTGGCGAACGACAAATGGCAGTCATCACTCGTCGGTTCAGGCTCAAAGAACACGATGTATTTCAGTTGGGGATTCGCCGCCCTCTGGAGTCTCATCTCGGCACCGCTGCCGTTCCTGGTCTACTCCGAAGTGACAGAGAAGGGCAACATGCCGGCGTTGCTGGGCTTACTGTTTCCCCTCGTCGGATTGGGACTTCTTACCTGGGCCATTCGTCGCACGCTCGAATGGCGACGATTTGGCGCGGCGCCTGTCGACCTGGACCCGTTCCCGGGTTCAATCGGTGGTCACGTTGGTGGAACGATTGATATCGGCCTGCCATTCGATTCGAATGCTCGGTTTTCCATGACCTTGACCAGTCTGCATAGCTACGTTTCAGGTACCGGCAAAAACCGCAGTCGTAAGGAAAGCGCCGAATGGCAGGATGCGCAGGTTGCACACGTCTCATCCGGACCGAAAGGGACGCGCCTCCACTTCCGCTTTGATGTGCCTGAAGATCTGGTGGAATCTGCCGCAGTTCAGGACAGCGATGATTATTATACCTGGCGCCTGAATGTCTCTTCCGATCTGCCGGGGGCGGACTTCGACCGTGACTATGAAATTCCTGTTTATGCGACAAAAGATCGCTCAAAGAACTTGTCTGACGTTTCCATTACAGAGGCAAAGACGGCACAGCGACAGATTGATGTTCATGCTATCAGGAAGCTGGTCGCATTGAGTCAGGATGCGATGGGCAAATCCATGCTCTTTCCGATAGGCCGAAACATGCCGTCAGGCATCGGAGGTTTATTGTTTGGCGGCATTTTTTCCGCTGCAGGCTGGTTCCTTGCGGTGTCGGAAGGTCAGTGGTTCATGGGTGCAATATTTGGCAGCGTCGGTATTCTCATCCTGCTGTCCGGATTTTATTTCATGCTTAACTCGCTGGAAGTTACGCAGGATGGCAGTGATATTCGGACTGTACGGCGTGTCCTGGGAATTCCCGTCAAGCGGAGACGGTTGCGTCGTGCGAACTTTATTCGCTTCGACAGGAAGAAGACATCGACGACGCAGTCTGGCAGTAAACACATGGTTCGCTATGCTGTTTATGCCGTGGACAACCTGGGGCGAAAGATGATCCTGGGTGAAGGCTTCAATGGTGCGGGACAGGCCGAGGCTGCGGCGGAGCTTATTGGTCGCGAATTCGGATTGCAGGAAAAGAGGAACCCGGGAAAAGGTGATTCGCCTGCCAGTGACACTGACGACTACAATTTCCTGACAGTCGATTGACCTGGCGCCACCCTTTCGTGGATTAAATCCACTTTTTCCATCTGAAATAGACGGCCATGCCGATTCCGAACACAATCATTATAACGGCGGCGTACACGAACCCCTTGGGATTGACCGTTCCGGGAAGTCCGGCGACATTCATGCCCAGTAGCCCGGTAACAAACATCAGCGGTAGAAAAATCGCGGACACAATCGACAAGAGGTACATGCGAGAATTCTGTTCCTGCGCGATACGATTCATCAGCTCTTCCTGCGTGACCAGTGCATTTTCCCGTGCCAGGTCGAGATCTTCGAGCTGACGGGTAATGTGATCGCCAGCCTCGCGTAAGTCATAGGCCTCGGATTGCGAAAGGATGACTGACTGGGCCCGAGCGAGCCTGTCCAACGCATCTCGCTGAGGTGACAGGTGACGACGAATCGCCGCCGCCTGGCGTCTCACAATTCCGAGTGATGTGCGAAGATCTGAGATCGTTGCAGTCGCCATCTGTGCGTCGAGATTTTCAACCATCATTTCTATGTTCTCGACTGACGAACCAATTCGGCCGGAAAGATAGCCAGTAAGCTCAACCAGGAAATCACCGCTGGAAACGGGTCCCTGACCGGACATAAGCGCTTCCTTGACGTCACTTAATGAAAGCATCGTCCGACGGTGTGATGTAATGATCCGATTCTTCTCAAGCCAAATGCGAACCGCCACCATGTCATCAGGCACTGCACCTGCATTCATATTGATGCCGCGCATAACCGCAATGAGTCCATTAGGCTCGACAATCGATCTTGGCCTGGTTTCGCCGGCGAGCAGAATGTCGGCAACGATATTGTCGACATTGCTCTTGCCGTTTACCCATTTCGAAGCGCTAGCCTTGTTTTGGTCAAGGTCGATCCACAAAATGCCATCAGATTCTTTCCAGGCGGCAACCTCGTTTTCATTCAGGCTCCTGGCGCTCCCCTTGCCATCGAGTAACATCGCGAATTCAAAAAACCTGCTGTTTTCCGTCATTCCTTAATCTCCGCGCGCTATTGTCGGATCTGAATCAACCAGTCGGATCTCGAGGGGAGATAACGTGTTCATGTGCAGGTCTCGCTGCGGGAATGCAATGGCGATGCCGTGCTCGGCGAACAGTTCGTCAATTCGAAACCGAACCTCGCTGCAGAGGATGCGCCGGTCTCGCTCCGCATGTACCTCTGACCAGAAATAGGCGTCGAAAATCAGGGCGTTGTCGCCAAAATCCTCGAATATTACCTGCGGTCCTGGTTTTTCCTTGATTCCCGGAGTTTCGCGCAAAATCTGAAGTATCAGGTCCGCTACCAGTTTGATTGGTGATCCGTATGCTACGCCGACCCTGACGATACTCCGTATATCGAAATCCACGAGGGTCCAGTTGATCACTTTGCGCTCAAGTAACTGGCTGTTTGGCACAAGAATATGCACGCCATCGGTGCGCCGAATTCGAGTCGATCGATTGCCGACGGTCTCAACGACACCTTGCTGCTCGTCCAGCTCAATGAAGTCCCCGATTCTGACCGGCCGTTCGAACATCAGGATCCAGCCGCTGATAAAATTATTAATAATGTTCTGCGCGCCAAATCCCACGCCAATAGCGATAGCGCCGGAGATAAATGCGAATGCCGTCAACGGTATCTGCAACAGGCTGAGTGCCAGCATTGCAACGGTAACGAGCAACGCATAGAACGAAATTCTCTTCAGGGCGTAAGCGGCGTCGGCAGTGAGGTTCGTGTGGGCGAGGCGGCGTGCAATGAAACGCTCGACCAGCTTGCTGGCAAGGTAGCCGACAATGAGGATCGCCAGCACGAGCACCATCTGGCCAACCACGACGGTCTGGCCGCTACCCAGTCGGATTATCGGAAGCTGCCAGATGGTCTGGAATTCGTTTAGCATTGCATCAGTTCATGTTGTCATTTGTTGATTTCGGTCACCTTGTGGTCAGCGTACAATATGCGAGTATCGGTTCCCATTGATATTCAGGAATTTTCCCGCATTTCGACATACATACCAGACTTTAAACGGATTTTAGTTGTCAAATCGGTATCCCCTGGCCGGACCCCGTGAAGATCATCAAAACACTCTACCTCCTGCTCTTGTCATTGTTCGTTCCTTTGTGGGCGTTCAATGCTGTGGCGGAAGTCACCTATACCGGGCTTACTCCTGTCCAGGAGGCGAACGCGCGTGCCGTCATGCCGCTCGCCTCGGCGGACTGTGGTTCGGCCATCTGGCGCGTGCGGCGGCTGTTTCGTGACGCCGATACTAACCTTCGGCGATCATTGGAGGCGCTGGGCTACTACGACGCCGTAATTTCAAAGTCATTGTCCACAGAAGGCGAGTGCTGGATGGCGAGCTTCGATATCGAAGTCGGTTCGCCGGTCATACTTCGCAAGGTGAACGTCGAGATCGACGGTGAGGCTGCAAACGATAAGGATTTCCAGTCGCGAATCCAAGTTGGCCGCCCGGCACCCGGCGATATTCTGAATCATGGACAATATGACCAGTTCAAGTCCACGCTGCTCGGCGCCGCGATCGGGGAGGGATACTTTGACGCCGACCTGACTCGCGGTGAGGTTATTGTCGATCCAAAAGCCAAGGCGGCGGATATCGAGTTGAATATTGAGTCCGGACCGAGATATCGCTTTGGGGAGATAAAGTTCAGCCAGGGCATACTAAGGGATAACCTCCTGTTCGGTTTTGCGGACATACAAACCGGGAATGCTTACGATTCGACCGCGATTAATAAGTTGTACGAATCACTCAATGGCAGCACTTATTTCAAGTCGGTGTCTATCAGCACTGAACCGCTCGACATCGAAAATAAGACAGTCCCGGTTACTGTCTCACTGACGCCCGGTGCTCGTCGCGTGTATTCAGTTGGCGGGGGATTTGCTACCGACACCGGTCCAAAAGCGCGACTTGGCTATGCGAATCGGAGGCGCAATGACAAAGGCCACCAATTCGAAAGCAAACTAAATGCCTCACCGGTCGATTCTGAACTGACCGCTACATATCGATGGCCTATACGGGATCCCCGGAAAGAATGGTTCAGTGTTGGCGTCGGAGTACGACACGAGAAAACCGACACCAGCGAGAATGATACCTTCAAACTCGGTGTGCTTCGGTCACACATCATGACGTCCACCTGGTTGCAAACGAAATATCTTGACTACAGCTTCGAGAATTTCAAAGTGGGCGACCAGGACACCTCGAGCGAGCTCGTTATATTTGGCATCAACTGGGAGGCGACTAAAGGTCGTGAACTCAGTCGGACACGGAATGGAAGCTACCGGAACTTCGATATTCGAGGCGCAAGTGACAGCCTCGGATCCGATACGAATTTTGCGCAACTCAGAGCAACCGCAAAGTGGATTCATTCGATTAATGAAAAGACCCGCTTCCTTGTGCGCGGAACGCTGGGTCTGACGATGAAAGATGCGCTATCAGAATTACCTGCGTCTGTGCGCTTTTTCGCAGGTGGCGACCGGAGCATTCGTGGATATGACTACGAATCTCTTGGGCCTGTTGATGCATCCAATGTTGTGATTGGCGCCAGTCACCTGTTGACCGGCAGTGTGGAAGTTGATCGATTATTCAAATCTCAATGGGCTGTCGCTGCCTTTTTCGACAGCGGCAGTGCTTTTAACAATACAGATATCAAGTTCAGCAGTGGTGTTGGCCTGGGTATCCGGTGGTACTCGCCTGTCGGTCCGGTGAAACTCGATTTCGCACACCCACTCGACGATCCGAACGCTAACTTCCGATTACATATCAGTCTCGGGCCAGACCTGTAAATGAGTCGCTCGTCGAAATGGTTCCTGCGTGGCTTGGCCGCAGTCCTGGTGATTGTATTGCTGGCAATCGGGTCGATTGCATTCATATTGAACACCGAAGTGGGAACGCGTTGGGCCATTGACAGGATTGATGCGACGATTCCAGGAACGATCAGGATTGAACAGTTCAGTGGAACGCTCTGGTCGGGCCTGCAGCTTCCGTCTGCCACCTATCGTAACTCCTCGATCGATATTCACGTTGTCGACGGAGAATTTCGTATTAATTGGTCGACGTTGCCATACGGTCGATTAAGCCTGGATTTGCTCAACGCGAAATCGGTTTCTTATCAGGATCTCACTGATAAAGACTCCGCACCGACTGCTGCGCCTCAACCGTTCGAGCTGAGTTTCGATGGGGTTCCATTGTCCATCGCAGTTGCCAGCGCGGCGGTCGATAGCCTGTCACTGGCGATGGGCGCGGAACCTGTATTTGTCACGAACATTCAGCTTAATGGCATTTTGCTGAGCGGTACCGAGCTCCGTGCGCGAACCGTTGGTGCAAGCGTGAATGACATCAATGTGACAGTTACCGATCTCGACACGACGCTGGCGGGAGATATCCCACTACGCTTTGGCCTCCGATGGTCGCTAGCTGAAGGGGCCTGGTCGGGCAGTGGCGCCGTGAACGGCACTCTTGCTGCTCTCCAATTTGATCACGCGCTATCAGGGCCATATGCAGCGGCGGCAACCGGGACTCTCAGGTTGCTGCATCGTGTTGAGCCGGATGTCGATACGACTGTAACGTGGTCAAGCTGGTCTTTTGGCGAATACATTCTGGAAAATGGAGAGGCGACAATTCGAGGTAACGCCGGTAATTACACTGGTGAGTTCGACGTAACACTGCTCATGCCGGAAATTGAGCCGACCCGCGTGACGGGAACGGCGGCCGGCAATACGGAGCAATTGACCGCGTTTGATGCCCATGCAGAGAATCCGTTAGGAATTGCGGATCTGGCAGGTTCCCTCGGGTGGGTACCCACGTTTGCCGCCGAGGCCCAGGTTGGTGTTTCGGGATTCGATCCGTCCCCGTTTATCGAGGAGCTGACTGGCGATCTCAACGCCAATTTTCATCTGCGGATAAACGGTGGCGGCAGTTTTGACGTCGGGAACGCAGTTGTGACTGGCGTATTGAACGACGCTCCGATAACGGCAGCAGGCAGTCTTGCCATAGCGGCCGACCAGGTTCGCTGTGGCGACTGTGTGCTGGAAGTCGGTTCGAATCGGGTTAGTGTCGATGGTTTTTATGGTCGTGGCGACGATGTTTTGAGCTTTTCAATCGAAGCGCCTGAGCTTGGCGTTTTGTGGCCGGAGTTTTCCGGCAGCCTTGATGGTGGCGGAGAGCTCACGGGGGCAGCCACCAAACCGTTGTTTACCGGTGATTTGCACGGAGAAAATCTCAAGTTTCAACATTGGTCCGCGCAAGAGCTGCTTGTCATGAGTCGTGAGTCGACACTCGATGCTTTCGACTTGTCGGCGGCGGTAACCTCATTCTCGGTCGACGAATCGGATTTCGGATCGTTTACTGTATCCGGGAAAGGCGCGCCGGAATCAATGGACATCGTTCTGGCCTGGCAGTTTCGCGACCTGGACGTCAATGCCGAAGGGAGCATCGCACAACAAATTGATGGAATTGATGGTGTGCTGATCTCGGCAAGCATCACAGAGCCGAATACCGGACGCTGGTCGCTGGAGAACGGTGTCCAGTTCGAAATTTCCGGAAGCGATGTGTCGGTAAGTGAACATGCCTGGCGAAGCGATCTGGGTGACCTTAAAGTCACTCGTTTTTCCAGCCAGGCAGACGACATTGAAGTCGTCGCCAGTCTCTCGCGGCTGCCACTCCAATTTGCCAATTCCTTCCTGCCCGAAAACCTCAGGCTGAGCGGATCTGCGAATGCAAATATAGATGTTAAAAGGCAAAGCGGAGAGTGGTCAGGTACGTTTGATTGGAAACAGGCGGATACGGTCCTGCGTGTCCTGGAGGCCAATGAGGAACTTACCGATGTGCTCATTCCGACCGGCGAACTCGATGTGGAACTGCTCAACGGAGGGGCAAGGGTTTCGGCGGTAATGTCAGTCGAGCCGGGCGTAACAGCCGAGCTTGAAGCTACTCTGGCGGAGCTGAAATCGGACACATCGATCATTGCGGACCTGCGGCTGGAAGGGCAGGACTGGTACTGGGTGCCCGCTGTTTTTCCGACGATTGATAATTTCGAAGGCGTGATCAAGGCGACCGTTGGGGCGTCCGGCCCGTTGATGTCGCCGGAATTTAACGGCAGCCTGAACTGGAGCAACGGCAGCCTGGCCGTTCCGTCGTTGAATGTGCCCCTGACGGATATCAACCTTACTGTAGCCGGTACCTCGGCTGGTGCCGCCACGGTGTCGGGAACCGCGAATGCCGGTGACGGCAACCTGAGCGTCAACGGGCGCGTTGAGAATCTCATGCGGGCAACCCGTTCAGTCAACATGAGAGTACATGGCTCCTCTGCCGAACTCATAAATTGGCCGGAATATCACCTGTGGGCGTCACCCGATCTCGTCGTTGTCGGTACGCGGGACGGCTGGGTAATAAGTGGCAGTTTCGAAGTACCGCGGGCAGAAATCAATGTATCCGAGCTTTCGGACGACGCAGTCATGCCTTCTCCCGATGTCGTAGTGATTGGACGCGACGAGTCCCCATCCGGGGAGCCAACAAAGATAGATGGCGTCGCAAAGCTCACGTTCGGAGACCGCGTTCATGTGAACGCTTTTGGCCTCGATACGAAATTGCTCGGCAACCTCCAGGTAAGGATGTACAAAGACCGCCCGATCAGTGCGGAGGGAAAAGTGTCGCTTGTAGAGGGTGTCTTTTCGGCTTACGGCCAGAAGTTGACGATCGAGGAAGGCACACTGACGTTCACCGGGCCTTTGGATAACCCGATAGTTGATGTAAAAGCAGTCAGAGTCATTGAGTCTTTTGATGCACAGGTGAAAGCGGGCATTCATTTGCAGGGAAGGGCACAGCAGATAAGTTCGACGGTCTACGCCGAACCGGCAATGGCGGAGGCGGACGCGATTTCTTACCTGATCGTCGGCAGGCCTTTGAGCCAGGCAACGCAATCGGAGGGTAATGAGTTGTCCAGTGCCGCATTGGCGCTTGGGGTCGGGCAGGCTGGGCGGGTAACGGAGCAAATCGGTCAGGCACTGGGCCTGGATCAGTTGACGGTTGCTGGCGACGGTGGTGATGCGACTGCGCTGGTCGCGGGTAAGCAACTGAATTCCCGCCTTCATGCAAGATATGCTTATGGCGTTTTTAGCCGCCTTGGAACTTTGTTGATTCGCTACAGGCTATCAAAAAGACTGACATTGGAGGCCGGAGCCGGTGAGGCGCAATCGATTGATCTTTTGTACCTCGTCGAGAAGGAGTAGCAGCCCTGCCGGTCTCTTCGCCGGGTTGCTGACCGCGATGATTGCTAAAATAGTTGCAGATGCCGCGCATTTTTCAGCCATACTAGTGGCACCAACAAAGGTTTTCCGTGATTGCAACACGGATCTGGCAAGTCAGTGGCATAACTAATGATGTTTCAAGATTCTACAGCCTGCAGGTGCAACCTTGTCCGATCGGAATGATGGACGGTTGATTATTGGCTGGCGCGAGTGGGTCGGATTGCCCGACCTGGGGATCGGAGAGATCAAGGCCAAAATTGATACCGGTGCCAGAACGTCGGCGCTGCATGCTTTCGAAGTGCGGCCATTTACCGAAAACGGCGTCGCGCGTGTCGAGTTCAAAATGCATCCCAGGCAAAACGACAATGATTTCGTTGTTGTCTGTCAGGCCAACGTCATTGACGAGCGAGTAGTTACCGATTCCGGCGGGCACAAAGGACTGCGCCAGGTTATCGAAACCTCGGTTTCTATGGGGCCCTATGTCTGGCCAATTGAGGCAACGCTGACTGCGCGCGACGACATGTTGTTCCGCATGCTTATTGGTCGGACGGCAATCAGGGGTCGCGCACAAGTGGACCCCGCGCGCTCCTATCTTGTCGGCAAGAGACCGACCCAAACAGAATCGATCCTGGATAACGATGATTAGAAATAAATCCATAGTCGTAGACGAAACTGAAATAAAGCCGGGTACGAGTGCCACTGTCAATCTGCCCGTTGCCGACCTGTATACCGCGACATCCCTGTATATGCCTTTGCGCGTTGTCTGCGGTCGAAAGGCCGGACCGGTTCTGTTCGTCTCGGCTGCCGTCCATGGCGACGAGCTGAATGGCGTTGAAGTAATTCGCAGACTGCTGAGAAGGAAGATACTGAATTCAATTCGGGGGACTTTGCTTGCGGTACCGATTGTCAATGTTCACGGTTTTCTGAATCAGTCACGATATCTGCCTGACCGCCGGGATCTGAATCGCTCGTTTCCTGGCAGTTCGAAAGGGTCGATTGCTTCGCGCCTTGCCCATACGTTTTTTGAGGAGGTCGTCGCGAAATCAGATTACGGCATAGATCTTCATACTGGTGCGATTGACAGGTCCAATTTACCGCAGATTCGGGGCAACATGGACGACGAGGAAACTCTCGCTATTGCCAAGGCGTTTGGTGCGCCGGTAGTGATCAATTCCAATATTCGCGACGGTTCTCTGCGGGCTTGTGCTGTTGAGAAAGGTATACCCATGTTGATTTACGAAGCGGGTGAGGCTTTGCGCTTCGATGAAGTCAGCATTCGTGCAGGAATAAGAGGCGTGCTAAATGTCATGCGGCATATCGGAATGCTTCCCGCAACGAAGACATCAAATTCAACCGAGCCATTGCTGGCACGCAATACGAAGTGGGTACGGTCGCCGACCAGTGGTATAGTATCGGGTAAGGCCCAGCTGGGAAGCAGCGTGATCAAAGGTCAGCGACTTGCGACCGTTAGCGATCCGCTCGGGACAGCCGAACATACGGCTATCGCCCCATTTGACGGCATTATCATCGGTCGGAGCAATTTGCCACTCGCATACGAGGGCGAAGCACTCTTCAACGTGGCGGCTTTCAAAAGTGTGACTCAGGCAGAAAATGTCGTTGAGGAATTCGCGGCTGAGCACGATTATGAGACCGATGATAGCAATCGCGCGCCCTGGCGCTCAGCGGATTTACCATATAAGGCAGATACATGAAAATAGCAGTACTTTCGACAAACAAAAATCTTTATTCGACGAAACGCCTGATTGAAGCGGGAAGAAAACGCGATCATGAAATGGTGGTGATAAACCACAAGCGTTGCTACATGAATATTACCAGTCACAACCCCGGCATCCATTTTGCGGGACGGCCAATCGAAGGAGTGGATGCCGTCATTCCCCGAATCGGTGCATCGGTTTCGTTTTATGGAACAGCTGTTGTACGGCAGTTCGAGATGATGGGTGTCTATTCCGTTAACGAATCAGTGGCCATCACGAGATCGCGAGACAAATTGCGCGCGTCACAGTTATTGTCGCGAAAGGGTATCGGGCTGCCGATCACCGGTTTTGCGAATTCGCCGGATGACACCGATGACTTGCTCGATTTCGTCGGCGGCGCTCCGGTCGTTATCAAGCTGCTGGAAGGTACACAGGGTGTTGGCGTTGTTCTCGCCGAAACGAAAAAAGCAGCGGAGAGTGTTATCGAGGCGTTTCGTGGCCTTGGCGCCAACTTCATGGTTCAGGAGTTTATCAAGGAAGCCGGCGGAGCTGACATTCGATGTTTTGTCATTGGTGACAAAGTGGTTGCGTCGATGAAACGACAGGGCAAGGAGGGTGAGTTTCGTTCCAACCTCCATAGAGGCGGATCGGCGACGCTGATCAAGATTACACCGGAGGAACGGTCGACGGCTGTGCGTTCGGCACGGGTTATGGGTCTCAACGTCGCAGGCGTGGATTTGCTGCGCTCCAATCACGGCCCCGTCGTGATGGAAGTCAATTCTTCACCCGGTTTGGAGGGTATTGAAAAGGCAACGGAAAAAGACGTCGCAAGCATGGTCATCGAGTTCATCGAAAAGAATGCAAAACAGGGCAAGACGCGCACCAGGGGCCAGGGTTAGCGATAACAAGCGCGATTTTGGTCGGGCATTACAAATTTTCACTCCTTCGTCGGACCATGGCATAAAGGTCCGCCCGGATAGCGCTTACTGCAGCATTGAAATCGTGGTCGTTTCGTACCCGATTAAAAAGCGCTGACTCGAGCACCCGAAATTCTATTCCCGCAGGAGATACCGCAAAGGATCGCATCAGCCATTGCTGGGCATTTTCCGCATCGCCAATAAACGCGTAATAAGTGGCAAGCTCTTCGAAGGTGATCACCTCGGTATAACCTGGCTCACTGATCCTCTCTGCATCGATATTATTGAGAACGCCGGCGATGATTTTCTCTGCATCCGCTGAACGCCCACTTGCATCAAGACAGGTCGCACGCAGGACCCTGTAGGCACTGAGGAGCAGGTTGCTGCAAGATTCGGGATCGCCATTCAGTATTTGTGATCGTGCTTCGATTGCATGACCCCGGATGAGCCGCGGTTCCTGTGCGGTGGCGATACGAGCAGCAGAAATGGCTTCATTGTAGCGTTCAAGTTGAAACGCCACGTTTGCCAGCGCAATCTGGCGGGCCGGTGCCAGGGGGTCGAGATCGACGGCGCGCCTAGCTTCGGCGAACGCTTCCTCGGTGTTGCCGAGTTGTGCTTGCGCGAGAGAGCGCCAGCTCGGGTTGCTGGCAGAATTCGGGGCTAGTTGTTCGGCTCGATCGAAATCGGCGGCAATTGAGATCGGCGAGTGTCCGATTTGAATACCGATCAGGCCGCGTGCGGCATATCCTGCGGCCAAGTTGGGATCGAGCGCGATAGCTTTATCTGCCATCGACATCGCCCGGGCCGCGATTGTGTAGCCGTCAACATCAATGTCGTATCGGTAAGAGAGTGCCAGTGCGTACGTCGAAGCAAGATCCGCATAAGCCGGCGCATACTCAGGATCGAGTTCCAGCGATGCCTCGAAATAGTGAACGGCGTTATTGATGCCCTCCGTCGTTCGTTGGCCCATCCAGCGTTTGCCCTCCAGGTAGGCTTTCTGGCCAGGCCCCAGGTCGAGGTGGGTGCTCATCGTCGGCATGGTCAACCCGGGGATCATATCCACAATCTTCGTAGTAACGAAATCGGCGATGGCCTGTTGAACCTGGATTTTGTCCGAGAGTGGACCACCCAGGTTTTCAGCCCATAAGTGGGCATCGGTTTCTGCGTTTATGTGCTGTAACGCGACCAGGATCTGGCCACCGTCAATCTGCAGTGACCCTTCGATGACATGACGCACTCCCAGGGCATTGGCAATTTGTGGTGTTGTCAATCGTTGTGCGGCAGCAGCCTGTACCGAATGGCGTGAAATGACTTTGAGCGGTGGAATTTTCGCAAGGTGCGTGATTATTTCCTCGGTGATGCCGATCCCAATGTAATCGTAACTTTCGTCGCCGGTCAGGTTGTCGAGCGGCAGTACCGCGACAGAATCGATATATTGCGGGTGTGGGTCATGGCTGGAGTTCGGCGTATCCGGGCGGAATTCATACCAGGTGACGACAGCGATAACCATTATCGCGGATATGCTTATGACGCGGACTGGCGACCAGCCGGATTGTTTCGAGTGCGGCCCATCGTCAGGCGGGTTTCCGGAATTCGCTTCTTCAACCGACGAATCAGGAACGATGTCGTAAGACCATGCAAAAACGATTGCGATCGGGAACCCGAGAAAGATTGCAACAATGACAAATGCGACGAACTGTGGAGGCAAGTGAATCGCGCTAACAATAATGTCTGCGGCCTCGATAACCGCGAAGCCGACCAGGCCATAGGTGACAGCGACACGA
Organism: Woeseiaceae bacterium; assembly: GCA_024640345.1. GTDB lineage: Bacteria > Pseudomonadota > Gammaproteobacteria > Steroidobacterales > Woeseiaceae > SZUA-117. Next base: position 17,597 of record JAHEFD010000017.1, read on the forward strand.
ACGACCTTGCGCCTGCTAAGCTCCGCAAAGAGTCTTCCAATCCGAAACCTTGGGTCCGTCAAGAGCCGCTCCTTAGCATTGTGGTTTTATAAGAAAGGGGGCTTCTCGTATTCTAGCATCGTTCTGCTGCCGGTCGCGCAGTGCCTCTCGGCAGATCAGTCGAAAACACTTGAGTGCGGATTGGAGTTCACTGGCTACACCCGCCGGTGCTGGACGTAAGGGCTGCGCCTGCCTATGCTTGAAAACCCAATCACCTCGGCTTTACATCGGAGCTCGCATGTTTTCCACTTCTCGAAAAGTTGTCGTATCTAGCCTGCTGTTCGTTTCATTGGCAACAGCCGGCATCACGAATGCGCAGGACAAAGCCGCTGATCCGGTCCTCGACCTGGTGAGCCGCCTGACTTTGGAGAGCTATAAATCGACGCTTAAGGGGCTGACGCAATTCGGCGATCGACGGCAGGGTACGCGGCGCAATCGCAATGCTGTTGACTGGATTGAGCAACAACTGGTCGCCGCGGGATGTGACAACGTCGAGCGCCTGACTTATGCCTTTGATCCTGAGCCGAGGCCTCCCAGGGCACGGGCTCCCGAGACCGAAGCGCCGGACCTGGCGACTCCGACTGGCGGCGTTGTTGGTCGCAATGGGAGTGGTCCTGGCGGATCTTCAATTTACGGTTATCGAGCTGAAACCGGCGTGAATCGAGACCTTGATGCGCAACCCGATGAGCGCATTCGCATGCTCAACATCGAGGAACCCACAAACGGTGAACGACAGGAGGTCTACTGCACCAAGGTTGGCAGTACCCGCCCGGATGAGATGTACATCATCAGTGCGCACATGGACGGTCACGGCGTTAATGAAGCAGTCAATGATGATGGTTCGGGAACTGCATTGGTGATTGAACTGGCAAAAATCTTCAGTGCACCTGATGTCAAGACGGACCGATCTATTCGCTTCGCGCTTTGGAACAATGAGGAAACAGGATTAAACGGGGCGTACGCCTATGTCGAACAACGACAGGCGTTGCAAGGTATTGAGGATCCGGTCGGTTCAGGCAGGTACCCCGAACCGAAGTGGCTCGGCATGATTCAGCATGACATGATGTTATGGGATCACGGTGCGCCCCGCGCCGATGGCACGGTCAGTCGTGATCAGCGCCCTGAGGCGGACGTGAATATAGAATTCCAGTCGGCTTCTGAACTGGCGGACGATTCCATGCGCCTTGCATTTGTCTTCAAGGCCGCGGCGGATGCCTACAACACCGATTATCCTGCGACCGTCGGGCCACACATGACGAATACCGATTCCTCGGCGTTCATGAACCTCATCCCTGCAATCAGCTTGCGTGAAAATGAGCGCGGCGCCCATACCGGTGCTGGCTGGAACCCGACCTGGCACCAGCCTTTGGACGTCTGGACGACTTTCACCGACAAGGATTTCCGGCTGGGGCTGAATGCGGCGCAGACCACGTTGGCCGCCGTTGCCGGGCTGACTGGGGCGAGGATCCAATAGGGCCGGGCGCGGCAATTGGAGAGCTGGGCTGATTCGTCAAAAATGGAGAAAAGTCGATCATTGGCAATTCAAATTGCCGAAGGTGACGATCGACTGGGTCCTATTTAACGAACGGGCAACGACTTCCTCCAGATATCGACAGGCTCGCTCACCTGGTCGCGTTTTATGTCTGCGGATAAGGCTATGGTTAGTTTAAACCGCGCCTTTCCAGTAGTGGCTCTATCGATGGGTCCGCACCGCGAAAATTCCTGAACAGCTCCATTGCGTCGACGCTGCCGCCCTTGGAGAGCAGCGTATTCCGAAAATGATCGCCGTTTTCACGTTTTAGCCCGCCATTGTCCCTGAACCACTGGACGCTGTCTGCATCGAGAACTTCACTCCAGATGTAGGAGTAATAGCCAGCCGAGTAGCCGCGCATAATGTGGCCGAAGTACGGCACACTGTATCGGGGCGGGACTGCATCGAATTGAATACCCGCGTTCGCCAGGATTTTCGACTGGGTGTCCAGGATCGCCTCGGCGGGTGGAATGTCCCCCGCAGGAAGCTGGTGCAAAGCCTGATCAATAATTGCTGCGGCCAGGTATTCCCCTGAACGAAATCCTTCGTTAAATTTCTTGGCGGCGTTTACCTTGTCCAGAAGTTCTTGCGGAATTTGTTCGCCGGTCTGGTAATGGATGGCATAGTTCTCAAGAATTTCAGGCCACGTTGCCCACATCTCGTGAACCTGTGAAGGATATTCCACGAAGTCCCGGGGCACGCTGGTGCCTGAGAAGCGAGGGTAGGTTACGTCAGAAAACAAACCATGCAACGCGTGACCGAATTCGTGAAACAGGGTGTTGACCTCGTCCAGCGTGAGTAAGGTGGCTTCACCTGCGGCGGGCTTCACAATATTGTGATGATTGGCAACCACAGGTTTGGCATTTAACAAGCGTGACTGTGTGACATAGGCATTCATCCATGCCCCACCGCGTTTCGATTCGCGGGTGTAAGGATCGAATATGAATAGACCTGCCGGTTCCCCGTCGAAGAATACTTCGAAAATACGGACGTCTTCCTGGTAGACAGGCAGCTCCGGTCGTTCCTTTAACGTGACGCCGTAGAGTTTTTCGGCCATGTAGAAGACGCCGTCATTGAGAACGCGATTGATTTCAAAGTAGGGCTTCAGCTGTTCAGAATCAAAGTCATAACGTTTCTTTCTCAGTTTTTCGGTGTAGTAGGACCAGTCCCATGGGGCCAGATCAAATGGTGCGCTCTCGGTATCGTTGATGAGCGCTTGCAGTTCACCTGCTTCCTGGCGCGCATTTGCAAAAGCCCTGGGGCCAAGGCGTCCCAGCATGTCATTGACAGCGTCGACGGTTGCAGCTGTTCTTTCTTCGAGGATATATGCGGCGTGGTTTTCGTAGCCAAGCATGGTCGCTCGCTCGGAACGGAGTGAAAGCACCCTTGTAACGATTCTGCGAGTATCAAACTCGTTGCCGCGGCTTCCCCGTTTAGCCGAAGCTTCGTGAATTCGCTGGCGAAGGGCCCGGTTCTCCAGTGAGCTGATCACCGGTTGGGCTGTGGTACTTCGCAGGGTAAGTACAAACTTGCCCTCCAGCCCGCGAGATCTTGCCTCCATTGCAGCACTCTCGATCTGACTGTCGGATAGCCCATCGAGCTCCTCCCGTGTGTCAACAACAACGGCAGAATCGTTGACTTCATTAAGTGCGTACTGGCTGAAGGCAGTTCCAAGTTCGGCGAGCTCGGCATTGATCTCTCGCAAACGAGATTTCTGGTCATCGGACAGTTGAGCGCCGGCGCGTTTGAAATCGGTGTAGTAGCGTTCGAGGAGGCGGAGCGATTCAGGATCGAGGTCAAGCGCTTCCCGGTCGTTGAAAAGCGCAGCGACGCGGGCAAATAGTTCCGGGTTAAGGCTGATACTGTCACTGTGTGCCGCGAACCTGGGTGCCATTTCTGTTTGTATCGCCTCTAGCCCTTCATTGGTATGCGCTCCCGCGAGGTTTGAGAATATGCGCTGCGATCGGCCAAGAAGTGGTCCGGCACGTTCCATCGCAACAATCGTGTTTTGAAAGTTTGGTGGTTCCGGGTTTGATGCAATGGCGAGAATATCGGCCGTTTCCTCCGTCATACCGCGCTCAAATGCTGGAACGAAGTGCTCGTTCCTGATCTGGTCAAATGGCGGCAAGGCATAAGGTAGCGGACTATCCTGCAGTAACGGATTTGACGGCTCACCCGACTCACTGTTCGCAATGCCCGGAGATTCACTTCCAGTGCAGGCAGCAACAAGAACGGCAAGGATCAAGCCAGTATGGAGTCGCGGATGGCGCATTTTCAAGTTCTCCGGAGTCGACCAAGCTGGCGCATAATATCAGAGTCTGAATTGAAAAATCCGTCCGAACGGGTACGGGTATTGCCAATGCGGATGGCTCGATTCGATGTTCGGTCGGAAAGATGTTTCCCCGTTGTTGATTGGCACTCGCACTATCGTTTTTTTGCACTGGAGTCGCCTGACTGACATTGCGCGGTGTGTATTTATGTGGCGCACAAAATGTATTTGGTCACAGGATATGTGCCCAGGAATGTTTGCACGGTCTATAGTGCATGCCTGTCGAAGCCAGGTTTCAGCGAGAAAGAAATGCAGGTTCGTTCGCTGTCCTGGATTAAGTGAGTCGTGTTATGCGAATTTATTACATCAATTGCCTATGAGGTTCCTCGGGGTGTTTCCTGTTAATTGTCTTGATACCTTTGTAGGGGGGGCGGGAAGCTATGCGCTGGTTAGCGCGCGAAATAATTGTTCAACATTTGCTGCCCTGCCTGTGGCTTTTCAGGTAATAATCGAAGGCCCTAATGGACCTAGTTCGAATTGGGTTTTATCTTATGAGCTTATTTGATCGGCGATTTATTGTTTGCACGTGTTTGCTGACCCTGGTGGTCGCCTGTACGTCGAACGCTTTGCGGGAGCAGAATACTGCGACCACTTTGCGGGTTATGACATTCAATATCGAATGGGGCGGCGCCAAAGTCAGTTTTGAAAATGTCGTCGAAGCGATCAGGATGTCGCGTGCTGATCTGGTTGGTATCCAGGAAGCAGAGGGGAATCTCGAACGACTGGCGCGTGAACTTGGTTGGCATTATGACCTGCGTAACTACGTGATTTCGAGATACCCGTTGATTGATCCACCCTTTGCGGATGGCAAATATGTCTATGTTGAGGTCGAGCCGGGAAAAGTTGTTGTCCACGCCAACGTCCATTTGTGGTCCGATCCGTATGGTCCGGACGAAGTACGTGACGGCGCGACCCTCCAGGAGGTTCTCGATCTCGAGCACCGGGTGCGGTTAGGCGGGATCGAGGAGTATCTCTCGGTGATGGGGCCGCTCGTGGAGAAGGACATCCCCATGTTCCTGACGGGTGATTTCAACGCCCCGTCTCACGAGGACTGGCTCGGAGAGGCATCCGGCGCAAGAGAGCATATGCGTTATGCCGTGCCATGGCCCGTGAGCATGGCGGTGACTTCGGCCGGATTCACAGATTCCTGGCGAACGGTGCACCCGGATCCGGTGATTAACCCCGGGCTGACATGGTGGGCGCGCCGGCCGCCGATTCCGGAATATCAGCCAACAGAGAACGATGGCGAGGATCGAATCGACTTCGTCTGGTTTAGCGGGCCCGTCACAGTCAAAAGCAGTGAGATTGTGGGTGAGATTGGTGGGCCCGAGGTTTCATTCGGTGTGTCACCGTGGCCCAGCGACCATCGGGCCGTCGTGTCCGAATTCCAGGTGGTACCCATCGAAATTCCCGAGATGATCAGCACCGAGCAACGGGTCTATCGGACCGGTACCGAAATTGATGTCAACTACAAAGCTGACAACGATGCGAGCGTTGTTGTCTTCAATGTCGATAAGCAATCGCCGATTTTCCGGCAACCGGTAAAAGCGGGACGATCAAGCTGGCGCCTGCCACCGGTACTGCTTGAGCCGGGCCACTATCGGGCCGAGTTGAATAATTTCACGACGAATAGCAGCAGGGCCAGGGAATTCTGGGTGCTGGCTGACGGAGCTTCACCGGAACTGGAACTGAACAAGCAATCGTTTGCGTCGGGTGAAGGTATTAACGTGCGTTTTCGTAATGGGCCAGGCAATCGGCTCGACTACCTTGCCGCGTACCCGGCAGGCTCAACGACGGATTACGACAATGGGCTTGCGTGGACGTACGTTGACGCGATGCCGTCCGGTGAGAAGCGAATGGATTCAGCATCGGTGACCTGGGGCTGGCCGCTCATGCCCGGCGAATACACCATTCGCCTGATTCGTGATGACGGATATGATGTGCTCGCCGAGTCGGCACCATTGACGGTGGAACCACGTGTTGTGCTGCCCGACACCGCTGAGACTTTCGACGATGGCCGCGAGCCGATCGAGAAATTGTTCGAAAAGTATCAACGACTGCTCGATCGAGGCTGGCAGCTGGACGTCATCGCCTTTTCTCATCCTGCAAGCGCGCGAACACCACTGCCGGTTATTGCCCTGCGTTCACCATTAAAAGGCCCGGCTGCGTGGTTCCTTGCTGGCATACATGGTGAAGAACCAGCCGGGCCAAATGCGATTGCGGCTGCCATCGATGATCTTGCGGCGCTTGGCGAGCGCTATCCTGTCGTATTGATGCCGATGCTTAATCCACAGGGTTATGTTCGTAACTGGCGTTATCTCAACATGCCGGTCTACTCGGAATCTGTTGCGGGCCAAAGCGTGGGTGATTCTTCGCACCTGCTTCCTGATCCGGAGAACGAGAGTCAGCCACGAGCGGCGGAATCGAGTGTCGAGGCAGAGGCGATCACCAATTACATTCTCGAGACATCCAGGCAATACCCGCCGAGATACAGCATCGATTTGCACGAAGACAACCTGATTGACGATGGTTACGTTTATTCGCAGGGCGTTCTTGGCGAGGCCGATCCACTCGCGAGTGAAGCGGTAAAAATACTGAGGAATAATGGCATTGGCATAAAAATGTCCGGGCAAACCCGTTTCGGCGAGGATATCGTCAACGGTATTATCGGTCCCGTGACAGACAGCTCGATCGATGAGCTCATGAGCAGCAAGCGCGTAATTGTCGACTCCCGGGGTGAAAATGGGCCCGGCGCGGAAACCGTCCTGGTTTTCGAAACTCCGGCGGCCGATCTCAGCGTGGCTCAGCGAGTGTCTGCACATGCCGCACTCATCCGGCGGTTGAGCGTGTTGATTGGGCAACCGGAATTATGACGGTGGGTTTTGGTCTGTTCCGGTGATGGTCACGATATTGTCGCTGTAGTGACCATTGAAGTTGGTTCTGCCACTGAGGCTGTAGGCGCCAATACGCCCGAATTCAATGTAGTCGCCACAACGAATCTGCTGCGGGAGTTCGATTTCCGCTGGCAGGACGTCAGTGCCATCGCAGGTAGGGCCATTTAGCTGAAAAGGCTGAAGAGGCCCGGACAATTCGGCACCGTCGCGATAGCAGCGAAACGCGTAGCGATTGTGACCTTTAAACCGAAGCTCCCAGAAGATCCCGTACATCCCGTCATTTAAATATAAGCGTTGCTCTTTTCGTAGCAGTACCTCGACGACGGCTGACATTCCTGGTGCTGCGAGGGCCCGGCCAGGTTCTGCGAGAATCTCGCCGTTGTCTGTCATGGGCAGTTTTTTTCGTGCGAGATCGATTGCATCGAAGTACTCGGTCAGTTGGGGAACCGAGAATCCCGGGTAGGACTTCGGAAATCCCCCGCCAATATCAACCAGCCTCACGCGCAATTTGCTGTCGCGGAGCACGCCGGCAGCGACTTCAATCGCGTGGCTGTATGCATCCGGGCTGGTTACCGACGAACCGACGTTAAAAGCGAGCGCAGCCTCGGCCCCTGTCTTGGTAATAGCCAACAGCAACTCCGGGATTTTCTCGGGGAGTGCGCCGAATTTCGACGAAAGATCCTGCAACGCCGCCGAGTGGTGCACGGCCATCCGGGCAAATACGACTGAGGACGATAAATCAACTTCCTCGGCCAGGGGTTGCAGGCCGCTCAAATGATCAATCATGAAATGCCGCACACCAAACTCACGCTGTGCCTGCCTGGCCGCCCCGCGAAGCCGTGTCGGCACCATGAAATAGCAGGTTGGGTCACTGCACGCCTGCATGACGGTCTCTATTTCATGCACCGATGCGCAATCGAAATGCCGGACACCGCCTTGATGAAGCAACTTGATGATAGCCGGATGGTCGTTGGCTTTAACCGCATAAAGTACCCGGCCAGGAAACGCATCGACGAACTCACGTGCGGTGCTCTCGTAAACACCTGGGTAGATGCAGTAGACAGGTTGAACCGGGCGCCGCCTGGCAAGCAGTTCAGTTACTGATGAGTAAGATTCCGCAATCGGACTGTCGGCTGACATCAGGATTTCAATTCGCGCTACAAAACGGACGTAGCATACCCGAGCACCGGTAATCGACGAAGGGCTATAGATCGCCCGGTGGGGCATAATCAGCAGACTCGGCGGCGAAGCCGGAACGTTTAACAGGGCCGTACACGGGCAGGGAGTGAGTAATGCAGTTGTCTAAGTGGTTGATTGGGATGCTCTTTTTGGTAATCCTTGCCGGTTTTTCGACAGCGGCCCAGGCCGATCGAGAGCCGGTACTGAAGCAGATCCGGGTGCCGCATGATTACTATTTTCGAGAAATGTATTTACCGCAGCTCACCAGTGGCCCGAGTTCCCTCGCCTGGTCGCCCGATGGCAAGGAGATCATTTATTCGATGCAGGGGAGCCTGTGGCGGCAATCAGTCGATTCAACGGTAGCCGAACAGCTTACGGCTGGCCCCGGTTACGACTATCAACCTGACTGGTCTCCCGATGGACAGTCAATCGTTTTCGTCCGTTACGATTCCGACGCGATGGAGCTCAACACGCTTGACCTGGCTTCCGGCGAAGTGACCCAGCTGACTGATAACGGGGGTGTCAATCTCGAACCGCGCTGGTCGCCCGATGGTGCACGGCTTGCTTATGTCTCCACCGAGATCACCGGCCGATTTCACGTATTCGTCGGGGACCTGCTCGAGGATAGCCTGGTTGCGGCACCGCTTGTCGAAGAGCGGGAAAGCGTAATTCCCCGGTATTACTACAGCTCTTTTGATCATGAACTGAGCCCGGTCTGGCTTCCTGACGGCAGTGGCCTGGTTTATGTCAGCAACCCGGAAATTCCCTACGGTACCGGTTCGATCTGGATGCGCTCGCTGGAAGGGGATACGACTCCCCGCCTGGTACGAAAAGAGGAAACGGCCTGGAAAGCTCGACCCGCGGTGTCGCCGGACGGGAAACGTGTTGCTTACAGCTCTTATCTTGGGCGGCAGTGGCATCAGCTTTGGGTAACGGGCATCGACGGCATCGCTGAACCTTTCCCGCTAACCTACGGTGAATACGAGGTGACCGCTGCTCGTTGGTCGGCCGATGGCAGCAAAGTCGCGTATGTCGCCAACGAATCCGGTGATACCGAAATCCGTGTTCAGGAAATCATAGGCGGCAAGGTCAGGAAACTGGTCGTCGGTGAAAAGCGCTATCTGAACGCCGTCGCCGACCTGAATATTCGAATCGTTGATGACGCGGGTAAGCCGGTCGCTGCAAGGGTTAGTGTTGTCGCCTCGGATGGCCGAAGCTATGCGCCTGTCGACAGCTGGGTGCATGCGGACGATGGCTTCGACCGCAGCCTTTCGGATTTTGAAACACAGTATTTCCATTCGGCCGGAGATTCGCGGCTCACAGTTCCACCCGGGGTCATCAGGATCACCGTGTGGCGTGGCATGGAATATGAAATTGAGCGGCGCCTCGTTAACATTTCCGCGCAATCAGATAACAGCATCCAGATCAGTCCGACACCGCTCAATATGCCCGACGAATGGAGCAACTGGCAGAGCGGTGATGTGCACGTACACATGAATTATGGTGGCGCGTACCGAAACACACCAGAGAACCTTGTGTTCCAGGCGGAGGCCGAGGATCTTGATGTGATTTTCAACCTGATCGTCAACAAGGAACAACGTGTTCCGGATATAGCTTATTTTTCCGGTGAACCCGATACGGCCTCCAGCGACAATACGCTGTTGATGCACTCACAGGAATTCCATACGAGTTTCTGGGGACATATGGGCCTGATTGGTCTCGATGATCATTTGCTGGTGCCAGACTACTCGGCGTATCCCGGTACGGGCGCGGCGAGCATTTATCCTGACAATGCAACGATCGCCGCGCTGGCCCACGAGCAGCAGGCGGCGGTCGGTTACGTACATCCGTTTTACGCACCGCCGGATCCTGCAGCAGACGAGCCGCTCACCAACGCCTTGCCGGTCGATGCAGCCCTGGGCCTGGTGGATTACTACGAGGTAGTCGGATTTGCGTATCACCGTCCGTCTGCCGAAGTCTGGTACCGATTGCTCAACTGCGGCATTCGTATCGCGGCGGCCGGTGGCACCGATGCAATGGCAAATTATGCGTCGCTTCGGGGGCCTGTTGGAATTAACCGCACTTATGTGAATGTAGCGGACGAGGCGAGTTCAGGCAGTGACCGGCGTGATGCCTGGTTGAACGGACTGAAAGCCGGACACACAATGGCGACAAACGGTCCGCTCGTGGGGCTGACGGTTAATGGCCGGGAGCAGGGAAGCGAGATCGTGCTATCAGCTGATGAAGGCTCGGTCAGGTTTTCCGGATCGCTTCGTTCAATCGTGCCGGTAGATCACCTGGAGCTTGTATACAACGGTCAAGTTCTGCAGTCATTTACTCTGGACGGGGAGCGTACTACCGCGGATGTGAGCGGCACGGTAATGCTGGACGGTCCGGGCTGGTTGTTGCTGCGTGCGTGGAGTGACGCAGCGAATCCGTTGATATTCGATATCTATCCTTACGCCACTACAAGCCCGGTTTACGTTTCGGTCGAAGGGAAAAGGATTCAGTCGTCGGAGGCGGCAGACTATTTTATTGACTGGATCAACCGAATTCGAGAATCGGTCGAAACGCACAGCGACTACAATAATGATGCGGAACGACTTGCGATACTTTCAAACCTCGACAGGGCGACAGAAGTCTATGAAATGTGCCGTCAATGACTCATACGACTATTCTGCAACGACAATTGACAGTCCACTGATAAATGCGGGAATCGCTTGCAGTACATCGTCGTGAGTCAATGCGCCAAGTCTGTTCTCCAATGATTCGATAGTGCGGACGTTGCCATGCCATAGCCAGTGCCTGGCCAAAGCATTCGCCAGTTCTTCGTTACTTTGGGCTGCACTCCTCGCGCGACCCAGAAAATATTCCTTCGCCTCCGCGAACTCTTCTACGGTTGGAGGGTCGTCCTTCAATCGCTGGAGTTCTTCCTGCATCAACGTTTTTAGTGCATCGACTTTTTCCGGGTCAACGCCAATTCCAAGTGTAATCCAGCCATTCTTGCCGTCGGATCGGTAGCGGCTGTCAATGTAATAGGCCAGGCCTCGTTTTGAAATTGCCTCTTTTCCGAGTCGGCCTTCATATCCGTGCGACAGGGCGTACTGGATAATTCGCATTGCATCGTAGCTTGGCTCATTGGGGCCTGGCGCTGCGGTTATGTATCCGAGTTGTGCCTGGGCCACGGGGAACCCGAGCGCGACATTCAGTTCGCCGTCGTCGATCGGGGGGCTTTCGGAAACCGGGCTCGGGCCGAACTGCATTGCGCCAAATGCACTTTCAAGAGCGGCAAATATGGCGTCCGGATCCAGGTCACCGCTGACAACGATCAGCTTGGGAACCACAGGTGCAGTTTGAACGGGTTTGGTGGCTGACATGTGCTGCATGAAGGTTTGCTCGAGGCGCGTTTCAGGGTCCGTCGAATCTGCCCTGGCTCGCGATTGATCAATTTTCAGATCTTCAATTGCCGTACGAGCGGCGTTTATGGCACTGCCGACTTGTCCTGGGCGTCTCCTGTACGTAATGGTTGAATGACCTTCAACTGGCGAGTCGGTTCGTACCGCATCGACGCCTTCGACAGTGCCCTGAAAGACGATTTGTAACTGGATCGATGGCGATATATCAGATTGCTGAATGATGACCGGGATGCCGCCGCTCAATTTCCGCAATGACGGTGCAGCCAATGGCTGCTCGTCGAGCGGTAGCGCGGGGATGACAGTCGGGTTGACAGGGTGTATGCCCGAGGGGCCGGAGTTTTCGACACTCGTCAATTCATCATCTGGCAAATACCACGCAATAGTTCTTCTTTCCGGCTTGAGCCAGTTCTGGGCAACGCTCAGCACGTCATCAGCAGTAACAGCGGAAACGCGTTGGGGCAGATTGAGGAATGCGTCCAGTGCGCGCAAGCCTTCAAAAAACGCAAGTTGATGCGCAGCATCCTCGGTAGTTTCCACATCGAATACGAGTTCATCGAGCGTTCGGGATATGGCGCCTTCCAGGGTTTTTTCATGTACCGGGCGCAGGCGGGCCATCGCGATCCTGTTTTCAATCTCATCCTCTATGACGGACTCGCTGAACTGAGCATCGGCTGATCCACCAATAACGAACATGTAGTCTTCGGCGCTTGGTGGATACCAGGTGGTCAGATCATCTGCTGCGCCTGCCAGTAAACTTTCCTCGTGTACCGAGGTGCCCCAGTCGTTCTGGAGAAAACTTACGCCGGAGCCACCGCCGAGTAATTCCTGTAACACGAGAAAAGCAGCGAAATCCCCATGGTTTGCGGATGGCGCACGATAGCCGATCATGAATTGCCGGGTATCAGAATTTCCATGGAGCGTGATGCGACGTTCACCATTCTGTACAGGTTCGACGGTTACCGGCAACGGCGTTGGTTCCGATTTGTCAAGTTCGCCGAACAATTCAGTTATTCGAGCAAGTGTTTCGTCGCCGTCGATGTCGCCGACAATAACCAGTACGCCGTTTGCGGGGTGGTAATGCTGCTTGTAAAAATCGACAACATCATCATGCGTCAGGTTCTCGATGTCGCTTTCCCAGCCAATCGTGTTGTTTCGGTAGGGGTGGGCAAGAAACGCGGTAAACATGAGTCCGTCCAAAAGCATGGATGTCGGATCATTCTCGTACATGTGCATTTCCGCCAGTACGGCGCCACGTTCTGGTTCCATATTCGTGGCGGCGATAGTGAGCCTGGACATCCGGTCAGCTTCTATACGTAGCAAGAGGTCGAGGTGCTCTCTTGGCACGGTGGCAAAGTACGTGGTTTCATCAGTCCAGGTGTAGCCATGCCATTCGCCACCACGGGCGTAAATTGAGCTGACCAGGCCCGTGTCAGGGAAATTCACCGAATCGCGAAACGCCATGTGCTCTACGAAATGAGCGAGTCCGGTCTTGCCGCTCACTTCGTCGCGAGCACCGACTCGATAGAGCATCTGAACGCTGACGACAGGAAGATTCCGGTCCTCCAGGGTGATGACGGTCAGGCCGTTGTCGAGGCGATTCACGGAGGCATTTCGCAGGTCAAGGGTTGCACCCGCGTTCCCGGCGGCCAGAATAGCGATCAGGCCAAGGCCGGCGAGCAAGGCGTTTCGGGGCTGACGAATGTTCAGTCTCATTGGGAATCCTGCCGATCGGGATGAAGACAAAGACAATAATGCGCGAATGGACAGTATTTGGGAACCATACGCCTGGTTTGCCGGGTTGCCCGGCGTCCGGCCAATTCGAGCGCTTTTGGAATACCTGTCAATGCGGATTATTCCGAATGGTTTCTTGACACCATAGCGGTATAAAGGACTTGCTGGCGGAGGTTCGTCAGCGCATAGATGGGAAGGAGGTGAAACAAATGTCAATTCTTCGAAAAATTGAACCTCGTAAGAGCATGACAGATGTAAAAAGGATGACGCCTCTCACCCACAGCCTGGAAGAAGTCTTCGAGGACTTCTATCCGCGCCGCTGGATGGAGACGTTTGAGCCCTTTGGATGGCGATGGCCGATGGGAGTGGACTTTGAGAAAAGTTTCCGCCTGGATGTCATTGACCGTGAAAAAGAGTTGCTCGTCCGGGGCGAACTGCCAGGCGTAGAAAAAGACGACATCGAAATCTCGGTTATGGGCGATCGCCTGATGATCGAGGCCGAAAGGAAGTTTGAGGAAGAAGAGAAAAAGGATACATTTTACCGTCACGAAGTTGGCTTCGGCACGCTAATGAGGACAATACCTCTGCCGGTCGAAGTTGATGCCGACAAAGTAAAGGCAGAACTGAAAGACGGATTCCTTGAGATCGTACTTCCGAAAGCTCATGCGGTAGAACGTCACACTGTGAAAGTCGCCTAGCGACAGGTCCGTAAATACTGCCGGGGCGGGCAATCCGCCCCGGATTTTTTTGCGCCGCGCGCGGCGTTTCCTCCGGGCGAGTTGCGTAGCCGTAGGCCAGGGGACGGACCGACCGGACCCAATTGGTCCTTCGACTGTGGATTAAGACCTGCCTCCATCGACGGACAGGATTTGTCCGCTGACCCAGCTGGCCGATTCAGACGCGAAATAAAGCACCGCCGCAGCGATGTCTTCGGGTTTGCCGAGGCGCTTCGTATGAGTGTTTTCGAGGATCTCCTGCTGGTAGTCGGCGGAATAACTGTCCCATTGTTTACGCGTGCTCGGGTTTGACAGCACGAGGCCCGGCGCAACCGAGTTAACGGTTATGCCGAAGGGCCCCAGTTCCCACGATAACTGCCTGGTCAGGCCTACCAGCGCGTGTTTGGCAGCCGCGTAGGCCTGGATTCCTGTCAGGCTGGGCCGGAGTCCGGCGCCAGAGGAAATATTGATAATGCGACCCCAGCCCCCGGCTTTCATAATGGGAGCTGCGGCCTGTGCCAGCCAAAATGCAGCATCGATATTTGCTTCGAATATCTTTCGCCAGTCGGCCGCCGAGATATCTTCGATCGGCCTGCCTGCCTGACCGCGAACACCACCTGCCGCATGAACGAGGATATCCAGACGACCCGATTTTTCGTTAATGGTTTTGACCAGGCCAGCCGTCGCGGATCGATCAGAAAGGTCCAGCGCGTAACTGCTGGCGCCAAGCTCCTGTGCTGTTTGATCAACACCCTCGCGATCGATATCTGCCAGGTGTATTTCCGCGCCCGAGTCGACGAAGGCTTTTGCAATCGAGGCGCCGATGCCCTGTGCTGCACCGGATATCAGAACGACCCGGCCGGTGTGCTGCGTATCAAGCATTACTGTCGGGCCAGGGCGCTTCGAGCAGCGCGCGCGTTTCAAGAACAGCTGTTTCCCAGATCTCCATCATAGTCGCGTCGGGCTTTTGCCAGGCGCCGCCGAAATTTCCATCACCCAGCATCTGTTTAGCTGCTATCGGATTAGCGATGTCAATTACGTCGTGGTCAACCAGTGCCTTTTCGCCCTTCGGTGCGGGCGCGTTTGCCAAGCGGGTCCACGGGAAATTCTCGGTCCAGCTTGCGTGTGACCCAACCGGGTCGACAGCTTCCATTGCGGCGACAATTTTTGGTCCTGCCCACCAGGGGTGATACTTGATTGACATGTCAGGCATGTCAGCCATCAGCTCCTTGGCCAGGGCTGCCACAGGTGCATTCCCGCCATGTCCGTTGACGATTAGCACCCGGCGAAAGCCGGATCGGCGGACGGACGTGATCATGTCGCGGAATACGCCAAGCAGCGTTTCAATGCGGAGTGAAATGGTGCCCGGAAAGGCCGAGAAATAAGGCGCCAATCCGAATGGCATACACGGGTAGACCGGAATACCAAGCGGTTCTGCTGCTTCGACGGCAACGCGTTCGGACAAAATTGCATCGACGCACAACGAAAGCTGGGCGTGTTGCTCAACAGAACCGACTGGCAGCACACAACGATCGTCATCCGCCAGGTACTTTTCGACCTGCATCCAGTTCATGTCGGCTATCCGCATGGTGTGGCTCCGGTTCTTCTACCCGATGACCTCTTTGTATAGCCGTTGTAGATTCAGCCCGAACAGTTTCTCCAGGTTTCCCTCGCTCATGCCACGCTTGGCCAATCCATCCCAGATTGTTTCCATTCTGCGCGGTCCATTCAGCTCCTCGAAATACAGCGGCCATTGAGATCGATCAAAATTCTCGCCTTCTTCCCGCTTGAGTTCGTCCAGGTACTCCTGAGTCAGAACGAGGCGTCGATGATCGCGGTCACTGCCGATGCACACATGGTCAATTCCCCCGACATCGATGGCATGTTCGATATGCTGGTAATAAAAGTGGACGGCGTCGTCGATCTGACGCGTCATGAACGGCCGCATTTGCGTCACGCCGAAAATCCCGCCTTTGTCGGCGATAGCCCGAATGTTTTCGTCTGTCGTATTACGATTGTGTTCAAAAAGCGCTTTGCAGCAAGAGTGCGAAGTAATCACGGGATCTTTTGACGCGGCAACGGTATCAGCCATCGTCTTCATGTTGGCGTGACTCAGGTCAATCAGCATTCCAACGTCGTTCATTTTCTCTACCAGTTCATGGCCAAAAACAGTCAAGCCTGAGCCATTCGACTCATTGCAACCTGCGCCGGCCCAGTTCTGGTAGTTGTATGTAATCTGGCTCGATCGCACACCCAGTCCGTAGAACACGTCGACGTTGTCGAGCCGCTTGCCAAACTGCGTTGAATTCTGGAAGAGGTAGAAGAGAGCGATCTTTCCCTGGTCGCGCGCAACCTGTACATCGTCGATGGATGTTGCCTTTAACCAGAATCGCGATTCTTCTCTAATGAGTCGATCGTATTCGAGCACGCCGGCCATTGCCCAATCGTAAGCTTCGGCTTCGTAGGACTTGGGGTCGCAAAGTGTCACCGTTATGGAGTTAAGCCCCGAATCGATCATCTCGCGGCAGAGTTCATCGGTATATATCTCGCGGACCTCTCCCATGGCGTCGATGACCAGGGCGTCTTGCGTCGGCGTGCCCGCTGACAGCGCATCAAGCCCAGTACCCAGTGAAACCGCACCGGCGGTGGCGCCCAGCGTGAATTGGCGACGATTTATCATGTTTCTCCCCTTAATCGTTGGCACTTATGCCAGAGTTCAAATTCATGGAGCCCGACCAGGCCAATTGCGAGCACAGCAGGGCATCGGCCAATGATAACGCGGCTCGGTGCGAATCTGTCTATTTGTTGAATTGATTCCGTGCTCGATACGCGGAAATGTCGTGTTGGTCATTGGGTACGTGCTTTGGTGCCCGGCGGGCGCGTTAGCGGCTGTCAGTGGAAGATGATCTGACCATCTTCATAATTACATTGGCCCGGTACACCTGCTGACTATTCTGGATGAAACCAGTTTCGGGTCGGATATCGTGTCAAAAAACGGGTTCAGGTACGCGGTTAAATCTCGTCGGGTCCTTTTACTCAGTAACTCGATTTCATCGAGAAGGCCGTAAATGGCATCCCTTTTGTCCAGAAACCTTTGAATGGTCTCCGGCACAAGGTCAACGTTCTTGCAGATGCCTCTGTAGAGTCGTTGACGAACGTTGCGAAGCTTGAACTCCGGATTGGGCGAGGCATAAGGCGCATTGACGATGCCTGCAAAGTCGAAGTCGTATGGGACCGCCGTGTAGGGGGCAGCGCCTGTTGCGGACAGCAATTTGGAGTTATGACAACAATCTTTGTCAGGCTCGACGTGCACCAGGGAGAAATCCGTGTTGCCGATGAGGTACTGAAACAGGTTAACGAGGTTTTCGTGCTGGCGATCCAGGTCGTCGTGCTCGATATTTCCGGATTCGACATATTGCATCCCGACTCGCTCGGCAACGCTTTCATCGTCCTCAATCGCGAATCCGATTTTCTTCAAGCTATCCGAGCCTTCTGTATCGATATAATTAATTTCGAGGAGCCTTACGGCGAAACTCTTGTCTGTCATCAGCTGCAGAATCCGGTAGGCGAAATATTCGCGCAGCACGAGTTGTTCGAAATATGGAATAGAATTCTGGCAGTGCGTAACCAGTTTCAATTTGTCCTGCCCCTCAAATACCGTGTTCTCAAGCTGTTTCTTGCGAAAGTTGAGGCGGATGGGCGTGAAGTCGCAAGTTTTCTCCTGTCGGCGATAATTGCCACGGGTGCGAATTTTGAGATCCAAAGACTGTACCGTTCCATCTTCCTCGGTGTAGCTGAAGGTTCCGTCAAGGTACTCATCCTCCGGCCGCTCCGTCATCAGGGTTGTCAGTGGGGCTTCGATGGTGACCGGCAACGGCGTACGGCTGGAAAACAGGGGCGCGTAGCCTTTTTGATCAGCAGAATCGACTGCCTGCGCACCGACTGTAGCAGGCAAACAGGAGAGGGCGGCGACCAATGCGCAAATCAGAATTTTATGTGCCGGTACGCTCATGACATTGAGAACTATGCCCGAAAATCAGGCCGGGTCGTGTTGTGGGTTGTACGGATAAAGATCAGGTGCCTGTTTGCGCTGTGTGTCGGCCTGCAGTCCCAGAGCCTGCTTGTAAATAGTTGGCTGCTGCCAACCGAATCGTGTAAGTAATGGAAAAACCAGCGAAAAATAGCATATCAGGCGGTGCCGGACTGCCTCACGGCGTGGTTGTCCAAGCACACTCAGTCCTGGGACCCGCGATTAGCGCTCCGGGTCAGCACGGAAACGGCGAATGCGCAGACGCCAAACAACAGGATTGCCCCTTCCGTTTGAAGGAGCAGTTCCAGCGCTTCATCGCCGGTTTTGACGTCGAATATATACAGACTGCCGATGGCCGCAAAGGCAATAATGGCAAGGAACGAAAACAGAATTATTAATGGTCGCATCAAGTGGGTCCTTGTCGGTATTGAAGTCTGGCAGCATAGCCCAACAAGCAGCGTAATGAAGGACCTGCGCAACATTTTTGAATGTCAGTTATCGTATTGAATTGCCCGATCGCCTGTTTGGTACAGAGCATCGATGAAGCCGCTGCTATCAAGTTCGCGAATCAGGCTGTCTTCATAGAAGTCCGTCGGTTGGTACTTGCGCATCTCGCTCGAGTCATACATTTCAAATGTATTCTCGATCCCTTCATAACATGGGTACGGCTTTTTCTGCATCCACTGGCCGCGATCGTAGGCATGAGCAGCGATTTCGGGGTCCACAAGGCCATTCCATTCTGCCATCACTCTCAGCGCGAGTTCGCGATCCTGGTGAAAGAGCGCAAGCCCCTCAACCGTCGCTTTCAGGAACCGCCTGGCTTTCTCACGATTTGTTTCGTCCGACAGCCAGCCGTCCGGCACCATTACACTGTTTCCGGCTACCGCGACATTCCATTTTTGCGTGTCCTCCAATACCGGGAATCCTTCTTTCATAGCCAGGGCAG
The DNA here is from genome assembly GCA_024640345.1 of Woeseiaceae bacterium. Taxonomy (GTDB): domain Bacteria; phylum Pseudomonadota; class Gammaproteobacteria; order Steroidobacterales; family Woeseiaceae; genus SZUA-117. The sequence continues at coordinate 36,408 of JAHEFD010000017.1, forward strand.
CCCTTATTTCATTAGCGACCATTGCGTCGACGAGTCCGCCTCGCAAGGCATCAATGTCACGCCCGTTCAGCTTTAAGGAAATATCCAGCGTCGCATCCCACCCCATACGTTTTGCAAAGACAAGTGCAGCAAAACCCAGCGTGGTATCTCGGCGCGCCGATATGCCAAGTCGTTTTCCTTTCAGTTCTTCAACGCTTTTGATACCGAAGGCCCCAATAATGTGTGGTCGCACCAGGCAGTCGGTCCCTGCTATGGCAACGTGATGCGGGAATCGAGCCCGATCCATTTTCTTTACTATATTTGGTGTCAGGCCATCGACAAGGATGTCCGGTTCCCACTCGTATAAGCCGCGCATCCTATCCAGGCGCCTGGAGATCCTTGTAATGATTCCCGCGGTTGGGCGAATGCCACCCTCGAAGTCCGGTGCCGGCATATTCCAATCGATGACTAGACCATATTTTTCGTAAAGGCCCTGGTCAGCGGCGATCAGGAATGGCAGTTTGCTGATCGACCTTGTGCCAAGTTGAACCTTGAGGGGCATCATGTCGGAATCGCCACAGGATGCAATTCCTAGCAGCACGGATATGGAAACAATAATCAACAGCCGCCGGAATATCTCCATTTCATCATTCTCCTGGTAGGTTACGCCGCCTGTTGCGCCGGCTGTGAATGCGACCTTCTATGCTGCCTCGAGAGCTCGCGAAAATGCTGCCACCACTGGCTCAATAAATTCCTGTTTGAAATCAAAGTGAGTGACGAGTCGTAGCTTATCGCGCGATCCGGACACGAGGATGCCTTCGTCAGCCATGCGCTTCATCAGTGCCTGCCGCGAACCGCTCGTGACCCGCGCGAAGACCATGTTGGTCTGGACATTTTCCTTGTCTACGTCAAGGCCGGGCACGCCAGTGAGCGCGTCGGCAAGCCGTTCTGCATTGTCGTGATCTGTTTCCAGGTGTTGTACCTGTTCGGTCAGGGAAAGTATGCCGGCGGCTGCCAGTACACCGGCCTGTCGCATACCGCCACCCAGCATTTTTCGCCATCGGCGCGCGCTGTCGACTATGTCTTTTGTTGCGCAAAGTACGGAGCCAACCGGCGCGCAAAGACCTTTGGACAGGCATACCGATACAGAATCGAAATGCCGGCTGATATCGGTAACCGGTACGCCGAGTTTGACGCTTGCGTTGAAAATACGAGCACCGTCCAGGTGGAGGCCGAGCGCATGCTTGTCTGCCAGGGCGCGGGCTTTGCCAAAATAGTCAAGCGGCAGGACTTTTCCAGCCTGGGTATTCTCGATGCAAAGCAGCCTGGTCTTGGCATAGTGCGGATCATCAGGCTTGATGCATGCGGCGACCTGATCGAGATCCAGGCTGCCATCGGGCATGAAGTCCAAAGGTTGCGGTTGAATGCTGCCAAACACGGCTGCACCGCCACCTTCGTACATGTAAGTGTGTGCATGCTGACCAACGATGTATTCGTCCCCACGCTGGCAATGACTTAGCAGCGCACAGAGATTGGACTGGGTACCGCTCGGCAGGAATAAGGCAGCTTCTGTGCCGAGCATGTCCGCTGCCAGGGCTTGCAGCCGGATAACGGTAGGGTCATCACCGTATACGTCGTCGCCAACTTCGGCCTCAGCCATGGCCTTTCGCATTGCGGGGGTAGGGCGTGTGACGGTGTCACTTCTTAAGTCGATCAATTCTCTGCCTTTTGTTGGTTGCGTATTCATTGAGGGCCCCCTAAAGGGGGGCCCTTGTTGCAGTAAAACGTGTTGAGTTTAGGGCAAGTCAACGATCAGGGTGCGATATTCTGGTTGCCGCTAAAGAAATTCGTGGGGTCGTATTTTCTCTTCACGTCAACAAGCCTCTTGAAGTTTGACTCATAAGCTGCACGCACGCTGGCCGTGCCTTCATCGCCTGCCATATAGTTAACGTAGGCGCCGCCTGTCGCAAACGCCTTCAGTTCATCACCGAAACTCCTTACCCACGCGATGTTGTCGTCATCTTCGGCGGCTTCGAGCCATGTGCCAAGAACGGATACGTTGTAATCGGCGCCGCGATTTGAAAATGCCGTTTCCTGATCGCCCAGCCGACGGATTGCGCCGCCCAGGTGCTCGACCAGGATCAGTGTGCCGGGCGGTGGCAATTCATCGGAATGCGCGACCATCGTATCAATGACATCGTCGCTCAAACCGCTCATGAAATTCGATCGCCAATAGTTTCGGGATCCGGGTTGGCCAGCGGCACCAAACAGGGACTGCATTGCCGAATAGGATGTCGGCCCGATGAAGTCTGCGGCGGGCGGTCCGAACGCTTTGATCGGGCGCATTGCGCGTTCACCGTCACTGGCGGATCCGCTGTGGCAGACTGCGATCAATCCGGCAGTCTGCCCTTCAACCGGAGTGCCAGGAGGGCCGATCAATATGCCAGCCATTGCAGTGACAGAGTCTGGCGCTGATGAGGTGTAGTCGCGGTAAAAATGGAACATGTCCTTCAGCATGCTTGCCGGATATAGCGCCATGCCTCCAACGACAGGCTCAAGATCGTGAAGCTGGTATTCGAATGAAGTGACCACGCCAAAATTGCCGCCACCGCCACGAATGGCCCAGTAAAGATCGCTGTTTTCCGACTGGCTGGCGGTCAGTAATCGCCCGTCTGCCGTTACCACCTCGGCCGACAATACGTTGTCGCAGCTGAGGCCATGCTTGCGCATTAACCAGCCCAGTCCACCCCCCAGCGTCAAGCCACCGATACCGGTTGTAGCGACCGTGCCGCCCGTCGTGACGAGGTTCAATGCCAGCGTCTCCTTGTCGAATGCACCCCAGCGGACCCCTCCCTGGGCGCGTGCGCGTTTCGTTTTTGGATCAACCCAGATGCCATGCATGCGTCCGAGGTCGATTGTAATTGCGCCATCGCGAACGGCTTTCCCGGCGACGTTATGGCCGCCGCCCCGGACGGAGACAGCGATGTTCCTGTCCCGTGCGTAATTGACGACCTGTAAAATGTCGGCCACGCCGTTGCAGCGCGCAATTGCCGCAGGGTGCTTGTCAATCATGGCGTTCCAGACCTTGCGCGAGCTTTCGTAGGCATCGTCCCCGGGGATTACCAGGCTATCTCCCAGGAGTTTTCTGAGGTCCTCCAAACCGGCAGTCGCCGTGCCTCCCGAAGCACGTGCTGTCTGCCCGAAGGAGAATGTCGGAGTGCCCAGGAGCGCAAGCCCGCCCGCTGCAGCGGATCCTGTGAGCATATCTCTTCGCGTAATCCCGCGTTTGGCGTTTTTCATTATTTTTCTCCCGCAAAATGTTTGCGCTTGTTATAGCGATTACGAACAAAATTAGCAGGTGCTGCGGCATAGAGCCAGCTATCTGCAGTACCGCGTGCTGCAGAGTGCCGTTACAATGGACGGTCACAAGTCGCGGAGTTGACGGTCTTGACTCGAACGAAGTATGCAACGCTATATTATGCAGTCGTTACGGTGACACTGTTGTTTTCGGGCTGTTCTGCCAATAGTGTACGCAACGATTACATTCTTGACACAGGCCTGCCTCTTACTGACAACATGCGCGCCTACGATGTCGATCGTTATACGTTAAAGCACGAAATCCTTGTTGCCGAGCAATCCATCTCAGGCTCGGCGACGATTGATTTCGACGTGCTCGCCAGTATGGAAGTGCTGGAGCTGAATTTCGACGGTCATTACGACATTGATCGCGTTGAAAGCGGTGGTGAGTTGCTCGATTACGAAAAGACCGAATCGAAGCTGTACATTCAGCTGGGACAAAGTCTTCAGCCACCTGCTTCAGGAAGCGTGACAGTATTCTATGCCGGGAAACCCATCGAGGCGAAACGTCCGCCCTGGGATGGTGGCTTTACATGGGAGCAAACACCCTCCGGCAAACCGTGGATTGCAACCTCATTCCAGGGGGAGGGATGTGATATCTGGTGGCCGTGCAAGGATCATCCGGCTGACGAACCGAATGGTCTCGATCTGTACATCACTGTACCGGACGACTTGTTCGTCGCCTCGAATGGCGTCCTCGTCGACATCAAGGAAGAGTCGGCGGCGAAAAAGACCTTTCATTGGCAGACTAACGTGCCGACCAATATTTACGGTGTTGCACTTAATATTGCGCCCTACGTGCTGATCGAGAGTGACTATGAATCGATCAATGGCACGATCATACCGGTTGTTTTTTACGCGATCGAAGATCACGAAGAGAGTGCACGAGCGCTCTATGAGCGCGATATGAACAGGATGATCGAGTTTTTTGAGCGCAGGCTTGGCCCGTATCCGTGGGGACAGGAGAAGCTCGGGATCGCCGAAACACCACACCTGGGGATGGAGCACCAGACGATCAATGCATACGGCAA
>JAHEFD010000017.1:40874-46362 GCA_024640345.1 Woeseiaceae bacterium
ACAGGATGATCGAGTTTTTTGAGCGCAGGCTTGGCCCGTATCCGTGGGGACAGGAGAAGCTCGGGATCGCCGAAACACCACACCTGGGGATGGAGCACCAGACGATCAATGCATACGGCAATGAATTCAAACGTGACGACTACGGTTTTGACTGGCTCCTGCATCATGAATTTTCGCACGAGTGGTTTGGAAATCTTTTGTCCTCGTCCAATTATGCAGACCTCTGGCTTCACGAGGGCGCCGGTGCCTATATGCAGGCGGTCTATACCGAGGAGTTCATGGGAGACGCAGCGGCACATCATCGACGGTACAAATCATACCTGGCGATCGATTCGTGCTTGTCGGTTGCTCCACGTGGCGAATTCTCCAACGACCAGATGTATGAGGAGGGTACGGGTTCTGCCGCCAATATTTATACAAAGGGAGCCTGGGTCTTACACAGCCTCAGGTACCTGCTCGGCGATGACCGTTTCTGGGATGCGCTTCGCGTCCTCGTTTACGACACGACCGAGCCGGAATTGTTGAAGTCACCAATCGATGCCCGGCATCGAACGACAGATGATTTCCTAAGGATAGCGAGTGAGGTTGCCGGCCAGGACCTGGGTTGGTTTTTCGAGGTATATGCTCGTACCGGTGAGTTGCCGTTGCTTGTGAGCAAGCAGGATGGCGAAGATGTTTTGTTGCACTGGCAAACGGCAAAAGACCTGTCGTTTAATATGCCGGTGCCTGTTCGTATTGGTGATTCAACAGTGCGCGTCGAATTTGCCGACAACACGGCGCGTATTGCTGACGTGCAGCTGCGCGAAATTCTGATTGATCCGAATATGCGGATCCTCCGTCAGTTGTCGTCGTTGCCGACTTGCGCGGAGCAGCGACTGGAAGAGGCGGGATCCGGGGTGCGATGAACAGGACCTGCGTCAAACGAGATCAAGCAAGGCGGGCAGCACGAGTTGTTTGATAATGCTGAGTCCGATCACGCCGGATAACACGACAAACAGGGTAAGGAGTGTCCATTCGTTCAGCACCAGCCCGAGGGCGAGGGCGGCGGCCGGTGGGTGTTCAGTTCGCGTGACCACCATCGTGAACATTGCCAGGGATATCGCAATTGCTCCGAAAACTATCATTACAGCGTGGTCTGCGCCTGGGGAGACGTCAACCCAGGCATTGAGCGTGCCCATCAACGATCCGGCCAGGATGCCAACGCAATAACCACCGATCATATGTCGTGGGCCGGAGTGCGGCGATCTGGGCACAGCGAACGCGATAAATGCACTGGCGCCGAGCGCTGCAATCAGCACGGTTTGCGTGACGGCGTCGAGCACCAGCAGCAGAGCGAGTACGACGAGGCCGGCGAGACCGCATTGCATAGCGTAGCGTTTGAAATCATCGCGCCGAAAATGTTGGTCAATATTCAATGCCATTGCGTTCGATCAGTATTAAGCGGCCAGGTGACAAGCTTACCCTAAGGCAGGTGGCGTCTCCGTGCAATTCACACAATAGTAGACAGGGTAATCTTCGCCTGTGAATGATTGATCTGTGCAATTGACGGAACGCTCAGTTTCCCGGAAGACGGGCAATTCGTTCCCGGACTGTTACACGCTTATCGGCATCTCGGCTGCTGCGGCATCCTTCGGCGGCGCATCCGGCCTATTGTGGATAACCGCGTTACTGCGCCGTTTCGATGGACCAGACGAGGTTGCCAGGCTCGATTGAAACCGGGCATGGATTATGGCGGCGTAATTGCCGCGACGCTCTTTATTGCCGTTCTGGGACCCATGATCGACTTCGCGGGCTAGCCGGGCCACGAACCACAGTCGACCGATTTGTCGCTGCGTTCAGTCCGTCACTTTACGAAATTTCAAAACCATTCGGTCGGATTCACCTATGCGCCGGTACTTGTCCTTGTCGGCATCATCAGCATCAAGGTCAGGCGGCAGGGTCCATACGCCATTCGGGTGATCGTGAGTGTCCTGCGGATTTCGATTGTGGTCGGACCTGGCCAAAAATTCGAATCCCGCGTCTTTCGCCAGCGCAATTACCCGTTCTTCCGACACATAACCATTGCCGGCAGCCGGATCTTCTGTCGCGGCGTCCGGCCAGCGATGTTCAACGACACCCAATGTGCCCCCGGGCTTCAGTACCCGGGCCATTTCTGCAAATGTGGCCGTGGCGCCTGCTGCCCCGCCGGCGTCCAGCCAATTGTGAACGTTACGAAAAGTAACGACCAGGTCGGCCGAGGCTGCTGGAGCCATCGGTGCGCTACCGGGTTCCGAGATCGTTGTCACAACCACCTGGTCATACACATCAGCCGTTTCCCCTAATTTTCTGAGAAACCCGCCAAGGCTGCGGCGTCCGTAAGCGCTACCGTTCATATCGTAGTGAGCTGCATAGAGCTTGCCACTGTCACGCACGGCTGGTGCCAACACCTCCGTGTACCAACCGCCTCCCGGTGAAAACTCAACGACCGTCATGTCACTGCGAAATCCGAAGAAGGCGAGCGTTTCCTTGGGGCGTCGATACTGATCGCGTGCCCGGTTGGTCTCGCTTCGATGATTGCCAGCGATGGCGGCGTCCAGTGCGGCGTTTGTTCGCTCATCTAAACCGTCGTTATCGGCAAAGCTGCTTGATGGCGTCAGGGTGCCGACAAGCAGCAGAACGCTGAGGGTGCTCAGCGAATTCAGGCAATTTCTTTTAGTCAGTAACATGGGGCCTCGCGTTCGAATCGTTAATTCTGCAAAATATTGAGCCGAGAGTATGCAGTTTTTTTTGCGACAGGGCTAATGAGTGACTCGATCGTCGGCGAGTGACATACGACAGGGTCTTCATAATTGGAAAAAAGCAGGCTGTCTTTTATTTTTCAGTGGAGAGCGCTACGTGACACCATACAAGTTGAGAAGCTGATGCCTGGCAGGGGAGAAAAACCGACCTGGCTGACTTTCGACTGCTATGGGACCCTCATTCAGTGGGATGAGGGTCTTTACGCCGCGGTCGGAAAAATCCTGGCCAGGCAGCCGGATTCGATCGTCGATGCTGACACGTTGGTCGAGATCTACGATAAATACGAACACCAGTTGGAGCAGATACCGCCGCACCGCACGTTTCGTAATGTTGCCGGTACCGCTCTTGAAATGGCGATGGTTGAGCTTGGTTTGTCGTTTGAGGCGGGTGACATAGAAATTCTGACTGCCGGTATTTCGAAAATGCCCCCGTTTCCAGAGGTGCCGGCCGCCTTGGGTCAACTGAAAGACATGGGTTTCAAACTCTGCATCATCTCGAACACGGATGACGATATTATTGCTGGAAATGTTGACCAGTTGGGCGGTCATATCGACCGTGTGATTACGGCGGAGCAGGCGCAGGCTTACAAGCCTTCTGTACAGATTTTCGAATATGCATTCGATCAGCTTGGTGTAGCCATCAAAGATGTCGTTCATATCTGTGCGAGCCCTCATCTCGATCTTGCCGCCGCGAAAGCAATGGGTTTTCGTTGCATCTGGATCAATCGTGGAACCGGGCGCAAGCCCCTGGCGAACTATGTTCCTGATGAAGAGTTGCCGACCCTGGACAAGGTGCCGGCCAGTTTGAGGGTCATGAATTGGAATTGATGCATTGACATCACGGAGATCGATTTGAGCATGAGAAAACCGGACGTCGTCATCGTCGGGGCGGGCATAAACGGGCTTGTTGCGGCCAATTATCTGCAGCGGTCGGGATGCAATGTCACGATGATAGAGCGAGCAGAGCGTGTCGGTGGTGCCTGTGTGTCCGAGGTCGCAAGCGTCGATGGTCAGACGGAAAGTTACGCGCTGGGCGCCTCCGTGCTGGGCCTGATGCAGGATTTCGTATTTGAGGAAACCGGGCTGTCGAAACGATTGCAGACTTTCGTCCCGGAGCACCCGAAATTCATTTTCTTCCCCGGAGACACGGAACCGACCTGGATTTTTCGCGATCCGTCGGAGTTGGACCGCGAGCTGGCAAACAAGTGGGGTGAGCGGGGTGCCGTCGAAGCATTTCGCGAGGACGAGGCGAAGGTTGTCAGTTTCCTTCAGGAAGGCTACGTCAATGCGATTCCGCCATCTGTTGATGATGCAAAGCGCGTACTCGGCGATACGCTCACGAAACTGTGGATAACCGGGTCTGCGAGGGCCCTGATGGATCACTACCTCACCAGCGAGCGCAGCAAGATGTATATGGCGATGACTGTGACGGAAAGTGGACCGGTGCCGTTAAGCGATCCTTACTCTGCATTCACGCTTCCGCTCATGGACTCGGGTTCAGTATTCGGAGGCTACTATGGCTTCGTCAAAGGCGGGATCTGGCGGATCACCGAGGAGCTTGGAGGAATCAACGCCAGGCTTGGCGTGCAGACTCACCTGTCGAGCAGGGTTGTGAATGTCGAACCCAGTGGCGGCAACCTGACCTACGAACACGAAGGCCGCGAGCAGTTGCTGAACTTTGACTACCTGGTTATGGGTACCGATCCCCTGACGGCAACACGTCTCGTCGGAAGTCCTGAGCAAATCAAGAGAACGGAAGGGCAACGATTTCGTGGCAGTAGTGGCAAGCTCAACGTGATGTTCAGAAATCCGATCCGGTGGAAATTCGGCTCCGGTGCGAGTGATTCGGATGCGGCCTTCCGCTTTATATTTTCAGTATCGAGTGTGGAGGAATATGAAGCCGCGACGCTTGGTGTCCTGGATGATAATGTCGACTACACGCCGGGATATATGCAGATCTATTGTGAGGGGGCGGCAATGCGGCACCTCAATCACAGCGAACCATTCGACCGCCTTGCCGTATTCTTCAAGAACCTGTCGCTTGGGCAGCATGGCGCGGACCTGGCCGGCGTGGAGGTCCAGGTGAAGGAAAAACTGTTTGACCTGATTGAGAACCCGGAGGACTGTGTCTGGACGCGGCTCCTGACACCCCGGGATTTGCAGGAACTATTCCTTTTCCCGGGCGGAAACCTGGATCACACCATGCTGACGGGCGGCCAGACTTATTTTGACCGAACTTATTCGGATGATCCGGCAACCGACTTCTATCGATTCGGCGACCTGGATAACGTCTACCTGTGTGGATCAGGAACGTATCCTTGCGGGTCTGTTACCGGCACGGCCGGCTACATGTGCAGCCAGCAGTTGCTGCGCCATGCGAAGCTCGACTGAAGGAAAGCAGTCTGACTAGCGGCGATCGGGATCACGGCAGCAGGAATGAATTATGGGCCTGTTTCCAGTGCACTGCGCATAACATCGTATATGTGAGTGTTCGGATAGAAACCGCGCAGCTTCTCTGCGCCGGGTCCACGTCCGTAGGCGGGAACCAGGTCACTGGTATGTCCTCCGGATGACCAGACTACATGGTTATATTTCGAAAGCGAACGTCCGAGCAATGCAGAGGCATTATCGTCCGGATCATCGTAAAACGGCCGGTAGTCTTTCATCCACGCGTTGCCATCACTGTCCCTGACCAGCGCTTCCCGAGCCTC
>JAHEFD010000177.1 GCA_024640345.1 Woeseiaceae bacterium
TTCAGCGACTCATCAAATCCTTATTCCCTGCCACCAGGAAAACAACAACCCCAATCACCGCAACGGAAAACGCTGTATTCCAGACAATAGTCTCACCCGATGTCAATGCAAACGAGACCAATGACAATTGCCCGCCCGTAAAACTTAGGTGCGTCAGCCAGCCCAGGACCAAACTGCTCGTCCGCACATAGATCCAGACCGTGACGATCCGCAGTCCAATAATGCCAACGGTCGTCGCCAGGAAATTCACGACAAACAGGTTCCCATGAAAGGCACCGGCTCCGTAAATATTGGCGGCCAAATGCCACACGGCATGCAAGAAACCCAGGAGAAGCCCGACCTTTAATGGGCTCATTCTCTTCAGCATGAGCGGCGTTGCCAAACCGGTCCAGCCGATTTCCTCCCAGAGCGTGCTGAGCAGTGCGCCAAGGGCCATTACACTCAACGACAATACCGGGGTGAAATTGGAGGAAAACAAGGAAAGAACGAGCAGGACAACCAGGATGGTTGCTGGAAAGATCAGAATTGCCTTGAGATACCACTGCGGTCCGAATTTCCAGTATTTCAATTGCTGAAACAGATTTTTGACACCGGTAAAACGCGCGCTTCTGAATACCACAACGACGGCTGCAATCATGGGCGCATGAACCATGCCCATCACGACCACCAGGGTCGCTACGGACATTTCATTGACCACAAGGCCGGACGGTGCCCCAGCCACCAGATAAACGATGATTGTCGTGACGATGGGCAGCGCAAAGGCAATCACGAAATAAAGTGAAAGAGAGTTCTTCTTAAGTTCCTGGTCCGTCATCCAATCACCAGACCCCGGGGAACAGGCGATAGCGGACGCGTTTTGAATACGCCTCATAGCCCTCAAGCTCTTGCAGCAAGGTCCAATCTTCGAGCGCGGTTCGGATAACCAGTCCGGCGACCGACAGGATCGCCGGCACAAAGGCCCACCAGGAACCCAGCAGAAGCGGCGCCGACACGCACCAGCCGAAGAGCCCCACGTATCCGGGATGACGAACAAATGCATACGGTCCGGTGTCGATCACTCGATGACCGCGTTCCGTCTGGATGCGAACGGTTTTCTCGAAAAACGGATTCACGCCCATTGACCACGAGACGAGCGCGGCACCCGATACAAATAAAATGAGCCCTATCGGCCACAATAACGAAGACATTGTCGACCATTCGAAACGAATTGCATCGAGGCCAGCGACGACGTAAACCGCGAGCAAGATCGGACCGAAAATGAAACCCCAGACTACATCCCAGGATTTGGTGCCTTTGCCCATCCTCATTCGGGCTTCGATCAACCCGGGATTCACTCGCTCGAGGTAGGCGAGATTGACGAGAAAATACAGTGTGACAATGCCGACGTAGAGCCAACCAGCTATCCAGTCTGGACGACCGGCCGGCCAGAGAACGATAGCGGTGAAGACGGCGACGGTCGCGGCGACGACGATCAGCAGTCGCAGTGATTTCGGCAAAAGCCGAAATCGGGAGCGATTCGATGTGGAATCCGTCGGAGGCTGGATTATTTCCCGTCGCTGCGCCTGGACCATGGCCATACCCTCCATACGAGCAAAGCGACGCCAATTGCGATTAGCAGGATGGGCGCCAATGGCTTCTCGACGTCATACCATTGCCAGGCTCCCGCAATCGCGAAGCCAAGACCGACGAGGACCCAGAAACCCTCAACGGGCACTCCGGATACCTTGCGAATCGCCTGCATGCCCAATGTAATGGCGGCTACTCCCAGCAAACCGACGGCTATACTGACCTCGGCAAGCCAGGCAATACCTACCCAAATAAAGAACAAAGCCCATCCCGCCGCGTCGAACCTGCGGGCGCGGTCATCTCGAGCCATGAATTTCGTCATCCTATCGAAGTCCGGTCGACCGTCAGGACCACAGCACCAACTCATCATGCTTCTCATCATCTCACCTCCCCGGAATAGCCTGATTCGTCGTGACGTTCCATGACGACGGTCAACGGAAAATGAATCGATGTCGTGGCGTTGATCACGCCGTCCATGTCCAGGGATTGAATGACCTGACAGTCCGTATCTTTAAGGGCGTCTTTTGCCGATTCCGTGCCGGAATCACAGGCCAGGATCATTACCGCCTCATAGTCTTTGGCGCGCTTTCTAAGGCGTTTGCGCTGCCGCTCCGTCCATAAGCACATCATTGGCGTTGGCGTGTGAATGGAAAAGACGCCGGTCCGAACGCCACCTTGTGCCAGTGAATCACGAATAGACCGGATGTAGTCCTCGAATGCGGCGGTCTTTACTCCATGCTTGAAGAACTCAATGAAGGGTTCTTTCTTCTGCATGGCAAGACACATCGGCGGACAAACAGGACAGGATGCGATCAAAACCGAGTTGAAGTCGGCAAGATCGGAAGAGACATCTCTCGGTGTGAGGTTTACAGGCATAATCCTTCTCCTTGCGCCAACATAATTGTGGCGGCCGGAGTCGCTGCCACGGGGCCAAGTGCGGCAGCATCATCGCCTGGTCAACTTACAATCGTGACGCACGTGCGGAATCATTTTGGCCCACTTTCAAATCTATCGGGGTACCAGGCGGATGACAATCCGTAGTTGCCGCGAGAATTCCGTTGGAAACCTCCGCCGTACCGAGATCTCTCAAGCCTTTGATCTGATCGCAAAGAAATACAAGTTCCTCGACGGCATCCTGGGCCGGTCCCAAGCTATCGACCCGGAGTACTCGGTGACCGAGCAGACGCTATCGAACTGTTGTTTATCGCCGACTTTCTTAACTTTTGACACGTTCTTAGCGCCCTCCCCCACATCGCGGCAGTTCACTGCAAAGGAATACTTGGAACCGGAAACGTAAATGTTGCTAAGAAAGTGTCACCCTCTAGCGTAGTACGGGCGCCGGTTTCCCAGAAATACCGCAAGTTCAGGAATCCGTACAGTTTACTTTTACTCGCTATCGGAATAGTGACTTCCGGGCCAAAGCCAAACACCCGGTGTCTGTCAATCCATGGTCCGCCGGGTAAGGTAAAGCCAAGCCCAAAATCGTCGTCGGTGACTTTCCACTGGGCGTAGTAGGCAATGCCAGCGCTTGCGGCACCATCCATGAAGGACTTACCGACGCCTCCTTCAACAGTAATGATGTCTCCAACACGAATGTCGGTTCCGTCTTTCTTGCCATGAGTTTCATAAGCGGCGAAGGCAGAAACGTGCCAACTCTTTGCCTCGTCAAAATATACGGTTGAGCCACCAAATAACTCATACGACCACATCCCCAGACCGCGATTGCTATCGCCGTCTGCTTCGTACTCGCCGGTCGGTGCGTAGATTCCGATACCCGCCGTAAAATCGGCGCGCTCCTTGTTCCACCCGAGCATGATCGGTTGAAAATAGAGATCGGCCAACCCCGTGCTGGTTTTTGTACTGGTCTGTAGTGCTGGCAATTCCAGCACATTATTGGTGACACCTGGAAATATCGAGAATCCGAGGTTTCCACCCAATATCTTTTTATCCGTCACCCACACTCCACCCACAATTGACGCACTTGCATCGATAGAGCCGCCGCCACCGAGTGGCGCTAACTTGTCGCCGTTTCCATCACGCAGTGTATCGGCGGAGTAGTCGTAATATATCGGGACGACGTAAAATCCCGGAGGTGCCTGTGTCCCGGACAACATTCCAAAATCGCCCTTCGTATTGTGACCGGACAGCTGTGCCGCCGACGGGTTGAGCAGTGACCAA
>JAHEFD010000083.1 GCA_024640345.1 Woeseiaceae bacterium
TTGATATTGCCGAACTGCGCGAACATCGGCGTCTGCATTGTCGTTTCGTTGTGGCAGTTGCCGCAGGTCGCGGTGTTCTGCATCGGTGTCCAGAAGTTATTCAGGAACGCCTGCACATCGGAATCACGCGGCGGTGCGGTGCCGTTGTAAATAACGGTCGTCGGGCCAGTTACATTGGGTAACGGGTTATCAACCGTCTGTGCGCCACCGCCACAAGCTGCGAGCACTGCGCTCATCAGGCCTGCGACGAGAATGGCGCGTAGCTTACCCGTAGGGGCCATAGCAAATCCTGTTGCTTTGTTCATTGTCATAGCCTCCTACTGATCCATGCAATAGACAGCCGCTTCAGCGAATGTCTGTTTCATGCGATAGCCTGCTTTAAATGAGGACACCATCTGGCTGACCTGGAATCGATCATCGGCGTCCTCTGGTTCGCGCAGGCAAACAGCCCGGAAAACCTTCTTGACCTGGCAACTGGCGAAAGCGTCGCTGTTTGCGAGCTCGTCTCCCATCGAGGCAGCGCCCGTGCCACTACCCGTACTGCCGGGACCACTCTCGGCCCAGCCCAGGAACTGGTCCTGGCCGCCGCGCCAGTAGTTCATCCACGAATCATCGGTCGTGACATATCCGGTCTCGAAGTTCGCGTCATTGTTGAAGTACTTCGGCTGTACGGTATTGGGTGTGTACTCGATGCTGCCGGTCGTTTCATTGAAGTTGTAATAAGCGAAAGCGCCAGCAAGCGGATCCATGCCGCTGTGGCAACCGATGCAGTTGTTCAGGTAGAGCCGGCTGTCGCCACCTGGGCTGCGGCTTACATCCTGGCGAATGCGGTCCGGTACCCGTTTGACATCGAGCACCTGCTCCATGTCGTTACAAAGGTGGTTCAACATCGTGAAGCGGAACTGCGCGCGGTTGGTGCCGGCGACGAAGAACGCTTCTGCGGCGGCACGTGTAGTCCATACGCCTGCAACTGCTTCCAGGGGAAGGCCGGTCACATTTGACTGAGCCATCTCTTGCAGGCCGGTCATCATGTCGATGCTCTGGTTTTCCATTGCCTCGTAATGGTTGTTGTTGTTATTGGAGTACGGTGGCAGTGAGCCGGGGCCTACATAAATAATATTCGCGGAGAACAAGGTATTGAACGGTTTGTCGTCGCGGATCATGCCGATAACCGTTGCAATGTAGTCGTTCAATGGAACAAAGACGCTGCGCTCCCGATTCGTCCACGGAGCGGCGAAATTCTTCAGCGTGACGTTGTAAAAGTTCGGGTTGTCCATCGCCCGGTAGGCGGCATCCAATGGTGTGCCCGGCTGACCAAGGTCGACCTCGGCTTCCATCAGGTTCAGGACAGTGTCACTCGGCGGTACGCCGGCCAGTCGATCGTGAATCCGCTTCGCATATTCGCGCGGACCCTCCTGGGCCACTGCGGGGGCACTCATCAGGCCTAAACAGAACAGCCCGACAGTTGCCATTTGGATCAAGCGTCCGATCGTCCAGCGACTGTCGGCATGCATACCTCTTTTCCACATCCTGTTTTTCATAACAAACCTGCTCAGTTATAAAACGAATCGATCACAAGCCAGGTATTCCCGGCAGTGTGTACACATCCCTTAAGAGATTCGTTGCAGAAAATTGAGGATGTCAGTAGGTCTGACTGTGCATCCACCTTTTCCCGGCAACTCCGCCCGTGCGAATGTGCCTTTTTCGAAAAGTCCGTGTTGTTAGAGGTTCTTCCCTGAACAATCTGCTTTTATGCAGGTGGACTTGAGCGAAAAATCTTGCCTGAGGTTCTTTGTAAGTGCCGTGAATACATTCACAGTCCCTTCAAATTTCCTGAACCCCCCGGAGCACCTCTTGCGCCCCGCATAACTAAGTAAGCAATTGCTGTGCCATGTTTCGGTAAGCCACTACAAACAGGAGAAAAATACCTTTAAAACAATCAGTTACAGTAATTCATCGGTCGTCGCGCGGAGCCGTTATATGTCAAGTCATTGTCGTCCGTTCCGCACAGTTTTTATTGGCCAGATCTTAACTCGTTGATTATTAAGGCCTTAACGGATGTCGCGGAAAGCAGACGGTGGTGACCAAGTCAGGTACGGTGTGCGACACCTTTTTGCCACTCGGGCAGGCGCACTGCCGCATTTGGCGTTGCCCAAATGAGACGAATCAACCGCACTTGAATCCGACAAAGAAAATTTTGCCGGAACTTCTGCCAGGTTTTTTTCGTGTACATTTTGTCAGAGCCGGAAAAGAATGGGTTGAAAAAGGCAACCAGGACGCCAGACCGGGTGACGATAAAAACAGAATTTGACTTTGCGCACTGTCGTGCTTTCGAGACATTACATTGCTGATTTTCCTTTATTAAACTGATACTAAGCTGCGATCTTAATTGTGATCGCGTTAACGGTATGCCAGGCGATTCACGTCCACCATTACAGGCTGTATGTCATGACTGGAGTAGTGCGCACCTGATACATACCCGGTAGTCGCAACGGAATGCTGACCGCCGTCGTTAGGGGTAAAAGATATGAATATGCCAGCGCAAAATAAAATGGACGGATCCACTCTTAAAGGAGTGCGATTTATCGTGCTCCTGGTAACAGCTTTCGTGATTGTTGCCTGCGATGGCGCGAACCAGGGTGTGCAGATCGGAAACGGACAGTCTCCGGACCCGGTAGTCATTGACTACCCGATTGCCTATATCAAGGCACCGCTTCCGCTGGACAATAACGGAGACCTGGTCCAGTCGGATCTGCGCGAGCAGATAACGTTCGATTTTGGCGCGGACCTTTACGTCAAGGATCGTGCATCACCCAGTTCACCGGCAATCAATATCACCGGCGAACTCATGCAAGGTCTCGCAGCTGTTCGCGATGTCGAGATGGCATTCGACGGCAGCGCGGTGGTTTTTGCGATGCGTGGTCCGGTCGATCTTGGACTAAATCTCGATGACGACGCGCAGCCGACCTGGAATATCTGGGAATACAATTTTGAAACCGCGCTACTGAGACGGGTCATCCCGGGTCTTGTCACTGCAGAGCTTGGGCACGATGTTGCACCGCATTACCTGCCGGACGGCCGGATCATATTCTCGTCAACGAGGCAACGGCGCTCCAAGGCTATTCTCGTCGACGAAATCAAACCGCAGTTTGCAGCGCAGGACGAAGACGTCAATGAGGACGCATTCCTGCTGCATGTAATGGATGCGGACGGCGATAACATTCAGCAAGTGTCGTTCAACCAGAGTCATGATCTCGATCCCGCAGTTTTATCTACCGGCCAGATCGTTTTCACGCGCTGGGATCATGCGGGCCGAAATAACGTGATGAATCTCTATCGCATGAACCCCGATGGTTCCCAGCTTGAGCTTCTTTACGGCCAGAACAGTCACGACACGGGCACGGGTGGCCAGATCATTCACTTTACGCAGCCGCGTGAACTCGAAGACGGTCGCATCATGTCGTTGATTCGGCCATTTACCGGTTCGAACGGTGGCGGCGACATTATTACGATTGACACGCCGACCTATCTCGAGAATACCCAGCCGACAAAAGACAATGCCGGCATGGCGGGTCCCGCACAGGCGAAAGCGACGATCATTAACGTAAACACCGTACCGGGCGAAATTTCACCTGGCGGTCGTTACAATTCCGTCTACCCGATTCAGGATGGTACCGATCGCATCCTCGTCAGCTGGAGCCAGTGCCGATTGACCGACATCGTCGACCCGGCCGTTCAGCCACCATTACCGGTTATTTATTATCCCTGTACCGCCGAGAACCTGATCAATCCGCTTTATATAGAAGCGGACCCGATCTACGGAATCTGGATTTACGATCCGCGTGACGAGACACAGCTGCCGATCGTGCCGCCGGAAGAGGGGTTCATTTACACAGAAGTTGCTTCAGCTGACCCGCGTCCTACGCCGCCGCTTATTCTCGATATCGAGAACCGGTTTAACATGGGGCCCGACATCACTGGCGACAGTGAAGCGGTTCTCAGCATTCGCAATGTTTATGATTTTGACGGCACCGCGATAGTCGATGTCGATGCCCTCGCGGATTCTTCGCAGACAACGGCGGACCTTCGGCCGGCACGTTTCCTTCGCGTCGTCAAAGCGGTATCGCTGCCGGACGAAGACGACCTGGAACTGGAAAACGAGGCCTTCGGACCGAACCGAAACCTCGGAATGAAGGAAATCGTCGGCTATGGAATGATTGAGCCGGATGGTTCGGTCATGATGAAGGTTCCTGCGAACACTGCGTTGCAGGTCAGCGTGCTCGATGGAAACGGGCGCCGCATAACGCCACGCCATCAAAACTGGCTGCAGTTGCGACCCGGGCAGTTGCTGGAATGCAATGGCTGTCATATTGCCCAGGGTGGCCTCTCTCACGGCCGCTTCGACGCTTTCGATTCGGCGTATGCCGGTACGAGTGCGGCTCCGGGCGCGCCGTTCAATCCGAGTACCGTCAGCTCGCTCTACGTGGGTGATACGGGCGAGACGATGGCCGAGGTTCGCGCGAGAATCACGTGTGCCGATACGGTTGCG
The DNA here is from genome assembly GCA_024640345.1 of Woeseiaceae bacterium. Lineage (GTDB taxonomy): Bacteria > Pseudomonadota > Gammaproteobacteria > Steroidobacterales > Woeseiaceae > SZUA-117. The sequence continues at coordinate 4,550 of JAHEFD010000083.1, forward strand.
CCGTGCTCATCGATCGAACCTTCCATGGACATTGAATATGTCGATGTGTGGACCGATGAGGTCAGGTCAGGGCGACTTGCCGATGCAAGTTTCAGCTATTCGTATCGCGATCTCGTGACGGCGGCGCCGACCTCCGACAATTGCATATTGCAGGGTTGGGCCGCAAACTGCCGCACCGTGATCAACTACGAAACTCATATTCATCCGCTTTGGACAGTCGTGCGTCCGGTGCTTGACCCGAATACAGGTCTGCCGGCAACTGACCCGGTCACCGGGCTACCCCTCACGAATACCTGCACGAACTGCCATACGGCGGTTGATGCCGCGGGCGCGCAAATGGTGCCCGCCGGACAGCTCGAATTGACCGACGGGCTTGATATCCTGGTCCCCGAACACTTTCATTCCTATGAGGAACTGCTGTTCCAGGATGAAGAGCTGATGCTGGACGCCAACGGCGTGTTGGTCACGGTGATGGTTGTAATCGGGCAGGATGTGGACGGCAATGATATTCTTGCGCCGGCCACGGTTAATCCTTCAATGAGTGCGGGCGGCGCCAATGCGTCAGATCGGTTCTTTAGCCGATTTGACTCAGCGGTAGATATGCACAATGGGTTCTTGTCAGACGCGGAGAAACGCTTAATTGCGGAATGGTTGGATGTCGGAGCGCAATATTACAACAATCCTTTCGACGTCCCGATCAATTAATGCGCTGATCATCGCGGTGCTGGTCGTTGTACTGACCCAGGCCCCGACCACCGCAATTGCTCAGGCCGCCGGAGAATACCGTACGGTATCAGTGGCCGAACCCTACCTGGAAATGCATACCGGGCCGGGTCGCGGTTACCCGGTATTCCATGTAGTCGATCGCGGCGACTCGGTCGAAATCCTTATGCGTCGCACGGACTGGTTCCAGGTTCGCGCACCTGATGGCGCGGTCGGCTGGGTCGATCGGGCCCAGATGGAACGCACCCTGCAGACGACTGGTTCCGAGATCGTTTTTGCCGAGGCCGACCAGGAGGACTTCACCAACGCCAAGTGGGAATTGGGCGTGCTGGCGGGAGATTTTGGCGGTGCGAACATTATCTCGCTCTATGGTGGGTATTCGCTCAACCCAAATGTCTCAATAGAGGTATGGGGTTCACAGATTTTAGGAAATTTTTCGAACGGTTGGACGGGCAGTGTTAACTTAACGCATGAGACCTGGCCCGACTGGCGTATTTCACCGTTTTTCACACTTGGTACTGGCGTTATTCATACCGAGCCGAAATCGACCATCATTCAGGGCGAGGATCGTACGGACCAGATTGCTCATGCAGGTGCGGGCTTCCGTGTTTACGCAACACGTCGCTTCATCCTCAGGGCAGAGTACAAGAGCTATGTGGTGTTCACGAGCCGCGACGACAATGAGGAAGTAGAAGAATGGAAAGTCGGTTTCGCCTTCTTTTTCTAGTTATTTTTGCCTTCGGGTTTTCTGGTTGCGCGGCGACCAAGAACCTGTTTGGTTTTGGCGAGGAGGAGACACCTCCGCCGGCAGAAATCCCCGAAGGGCAGGTCATCGAACCTGAAGTAGAGCGGCGTGAGATCAAAGAACCCGAAATCGATTCCGAGGATTTCGAGTTAGGTGCCTTCATCGGCGTCATGAGTATCGAGGATTTCGGTTCCGGTGTCGTTTATGGCGCTCGCCTTGCCTATCACGTCACCGAAGGATTCTTCGTTGAGGGCAGTGTCGGCCAGTCTGAAGGTGGACTGACCAGTTTTGAAATTCTGAGTGGCGGAGCGCCGCTGCTTTCGAACAGTGAACGAACACTGACTTATTACAACCTCAATGTAGGCTACAACATTCTGCCCGGCGAAGGGTTCATCGGCAAAGGGCGGGCTTACAACACCGCGTTGTATATCAGCGCCGGCCTTGGTTCGACCCGTTTTGCCGGCGATGACCGGTTCACCGTAAATTTTGGCGCCGGCTATCGCTTCCTGCTGAACGATTCGATCGCGCTGCATGTTGATTTTCGGGACCATCTGTTTGACATCGATCTTCTTGGCGAAGAGAAAACGGCCCACAACCTCGAGGGCTCGCTGGGCGTAACGTGGTTCTTCTGAGGAGGGGTTCACGGTTCGCGGCCGGTACGACGGGATATGCTTGGAAAATGAGTATGAAAACACAGCGGATTTCACGCCTTTTGCTGACCCTGGTCGCGCTCGCCGCGATATCCGGTTGCAGTGGAATCGAGCCATGGGTGAAGCCCTACGAGCGTGACCGCCTTGCAGATCCGATCATGTTCCTGGACATGGACCCTGTCTCCAGCGCCTATATTTATCACGTCTATGAGGCTCGTGAAGGAGCTCGCGGCGGTGAGGGGACGGCCGGCGGCGGCTGTGGCTGTAACTGACATGGCGAGAATGTCTAACGGTACAAACAAAAGGGCTCTGGCTCCTTTTATCCTGGTGATTGCGATTCTTGGTTCAGGCCAGGCCGCGTTCGCCAGCGTGCTGCCGGAAGATCGCACTGATTTCCTTTATCACCGTTATGAAGGCGGTGGTGTAACCATCGACGGTCCGTCAGTGTTGATTCGAAAGTCTGTCGGAAAAAGTGTTTCGCTTGCTGCGAATTACTACGTGGACATGGTTAGCTCCGCTTCGATCGATGTGATAACGACGGCGAGTCCTTATAAAGAAGAAAGGACTCAGTACTCGTTGTCCGGCAATTACCTGCGTGGAAATACAACTGTCGCTGCTGGTTTTACAAGCAGTGAGGAGTCGGATTTCGATGCGAAGACTTACAATCTCTCGGTGAGCCAGGACATGTTCGGTCAGTTGACTACGCTGACATTGAGTTATGCATTTGGCGACGACACGGTGCGTCGTTCGGACGATCCATCTTTCTTTCGCGACAATATCCGTCAGCAATACGGCATTGGCGTAACCCAGATTCTGACGCGCAACATGATTGCTGCATTGAATTTTGAGGTTATCACGGACGAAGGTTTTTTGAATAACCCTTACAGGTCTGTGCGATTCATCGATCCGGGAAGTCCTGTGGGATACAGTTTCGAGCCGGAGCTTTATCCTCGAACTCGTACAACGAACGCGATCGGCTTAAGAACCAAATATTACCTGCCATACCGGGCAGTGCTCGAGGGGCAATATCGCTACTTCATCGATACCTGGGACATTGAGTCACACACCGGGTCGATCGCTTACCTGCATCCATGGAAAGACTTTGTCTTTTCCGCCAAGTACCGCTACCACACACAGACGGGTGCTCACTTTTTCCGGGACGTGTTTTCACGCTCCGAGGCGACGAACTTCCGTGGTCGAGACAAAGAGCTAAGCGCGCTCTCGAGCCAGACATTCAAATTCACCGCCGCCTATGAGTTTCTGCCGGACGGATGGGGATTCATCGACAAAGGCACTGTGAATTTTTCGCTGGATCACCTGATTGTGGACTATGAGGACTTTCGCGATATCTCGACCGGTGCTGCTTTTGGCAGCGAGCCGTTCTATCAGCTGAAAGCAAACGTGTTCCAGTTGTTCTTCTCCTTCTGGTACTAATCCACCGCTGAAAAAGGGATCCGAGCCCTTTTTTCACCTCCTGTCATTTTTCTCCCTGTGAGCCTTGTTAAAGAAGGGTTCTTAGCCCTTTTCTTTGTACAATGTGCGTAATCTGAAAGAACCGGGGGTTTCATGGGTCGTTTGATTGGAATAGCACGTCGCGAGGCGAAACGGGCGCCGATGGAAGAGCTGGCCAGTGCCGAGATCAGCATGGAAACGGGCGTTGCCAGGGATTCCCGCGGCAAACCCGGAGATCGCCAGGTCACGTTGTTGTCTGCCCGCGCCTGGCGATCGGCATGCGACGATCTTGGTCAGGAGGTCGACTGGTTAACGCGCCGCTCGAATCTCTTTGTGGACGACATAGACCTGCCCAAAGTCGCGGGTTGCATCGTTTCGATCGGAGAGGTTCGCCTCAGGACAACCATGGAGATCGCGCCGTGCTCCCGAATGGACGAGCAGGTGGAGGGGTTGACTGCAGTCCTGCAGCCCGATTGGCGTGGTGGCGTAGGATGCGAAGTCCTTCAAGGCGGTCGGATTGCTGTTGGCGACACAGTTGAAATAATCGAATGACCTGGTTTGTTGCAGCATTCCTTGCCGTCACAGCCCTCGTTACCGTTTTATACAATCGACTTGTGCGGGACAGGAACCGTGTCGACGCGGCATGGAGTGACATCGATGTTCAGCTGCAGCGTCGTCATGACCTTATTCCCCAGCTGGTGAAAGCTGTGGATCAGTACGCCGGATATGAGCGGGCGACGCTTGAGGCGGTAACCGCGCTTCGAGCAGAGGCGATCGACCTCTCTGGTGCCGGCGATCTCGGTGAACGCGGGCAAAAGGAAGAAGAGCTAGGCCAGGGTATTCAGCGGCTGATTGCCGTCGCGGAAAATTACCCGGATCTGAAAGCGAACGAAAATTTTTTGAGTTTGCAGCGCGACCTGGTCGAGACGGAAAACTACCTGCAGTTCGCGAGGCGCTTTTACAATGGCTCGGTTCGCCAGTTCAATACGCGCATCGAAACCGTACCGAATAACTTCATCGCGAACCAGTTTAATTTCAAGCAACGGGATTTTTTCCAGAAGACCTCGGATGAGGCGGCAAACGTGCCGCTGGTCGATTTGGGAAATGTCGAGTGAAAAGAACGCTTCTCCTCCTGCTGCTTTTCTCTGTCGGTACATCAAGTGCAGATGAGCGAATCCTGAGTTATCACTCCGACATACTCGTTCGAGCCGACGGTTGGATTGAAGTAACCGAGACTATTACAGTGCGTGCGGAGGGTAACCAGATTCGTCGCGGAATTCTGCGAGACTACCCGGTCGAATATAAGGATAAACTTGGCAATAACGTGACGGTTCTTTATGAACCTCGGTCCGTGACGAGAAACGGTAAGCCCGAGAGTTTCCAGTCCGAAAGGCACGGGAAAGATGTCCGCACGTATTTTGGCAGCTCGGATCATTTCATTGAGGATGGCGAGCACACCTATGTCTACCGATATGATGCCGGTCGAATGTTGGGTTTCTATGACGACGTCGACGAATTGTATTGGAACGTAACCGGCAATGACTCGGCCTTTCCGATCGACAATGCGTCCGCAGCAGTGCGTTTCGATTTCGACCTGCCGGACAACTCGCTGCGGCTGTCCGCATATACCGGTGGCTTCGCTGAGGCAGGGACTTCGTTTGCTTCTGAAATCGACGCGTCAGGAGTCGCCTGGTTCAGGACGTCAGAAGGCTTGCAGCCGGGCGAAGGATTGACCATTGCCGTCGGCTGGCCAAAGGGCCTGGTAGAAGAGCCAGGTGATCTGCAAAAATTTGTGTGGCTACTGTCCGATAACCTCAATCTGCTTGTGGCGCTCGCGGGCCTCCTTGCGATGTTGAGCTACTACATTCCCGCCTGGCGGAGCTATGGTAAAGACCCGTCGCCTGGCGTGATCTATACGTTGTACGAACCACCCGAGGGCTTCTCGCCGGCATCGCTGCGTTACATCGATAACATGGGATACGACAATTCGGTGATGACGGCTGCTGTCGTCAGCCTCGCAGTCAAAGGCTATTTGCAGATTGAGGAAGATGCCGGCACGCATACGCTCAAACGACGTAACCCTCGCGAAGGTGCACCGCCCCTGGCGACCGGGGAAAAAGAGTTGTACGACGCGTTATTTAGCGACGGGACCGAGTTGGTCCTGATCGATGAAAATCACGCGATCGTTGGCGGGGCAAAAAGGGCGCACGAAAAATCATTGAAGCGTGACTATCATCGGAAATACTTCAGGACGAACGGATTGCTGAACTTGCCACCCGTGATCGTCGCTATCATTTCCGCATTGGTTGCCCTGCAGATAGGCCCCAGCTTCAGCATATTTATCGTGATCGCACTGATGGTCGTAACGCTGGTTGTGTTTGCCATTATCATGAAGAAGCCGACAGATCCGGGGCGACGCCTGATGGATCGGGCGGCAGGCTTTCGCGAGTTTCTCGAGATTGCCGAAAAGGACGAAATGAACCTGAGGAATCCGCCGGACAAGACGCCGCAGTTGTTCGAGCGCTACCTGCCATTCGCCCTGGCGCTCGGTGTCGAGCAAGAATGGGCCGATCGTTTCAGCCGAATTTTCGCCAGTCTCAAAGATCCCAATAACAGCGACTGGCATCCGGCGTGGTACAAGGGTTCGTGGAACAGCCTGGACCTCAGTTCGAACACTTCCAGCTTATCAAGCGGACTAAGCAGTGCAATCAGCTCATCGGTTTCACCACCTGGTTCGTCATCGGGTAGCGGTGGTGGCGGATCCTCCGGTGGTGGTGGTGGCGGCGGCGGCGTGGGCGGCTGGTAACTAACCAAGCTGGTAACTAACTAAAAAGGGCAGCGAAAAATTGAATCAGCACATTTATCAACGTCGACCCGTTGAGTCCGGCGCGATTCCGAACATTATTTTCTTTTTACTGGTAGCGAATGGCCTGGTCTACGCTGCGCAGCGTTTACTTGGACCCAATAATTTTCTGGACCAGTATTTAGCACTGTGGCCGATTGGATCCCGCTGGTCTGATTTCTATCCGTGGCAGCTGGTCACTTACGGTTTCATGCACAGCGATCAGGACATCATGCACATCGTCTTCAATATGTTCATGTTGTGGATGTTCGGCCGTGAACTGGAAGTACTGATGGGGCCGCGCCGCTTCCTCACCTACTACATGACCTGCGTGGTTGGTGCAGGCATTGTTCAGCTGATTTTCGCTGCGTTTATCGGTAGTGACAATCCTACTGTCGGCGCGTCAGGTGGCGTGTTCGGGTTATTGCTCGCTTTCGGTATGGCATTCCCGAATCGAATGATCATGCTGATTTTTCCGCCAATCCCGATGAAAGCCAAGTACATGGTGATTCTATTCGGCGTCTTTGAGTTATTCGTCGGGGTCAGTGGCGCCGCGCCAGGCATCGCTAATTTTGCTCATCTGGGCGGGATGCTGTTCGGTTTCCTGCTGATCCAGAGATGGAAGAAGGCCCGGAGATAGCACTTGGCTAACATCATTGCATTGATTGTTGCAACATCGGTCCTGGTGCTGATTCCCGGGCCTAATGTTGCTTTGATTGTCGCCAATAGTTTGCGCCACGGATTGAAGATCGGGTTGGTCACTGCATTCGGGACAACATTCGGAATCGCATTTCAGTTGTCGCTGGTTATCGTCGGTTTGGCGACACTGATTGAGACGGCTGCAACCGCGCTGGAATGGATTCGCTGGCTCGGTGTTGTCTATCTCGCTTATCTCGGCATCCGAACCTGGATTCTGCCGGTTGCCAACTTGCAGGATATTCGCGCGCTATCGAAAACCGGCGCATTCTGGCACGGCTTCGGTATGGCCGTGGTCAATCCAAAAACGCTGTTGTTCAACGCCGCATTCCTGCCGCAGTTCGTTGCTGGCGGTGAAGGCACTTCGAGCCAGCTGGCGATGCTGGCAGCTGTTTACCTGGCAGTGATTGTCACAGGCGATGCGCTTTGGGCCATATTCGCATCGTCAGCCCGGCATTGGCTGGGCCGGTTTGGCCGCCTGAGAAACAAGATTACGGCGGGCTTTATGCTTACCGCGGCAGCGGGTCTGGCCGTGTCGCGCCGGTCAATCTGAAAAACACTGCAACTTTTCACTGTCCGGCTGGATCAGAGAAAAGAATAGTCAATAAACACACATTGCACTGAACCCGGGGATCCGATGGGAATTAAACGACGAGATTTTTTAGGGCACGTGGCGGCGGGAAGCGCCATTGTTACGATGCCGTCATTCTTGACTGGCTGCGGCGTCCAGCAGGCGGTCACAATGGCCGACGCGACGCCTGCTAATCCGTTCATGGAATGGTTCGGTGTTGACGAAGCTACCGTTGCGCGCGTTATGACAGAGCTGACGGCAAACGGTGCTGACGCCGCTGATCTCTATTTCCAGCATCAAAGAAGCAACAGCCTGTCGATGGAAGACGGCATCATCAATCTTGCCGACTCGAACATAATGCAAGGTGTTGGCCTGCGTGTCGTGATCGGTGAGCAGACCGGTTATGCCTTCACCGAAGACCTGACGCTGACCTCGATGCTGGCTGCAGCGCGAACCGCTGCTGCCATCGCAAACGGTACCGGAACCGTGGCACCCCAGGCATTCAATGAGAAGAAGACGGGTGACCTTTATATGACTTCGTTGCCCTGGGCGGATGTTGGTATCAACCGAAAACTGCCACTCCTGAAGTACGTCGATACGAAGGCGCGTGCAGCGGACCCGGCAGTCAGCAAGGTGACTGTCGCCTGGTCCGATGTTGATGAGCGCGTAATGATAGCGACGCTGGATGGTCACCTGGTCACGGACCATCGGCCAATGACACGCCTGACGGCACTGGTTACCGCGACGCGAGACGGTGAATCTCAATCCGGGTACTCAAACATCGCTGCTCGCGAGGACTTTTCCTGGTACACGGATGAGCGTATCGATCGAATGGTCGATGAAGCAATCGAGCGAACGCTGATTCTGTTCGAAGCGCGGAGGCCGCCGGCAGGTGAAATGCCCGTCATCCTCGCAGCGGGCGCGAGCGGCATTCTTTTGCACGAAGCGATCGGCCATGGAATGGAGGCCG
>JAHEFD010000084.1:0-1621 GCA_024640345.1 Woeseiaceae bacterium
AGAGCTGTACCTCCGACTCGCAGGAACAGACAAAAGATGCACCTAAGTCGATTTACCCATCCCATTTCCGTTCCTCACTACTTGATTGTGACCAAAAAGTAACCAGACGATGTGGCCGCTATGGGTCATTAGCAGCCGCTCAGCCCAATATTGCTCGACCGGCTGCTTTCGGGTGTAAGGCGGACATCAGTTTTTTTAAGTGGTACTAATGTTACAGACTGTAGGATAAACAAGCTTATGAAAGTTAAGGGAATCGTTGAATTTGACGATTCTACGCTGCGCGGAAATTGGTCATTCTTGTCAAATCGTAGGATATAAGCAGAGTATAAGATATTGAAAATAAAGGAATAAATAACTCGATCGTGAATCTTGGTTTGCACACATCATACCCATACCGTTTGGAGAACTGCCGAGGCAGGTTTCCTGCGACACGGCACGAAAAAGCGTTTTATCCTGACAGTGCGGCAAGCCAGTCCGCAATTGCAAACCAGGCTGTCGAAGTGCTCACCGGAACCCGCAGCACCTGCATCGCCACCAGGGTAATGATGCCAATCACATAAATGGAATGTGGTCGGCCCCGTGTCTGTTTGTCGTAAATCATTGCGTAGATGAGTGGCAGATCGGCGACGATGCCCGGTGCAATGGTTAACAGGACCGGTTGCGGTCCGATCGCATCCGGTGGTGCCAGGAAATAAATAAACCAGCGTGCGACGGCCGGCTGCAACAGTGAGACGGTCGCCAATACCATCATGCGCTTGTGAATTTCGGGTCGCTTGATATTGGCGATGGCGTAGGCAAAAACTACCGCAAAATAAGCGATTGCAGAAATGGGCACGATCGCGAATGCACGAGCTTCGTCAGCAAAGCCCATGGCAATAAATCGATTCATTCCGCTGACTGACACCATCGTGCCGGTAAACAGCATTGCCGTCGCCAGCGAAATACCGACGAGGCCGAGTTCCCGGTGCATTGCTGTTCGGCTGTGCGCTGCCAGCCACGTTTGAAGCACGAAAAACATTGTCCAGGAGAAAAATATGATGCCGTGTAGATGTGCAACCCTGGGAATATGCAGGTTCGCATGCAAGATTGGCATCCAGTAACTCGGCAGGAATCCTGCGAACGCCATGACAGCGCAGAGCACTGAAATGTTCAGGTAGAAGTGATCAGAATGCAGACTGACAGAGTGAGGCTGATCGATGACTGTGTTCATGGCCGAATCTCGGCGGCGCTTGCCGTAATCGCGTGAATTTGCGTAGGGTCTTTGCGCGGCCGTCGAAGCCAGTAGCGACTCTACGTCAAATGCTGTGCAGGTAGCGCCAAACCAACTCTGCCAGTCAACAGAGTCTGCGCCTTCCTGTACTGGCCGGCAATAGGGTCCTGGAGCAGGTGTCAGGGACTGGTTATACGCAATTGAAGGAATGCATTCAGGGGTTCAAGCCGTGCGCAGGCACTGGAATATGCAGAACGCCAGTCCCAGCGCCCTTAGTGCCGGGCAATCTCCGCGGAGACCAGTTGCTCCATTTCATCAATCCTGCTTTGCACGCTCTGCAACCGGGCCACCAGCGCAGTGAATGAGGCTGCCCATCGACGAAGCGCACGGATCGTCTCCGGGTTCGAACGG
>JAHEFD010000084.1:1631-12881 GCA_024640345.1 Woeseiaceae bacterium
GGCCGTCGAAGCCAGTAGCGACTCTACGTCAAATGCTGTGCAGGTAGCGCCAAACCAACTCTGCCAGTCGATAGAGTCTGCGCCTTCCCGGTCTGGCCGGCAATAGGGTCCGAAACAGCTAACAGGGAGTCGTTATTTGCAATAGGACGATCGTTCAGGGGCTCAAACCGCGTACAGAAACCTGGTCCCAGTGCCCTCAGTGCCGGGCAATCTCAGCGGAGACCAGTTGCTCCATTTCATCAATCCTGCTTTGCACGCTCTGCAACCGGGCCACCAGCGCAGTGAACGAGGCTGCCCATCGACGAAGCGCACGGATCGTCTCCGGGTTCGAACGGATGCGTTCAAGAATCAAGGCTGATTCGTCTTCATGGGAACCATAGTCGCAAGTAGTGACCATATTCGTGTCCGGCAGCGCAAGAATTCGCGATTGCTCGCCGCCGCAGGCGCGAATCGCTTCCTGCAGCGCCGGAGGAATTTCGCCGCGAACGATGTCTCGGTATGGCATTCGGTCGTCAAGACCAGGGGCCGCGACAATCGCGATGCTCAGGTAACTGTAAAAATCGACCAATCGAATTCGCAAGTCCGCGTTTCTGACGAGTTGAAGCCGGCCCGTGCCGAACAACTCCTGGAACGTCGCGCCAATTTCCCTGGACCAAATGCTGCGGGAAGCGAGGAAAACCGACAGCAGATCGTCGTCGGCATTGGCACCGCCCTCCTCGATCACGGCTAATGCCGCGTTTATATGGGCCTGCTGAACCGCCGTGGCTTCGGCCGCTTTCGAGATCCTTACAGAATCCTCGTGGAAATCGTTTCTCAGCCGCTCAAGGTAATCCAGTTCAAGCGCACGATCGGCAACGTCTTCGCGCCAGCTTTCAAAACCTAAAGCGACCAGTACGCCGATAACGATTACGGCGAATTCGGCGCCCAGGCGGGCAATTGGCTTGTTGTCGAGTTTCATCCTGGTCCAGTCTCTGCGCGATGATTGTCCGTGTTGATGGAGCCGGTTCCCGACAATATTCCAGATTTCTCGATTTACAAAGCGTAATTGACATTATTGTGGTGGTGCCATGCCGACGAGCCGCGCACCCTGATCTATTCCAGGAAACCCAGCACCGGGACTGGCCATCAATTGGGTTAGACTTGATCCATGCCGCACAAACAGACCATTCGACAATTCCTGAAAAAGCGTTCGGGCCTGTTCCTTAACGTTTTGATGTTCGTTGCCGTTTTTCTTGGTGTCAGCACTTTTCAGGCGCGCAACTTGCTGTCGAAATCGGACATGCCGGCGCCTGCATTAAACGGGCCGTTGTTGCGTGGCGGTACGTATGACCTGGCCACGGCAGGCAACCGGCCGGTGCTGGTCTACTTTTTCGCACCATGGTGCAAGTTCTGCGCTGCCAGCTCCGACAACCTCACACGATTACGCCGATTACGGGATGACGATTCACTGGAAATTTTAGCCGTGGCGCTCGACTGGCAGGACCGGGATGAGGTCCTCGGTTATGCCGATCGTCACGGGCTTGATCTGCCGGTCGTACTGGGCGGCGGGCAAATAGCAAAGGACTGGCGCGTCTATGCGTTCCCGACCTATTACGTGCTCGATAGCGATGCACGAATCCGACGTCGCGATCTCGGCTACAGCACCCAGTTCGGGTTGTGGTGGCGAACCTGGTTCGTCGACTAGTTTCGAACGCGGCGCTCCAGGTCCGACAATATTCCGCTGCTCTACACCTCTGCCGCGCGCAGCGCCGCGAGAACGCGTTCCTTGCGAAACGGCGGCCGACGCAGGCGAACGCCGGTTGCGTCGTGAATAGCATTGGCGACGGCTGCAATCAGCGGCTTATGGCTCGCTTCACCGGCACCATAGGGTGCCAGGTCGGAACGGTCGGGATCAGGATCGCCATTGACCAGCACAACGTCGATAGTCTCCGGTGTGTCGGAATGCCGGAGGCTGGGATGTGAAAGCCAGTCGACACTGGTGACTTTTTCCCTATCAAACTGAACCTCCTCCCACAGTGCCCGGCTCAGGGCGTGCAACATGCCGCACTCGATGGTGCGTTGCAGACCCTCAGGGTTGATGACCAGCCCGCAATCGTGTGCGCACACAAGGCGCTTGACCCAGACATGGCCGGTTTGACGGTTCACCTCGACTTCCGCGATAGCGGCAGCAATGGTACGGCTGCGAAACGTGTACGAAATGCCACGCCCGGTAAGGATCGGGCTTTCCTCCGGACCCGCGCCGCTCTGTCCTGATGTTTGCCGCCTGTTCGCATCCCGCGACCTGGGAGACGGACGTTCATCCCAGTTGTAGGCCTTGGCGGCGGCACGTACGACCGCAATAGAGCGTGCACGGCGAAAGACATCGTCCTCGTTACTGCCTGCCAGCAGGTCGAGCCGGAACTGGACCGGATCAGCGCGGGCGGCCGTCGCAAGTTCATCGATGAATGACTCGTAGGCGAAAGTAACCTGCGGGCCGTTGGGGTCACGCAGGTTGCCGGTGCGAAGCGGTGTTTCCCAGACCATTGGCAAGGCGACGACTTGTGAATTCGTGCGTCGATTCGGGATGGCATACATCACCGCCGGTGTTGCGGCATTGCCACGGGCAGGCTCCGCGGGCCGTCGACCCATGAGCTGCGCAATCAGCACGGTATCCGCCTCGTTGTATCCGACGTGGTTGTAATCGACGGCGCGGGCGTCGTACTCGAGTGCAACCACCCTGCCCCGGGCGTCCAGTCCGCCGCGCAAGCTAAAGCTGTATGCCGGGCCCTTGGTGTCCCAGGCTGTTTCTTCGTCCCGCGTCCACTGTATACGGACAGGGCGGCCCAGTTCGTGCGCCAGGAACGCGGCCTCGAAGCCTGCATCGTCGGCTGCCGTCCGCCCGTAAACCTGCGGCCCGTCCATGTAAATCACGCGCACCTGTTCGCGCGGAATTCCGAGAAATTCCGCGACACCATTGCGCAGCCCGTAAGACTTCATGTCGTTGGAGTAGATTGTCATCTGGCCGTCGGACGGGTCCGCCAGGGCATGCGCCGGGCCAATGGCGGTGTGTCCCTGGAACGGGACATCGTACTCTGCCTCGATAACCCGGTCCGCGCCGGCGAACGCCGCGTCCGGGTCGCCCTCGATCTCCGGGTCGCTGCTGGATGTGGGCGTTGCGCCGCGAATGTAATCAAACAACTCTTCCGATGCCGGGAACGGTGCGTCCGCCGGCGGTGCCCACTCTGCTTTCAGCTGCTGTGCGGCACGGATGGCCTGCTCTTCACGCTCGCAAATGACCGCCACGTAATTGCCGCGGCTGACGACGCGGATGAATCCGGGGATATCGGCCACCGAGGACTCGTCGATGCCACGCAGCGCAGCACCTGCGACTGGCGGCCTGACATTGCGCGCATGGACCATGCCGGGCAGTTTCACGTCCACGGCCCAGGTCAACGAACCGTCGACCTTGGCGGGAATGTCATAGCGTTGCAGTGACTGCCCGACATATTGCAGATCATCGACCGGTTTGATGTCGGCCATCCCACCCGTGGCATCAACATTGCCGCCGGCGAGCTTGACGTCGAACCGCTTTCCGCCAACGAGCTCTGCGTAAGTCACCGATCGTGCGGGGTCGGAAGAAACGGTAACGGTTGCGTTCTTTACCTTGAGCTGCGCGACCGGTGCGCCCAGTTGTTCTGCGGCCATTTCCAGCAGGACACGCCGGGCTTCGGCGGCAACCCGCCGCATCGGCAGACCATCGCGTTCGATTGCGTCGGAACCTCCCGAGCCGCCCTGGTCAGGGGTGATGTCGGTGCGTCCCATGATAAGGCTGGTCTTATCATAGGCAATGTCGAGTTCGTCGCTCATCATTTGGCGGAAAGCCGTACCGGTGCCCTGCCCGCCATCCGTCTTGCCAACGAAGAAGGTTGCAGTGTTGTCCGGGTGAATCACGATCCAGGTGTCCAGTTGCAGGAAGTCGGGGTCGGGATAAAGACCTGTGCCGGCTACCGCCGCAATTGCTCGGGCGCCGGGGATGGCACTGAAACCTGCACTCACCACCAGGGCACCCGAGGCCCTGAGGAAATCCCGGCGGGAGGCAGAAGGGTTGATGCGATGGAGTGCGTCCTCCATCGCTTTCGGAAGCTTAAGGGTTGTGCTCATTCGGCTGCTCCCTTCACTTGCGCTTCGGTCGATTCAGTGGGGCTGCCCTGGGCAGCCGCCATCGTCGATCTGGCTGCTCGCTTGATCGCCGCCTGGATCCGGTAGTAGGTCATGCACCGGCAAAGCGTCCCGTCCATCGCCTCACGTATCTCGGCGTCGCTTGGGTCCGGGTTCCGGTCGAGAAGCGCTCTTGCATTCAGGAGCTGGCCGTTGTGACAGAAACCGCACTGCGGCACCTGCTCATCGATCCATGCCTGTTGGAGGGGATCAAGATTGCCGTTCTTCGAGAGACCTTCAAGCGTTGTGATCTCACCGCGAGCCTGGGACGTGCGCATGACACAGGAGCGCATTGCCACGCCATCGATGAGTACCGTGCAAGTACCACACTGGCCGAGTCCGCAGCCGAAACGGGGACCCTTGAGGCCAAGATCGTTTCGCAGAACGTAGAGCAGCGGCGTCGATGGGTCGACATCCACCTCGTGCGTTGTGCCGTTAACATTAAGTGTAACGATACTCATGGTCCGCCCTCCGAATACGCCGATTGCGCACCACGATGAGCCTAAAGCAGAGGCATCGCGGATTCAACTTGGGTTGGGACCGGAACTGGAAAGGATTTATGGGAAGTTCAGAGCAGCGTTCGAATGGCAGCTGTCAACGAGATCAGCGTCAAGATGCCCAGGAATATCGCGAGGAAAATAAAATACTCGGCGAAAAATGCGCCGGCAGCACCGGTACCCAGAAAAAATCCCACCACGGGCAGGTGGCATGGGCAGAGCACTGCTGTCATGAACGCATAGAAATAACCCCTGCCCTTGCGGTGCTCATCGGTACAAGTCGAACAGGTTTCGTTTGAGATCGTCATTTCTTTACTGCATTTGTACTGGTCGGCCGGAAATATCTATCTCAGCTATTTTATACGTTTTCTCGCGGCGGCAATTCATTATTCTGTTCGTTGGTAAACGCAGGTTTCGTCACGGCTCGAGCGACGCAGCGTAGGCGGCAATCGCGACAAAGTCAGCCACGGAAAGGTCCGCGACGGCCGATTGCATCAGCGGTGACCAAAGGCCTTGTCGAGCGCCTGCCTGCAGATCGTACAATTGCCGTACGAGGTAACTCGGCGAACGACCGGCAAGTCCCGGCACCGGCCCGAGACCTTTCAAGTCATCTCCATGACAAATCGTACACGGCTGGGTCTTTCCATCATCGCCAAGTGTGACAATCTTCTTGCCCTTATCGATGCTGCCTGTTGGCACATAAGCGATAAAACCGGACCGGAAATCACGGAGCTCTGTTCGTTCGAGATCTTCCGGCATCTCGATGATTCGTTCGCCTATCGGTTCGACACCGCCGTCTTCAACCGCTGTGTACATCCAGCCGGCGACGGTTGTCTCCGGAACCGTATCCGTCTCGATCACCCTGATCCATTGTTGCGGTTTTAGACTGGAAAAATAGGCTGCCGCTGCCGCCACTTCGCTTTCTGTCGTGATTGCGCCAATGGCCAGCATTAAGGAAGCCGGAACCGACCGCGGCTCCGAGCTCCGTCTCCGACCGGCCTTGTAGTCCGCCATCTGCTGGATAATGTATTCCTCCGGCAGGCCAGCAAGGCTTGTATTCTCGGGACGACCCTGGCCATTTGGAAGATGACAATAGGCGCAGGCGTAAACTCCCGGATTCCGGCCATTGGCAACGATGTCGGGCATCGCCGGGTGATCGTCGGGGTGCCAGTCCGTCGCGCGATACAGGTTGCTGATTTCCGACAACAGGAAAGATTGTTCGCTTCCCGGCACCTGCCGTGGCAGTCCATCGTCCGGCTCCGGCTCGGCCCCCGGGGAATTCAATGCGTATGCCCAGGGCAGCAGTGTCTGCGGCCCGGGAGTCACTTCATCCTGCGCGCCGGCCGATACTGCAAGGACAATCAGTGCAGATAGCGCAGCGACTGCGGTCTTCAATATGTCGATGTTATCTCTCCCCCACTCGATCCTCACGTAAGGCGCTTCGAATCGCTAATGACTGCTTTGGGCCATTCTAGACCAACGACGGGTTTCGGGGAAAAGCGGATATGACTTCAGCAATGTGCACTGACTCCGGGTCCACATTCGACCGGAAGCCGACGCACATTAGCGTCTACTACTGACGTATAAAGATTGCTCAGGCCAGGCGTCGATAAAAGCGGACGATCAAGTCCTCGGCCAGCAGCATGACGACGATGATTGCAATCAATACCACTAGCCCGTCAAAGCGGCCAACAAAATCGATGTAATCACCGAAAAGGATATTGATCGCCTCGAGAATGACAAGCTTGGAACCGAACAGGACCAGCCACGCGGTGAAGTAGCGCATGAACCGGGCCAGGCCACCTTCCCTCGCGTTCCAGAATTCAGCCAGCTTGTGCTCCAGGGCGATGGTCAGCTTCAAGAGGACCTGTAGTAGCGCGGCGACAAAAATCGTGACGGTAAACGAGTCGATAACGACAAGGTCCGAATATTCGACAAAGAGGTTGAGGACAACGAGATCGATAAGGATCGCGGTGAAGTAGCGCAGGAACAACGCCTGGTTGTTCGAAATGGGCTGCGCTGCGGCAGGTGCCAGAATGTCAGTACCGTTTGTTGTCATCATTGAAACTCGTGTGTAAGGCGCTTTTCCCGATACGGCAAAAGCGGTTACTTGTCAGTTTAACAGTCAACAGGCTGATTTCGGCCAAAAGCCGTCACTCAACCTGACGTTTACGCATGTAAAAAAAGAAGACAATAGATGCAACAAAAGAGAGGAGCATTGCCGCTGCCGTGCCGAAGAACATTATCGACATTCCGCCGCCAATCTCCAGCCAGCCCATTGAGGATGTTGGTTGCATCCGAAGCTCATTAATCGTAACTGCCAACGTCATCAGATCGTCGGAAACGTTGTAATAAATGGCAATGTATCGCAGCGCCATGAACGAATATGGAACGAGGACCAAAGCGGCCATTTGTCGGTCCAGCTTGGCGCTAACGAGATAAGAAGCAACCAGGAATGCGAAAAGGAGAGAAATAAAACTAACAATCAATTGATCTGATAGTTCTGCGATCGTGTAGAAAGTGTCGACCAATTCGTATTCAGTCATTGCCTGTTCCGAGAGTCGGCGTTAATTCAAAAGCAGCTGTTAATCAGTTTACCAGCCTGGGGGATACTTTCGACCAGGAGCGGCCCGCCCCCTTTATAAGCGAACAGGGCCCCAACTGAGAGGGGCCCTGTGTGATCTGCGCTGCGTCCGCTCAGCCTTTCAGTTTCGTTTCAAGGTGATTCATTAGTTCGCCCATTTGGTCGCTTGGACTGAATTCGATCGCCTCGTAGTCTTCGTCAACTCTAACCGTGTGTCCTGGCGGCCAATAGTAAACTTCGCCGGCGTTTACCGTCTCTTCAGTGCCGTCTGCATAGGTCACATGGATGGAACCTTTGACCACGGTCCCCCAGTGTGGGCACTGACACAGATTGTCCGGCAAGCCCTCGAGCAGCGGAGTCGCATCTGCGCCAGCGGGGAATCGGACGCGAGAAACGTTAATATCGCCCCAATCCTGGCCCTGGAAACAGACCCCGCCAGCTTCGAGACGAGTCGGTAGTTCGTTTTTTATTTTTTTCATGAGTTTTCCTTTCTTCATGTTCTGGCGGGACACCCGCCGTTAAGATGCTTCTATAGTCCGTACTTTTGCACCAGTAATGGTAAATCAGTGAGAGTGGCTGGTTTGAGTTATCAGCGGCTAACAGTCTAACAGCCTGGGCGTTACTTTCGGCCAAAAGGTGCGCATCGCTAGATCTTTCGGCCTGCGACTGGTTCCTCTATCTGCTCGAGGTCGACAAGGTTCCACTTAAGACCTCTATTTCGGAAAATTCGCTTGCCTTTGTCGGGATAGTCCGCGACGTCGTGCTCCAGGCGTTGCCCAACGACGATGCACTTTAATACGCTGTCGCTGGTATTTTCAAGTTTGTGCGGCACTCCACCGGCGCGATACCCGATAAAATCTCCCGCCCGAACGGTATAAATATTTTCGCCAATGGTCGCTTGAGCTTCGCCCTCCAGGACATATACACATTCATCTTCGTGGTAATGAGCATGAAGCTCTGTGGACTCGTGGCCAGGATGAACTTCGATAATGTGAAAACCTATGCCCTTGAGACCGGTTAAATCGCCGAGAGATTTGTTGCGGCGCCGCGCGTTGTCATTTAAAAAATGCGTTTTTTCCATTCCTTCGAATTGTTCAATTTCTTCGCGACTTATAATGTATTTATCCATGGCCCTTCGTAACACTCCTGCCTGAAAATGTCTGCTTTGGGTCAATATAAGTCACGGAGTGTATCACCTGGTGAATAGCAACCAGCGACGATGTTTGAGTGCGTACTCCATGGCCAGAATTCCGGCACAGGACTGTCCATGCAAATAGAATTTGTCCTGGTCTAATCCCAAGGCCTGGCGCACCTGCGCGACCTCTTCCACGAAACGTGGCAAATCTCAAAGGTCTGGATCTTCTGGCTGATCGCTGTAGAAAGATCCGAACTCGTCGTAGTAGTACTCAATTCCCGCTGCCGGAAAAAACTGTCAAATGCTTCGAAATCCTCATGCGTAAATCCCGAACCACCGTGAAGCAGCAGAACCTTGACCGTCGGGGTGTTGCCAATGCGTTGGTCCATACCTGGAACGTTCTTTTCGGCGTATTTACAGGAACATCCGTGCGCCGCCGCCCAACACGTCAGTTCGACCTGTGTTGTCGAAATATGCTGCAGGACTTACCGTATCGGGAGCCGAGTCATTCGAGCAGCCCAGGCAAACGAACAGGCTGACGGCAATGAGTAATTTGAGTTTCAAACTGATTCTCCTTCCAATGTGGACAACGAAGATGGACCAGCTCGCATTGAATTTTAAGTCAGCCAACCTTTGCTGACGGTGTGTTTCGAATACCAGATCAGGAATGCCGACAAAGCCAGTGGCATGAAAACAATGCCGATGATTTCTCCGGTACCAAAACTGATGTCGACACCAAGTGCATGGGCAATCGCACCAATCGTTCCAATAAGTGACACAACAAACAAATAGAAGGCTGCCGATTTCCTCCACAGCAGAAGGACACAACCGACAGATCCACCGAAAACGGCGATGGCAAAAGCGCCGGTGGCCCAGGCTGGTCTGCCAGAAATGATTGCGCGTTCCGATGCCCGATAGGCATCGAGCATCTCCGGATCCATTTGCACAAAATAATTGACAACCCCCATGACATTCCAGATCAGGGCGAAAACCCCAATTGCCCAGAAACTCCAGTGAACTCCCCCACTGTTGTGATTTTCCATTGCATGCCCCCCGTCAGCTGTATTTTTGTTGTTATGGATCGGCAAGACGATGTCCAAAACTCACTTTTTCGGTCGCCAGGTGCTAATCCATCAGGTCTGCTCCGCCATCGTCCATTTTCTGCGGACGGTTCCAGTACCTGTACTGAGGCGTCCAGTTGCTTTCGTTTAAACCGGCCATGCCGAACAGGTTCCAGATCGAACAATAAAGATCACCAGGACCGAAAACCGCAGCATTCTTTCGCCTGATGCGATGACCCTCACGCTCGTAGACCACGGCACCGGGCATATTTTCCTGACCATCCATGACAGTTTGTTCCTGAATGTATTTTCCGCCACCGTGTGAAGCCAGTCGAAACCGCCAGTTGCGTGAATTTGCGAAACGTCGCTGTATTTCCGGCTTGTCTTTTGAGACCAGGACAACGGATATCGCCGATTCAAGGTGCGGCAGAAAACCATTGAACCCGTCTGCCCAAAGTGTGCAATAACGACAGCCCTGCCCCATGTTGTGAATAAGAAGCAAGCGATCGTTTTCGCCGAACAATTCAAGTAACGAAACTTCGCCTTCCAATGTCGAGAACTGGTAGTTCCGAACCTCCTCCCCGGTGTTGGTTTTCCGCAGCTCGTTGAGCTTCGTCGTTAGTTCGAATAGTTGTTTTTCGACCTCCGCAATTTCGTCGCTCACTGAATTTGCCTCGCTATGGTCAGGGTCCGCGGTCAGTCTATCTAGCATAGGAGCGACATTGCGGGTCCGCAAGTACCTCGCAGCGTCAGTTTTTGCTTTTCCAGGGAGTCGAGCCGTAATTGCAGGTGCCGGCCGGCCACAAATGGGCCGACCGTTCGAGGGTGACTATGAGGTCCGCTCAGGACCTCGGGCTAGCGAACGCCTTCTTACTGGCTTGCCAAAAGGTTTTCATGCCTTTCGAACCATGAATCTGCGAGCAGCGCCGACTCCTCCAATTCATCTGCGGACAGCTTCGCGGCAATTTCATCTCGTTTAATTTTCGCACTGGTTTCGCCCAGCTTAACCGCGATGGCAAACCATCTGTGGGCCTGAACTTTGCTCTCCGGTACTCCGAAGCCGTGCAGGTACATTCTGGCCAGGTTGGTTTGCGCCTCGGTAACGCCGTAATCAGCTGCAAGGCTATACCATTCGAATGCGCTCTCATCGCTTTGCGGAACGCCCCACCCGTTTGCGTACATGACGCCAAGATTGCACTGCGCTTCCGCGTTGCCTTGCGCTGCCGCCAAACGATACCATTTGAGTGCCTGTTCGTTATCAAACGGAACACCAAAGCCATTGGCGTTTAAAAGGCCCATACCAAACTGGGCGCTGACGTGTCCTGCCTCAGCAAGTGGCAGCCACTCAGCGATGGCAGTCTGGTAGTCGCCCGAATCATAGGCAGCCTGCCCGGCCTGGAAGTCGGCCGTCCAGGCGGCAGATGAAATCAGAAGTGCGAGGATAGAAAGAAAAGTTTTCGAATAGATACGCATTGGGGGGACCCTCCCATGATGAAGATCGACGCGTCGGTCTAATGAAGCCTTGCCCTGTTTCTAGAACAATCTGAGGCAGATCGCTATTCGGAGACATACCTAGATCAGGGGTCGAAGGCATGCGGAGACCCGGACAGGCACTGCAAAGTGCCGTCAGTGCTTTAGCCTGGCTGTACGGCTTGTCGACTTAGCCCAGCTTGTCCTTCATCGAGTAATACAACATGCCGAGCACCATCCCGGGGTAGCGAAGCAAGGTGCCGCCAGGGAATATATGGTTCGGCAGGCTCGCGAACACGTCAAAGC
>JAHEFD010000085.1 GCA_024640345.1 Woeseiaceae bacterium
CGATTTTCGTTATGCGATCTCCAATCTGTATGCCTGCCCCTTCCGCGGCTCCTCCTTCAGCCAGGTCAGCGACGATCGCTGGTGGCTGCCATGGCTGGAATCCAAGTCCGTCGAACAGGACCCCCGGCTCGGTCAATTTTGCGGCGTCACTCCCGACATTCAGTGTTGCGGATCGCGTTTGTCCGCTCTCGCCCTGGAGCTCCAACGTAACGCGACCCTCACTTATCATTTCGTCGAGCATCGAAACCAGTGCTGTTTCCCAGTCACTGGCCTCACGACTAGCAACTTGAAGTATCCGGTCGCCGTATTTCAATCCCGCAGCAGCCGCATAGGACGATTCAGTGACTTCACCAACAATCGGCTTCATCGTCGGCACGCCGCTGACGAAGATCACCCAGTAAGCTAAAAATGCAAACAGGAAATTGAAAAATGGCCCGGCCAGCAGCACGGCAATCCGCATCCAGACAGGTCTCTGATTAAATGCCCGCCCTTCATCGGCAGGCTCGACCGGTTCGCCGCTTCCGTATCGCTCACCCAGGAACTTGACGTAGCCGCCCAGAGGAATCGCCGCGACACAGAACTCGGTGTTGTCTTTCTTCCCGACCCAGGTCCAGAGCGGCTTACCGAAACCGATCGAAAAACGCAGCACCTTCATGCCACACCAGCGACCAACAATGAAATGGCCATATTCATGCACTGCAACCAGCACACTGATTGCAACAATGAACGCCAGCAGACTGTTCAGTGCATCGATCATCGCTGAGAAACTTCCTTCATAGGCTTAATGCACTTCCAATAGAGCGGTTCGGAACGGTGAACCAGGCGGCCAACAGTCTGAGACCGGTCAGCCGGCGCGCAGTTCCCGCCAAGTCTGGCTGGAACCAGATGAACAGTTGCTGAATCATCCCGAACATCAACGTAAGCCGATCCAGTGGAATGCCAGCGCAAACAGGGGCGCAGCCGCCGTTACACTGTCGATTCGATCCAATACGCCACCGTGCCCGGGAAACAATGAACCGCTATCTTTTACGCCTGCATTGCGCTTGAACATGCTGACTGTCAGGTCACCGACAACGGACAACATCGTAACGGCCAGGCAAAATGGAATCAGCACAGAAACCTCGGTTTGAAAGAACTGGCTGCCGATAGCCGCAAGCAATGTCACAGCAGTCAATCCACCGAAAACGCCCTCCCAGGACTTGCCGGGACTGATCTGGGGCGCAAGTTTGACTCGTCCAAAACCCTTGCCGACGAAGTAAGCTCCGATATCAGCAACCCACACAATCACAAGCGCGAACAGAAGCAATTCCGGAGACTCTGTATAAAGGAAGTCTATGGCAGTCCATGCGGGAACCAGCACGAAAATGCCGGCAACCCAGATGATCGCTCTCGCAATTGGAGTCGGAAAGAAAAACATCCAGACAAGCGCCGCAAACCACCACACGAGGGCGGCCACAAACAATAGCTGAACATCAAGATAAAAGAACGACAATGCAAACAGCGACCCGATAAATACGACGTAGATCAGGCGAAAATTGCGCTTGTCCCCGGACAGAAAACCACCCCACTCCCAGGCACCGGCAAGCAGCATTGTGGCAATTACGATCCGGGCAACAATCTCGGGCACGACGAACAGGACGACCCCAAGGGCGACCAGTGCAATCACTGCTGTCAGTATTCGTTGCCGTAACATGTCAGGCCACCTGATCGCCCGTAAATCCGTAACGCCGTTGCCGACTCGCATAAAAATCCAGTGCGGCATCAAAATCCTGCTGGCCAAAATCCGGCCACAACGACTCGGAGAAAAAAAGCTCGGCATAGGCCAGGTTCCACAACAGGAAATTGCTGATGCGCTGCTCACCACCAGTCCTGATCAGAAGATCCGGATCAGGAACATCTCCAAGAGCCAGTTCCGCCGCAAAATTGTCGTCATTCAAATCGTCCGCGGACAACTCGCCTGCCGCAACCATGGCCGCAAGCTTTCTCGCGGCGTTGACAATGTCCCAACGGCCGCCATACGCGACGGCAACCATCAGTCGCAGCCCATCGTTGTTAATCGTCTTTTGCTCGGCCGCTGATATCTTGGCGACCAGTTCCGCTTGCAACAGCTCGCGCGCGCCGATAAATGTTACCCGTACATTATTACGATGCAGGTCATCGACTTCCCGTTGCAACGCTTCGAGAAATAGACCCATCAGGCGACCAACCTCATCAGCAGGCCGACGCCAGTTCTCGCTGCTAAAAGCGAACAACGTCAGGTAAGAAACACCTCGCTGCGCCGCCATCTCGACGGTTTGTCGAACAGACTTCACCCCGGATCGATGCCCCGCATGTCGCGGCAATGCACGCGACTTCGCCCAACGCCCGTTACCATCCATTATTACGGCAACGTGCGCGGGCACTACAACCTGCCCACAGGATTCACTGCTCAATGTGTCTGGATTAGCCAACTTCACTGGAACACTGAATCAGATTTCCATGAGCTCGGCTTCTTTCTGCGCAAGCGTCTCATCAACTAAAGCTATGTGTTTGTCGGTAATGGCCTGGATTTCGTCCTGCCCGCGGCGTTCGTCATCTTCGCCGATCATTTTTTCTTTTACGAGATCCTTTACGTCAGATATCGCATCGCGCCGAATATTTCTTATCGCGATTCGGCCACCCTCGGCCTCATGCCTGACCACCTTTATCATGTCTTTGCGACGTTCTTCAGTGAGTGGCGGAAGCGGAACACGAATGATGGTTCCGGCGGTGGCCGGATTCAAGCCAAGGTCCGAAGTCAGGATAGCTTTTTCGATGGCCTGGACCATCGATTTCTCCCAGGGAGAAACCACCAGCGTTCTGGAATCTTCAACATTGATGTTGGAGACCTGGTTAAGCGGGGTCTGCGTACCGTAGTAATCAACCGTAATGTGATCGAGCAAACTGGTATGTGCACGTCCTGTCCGCAGTTTGGTCAACTCTTGCTTCAGCGCAGCAATGCTCTTGTCCATGCGTTCGCTGGCGTCTTTCTTTATGTCCTCTATCACCTGTTCACCCTCTCCAATTGCGCGGCACTGCGTCAGGCCGTGACCAGTGTGCCGACGTTGGGATCAGTCATTGCCCGCACCAACATGCCTTCTTCTGCCATACTGAAAACCCTCAGCGGAAGATTGTTGTCGCGGCACATTACGACCGCGGTTGCGTCCATCACGTTAAGCTTGTCAACCAGGACGGTATCAAAAGATATTGTGTCGAAAAGCGACGCATGCTCGTTCAGCTTTGGATCCGAGTCGTATACGCCACTAACCTTGGTCGCCTTCAGCATCACATCAGCATTGATTTCAATTGCACGCAGGCTCGCCGCGCTATCGGTAGTGAAAAACGGATTCCCGGTACCGGCTGCAAAGATGACTACCCGGCCCTTTTCAAGATGCCGGACGGCTCGTCGCCGAATGTAGTCCTCGCAGACCTCGTTGATCCGGATTGCCGACATTACCCGGGCATAGACATCAAGCGATTCCAGCGCATCCTGGATTGCCAGCGCGTTCATCACCGTTGCCAGCATGCCCATGTAGTCGCCTGTCACACGATCCATACCTGCCCTGGCAAGTCCCGCACCGCGGAAGATATTGCCTCCGCCAATGACGATCGCAACTTCAATGCCAAGCTTGCGGACAGCCGCTATCTCGGCTGCTATTCGCTGAATAACCTCGGGTTCGATGCCGTAGTCCAGTTCACCCATCAACGCCTCTCCACTCAACTTGAGCAGAACTCGTCTGTAGAGAACCGGGACATCGGTCATTTTGCTTACCTTTCCTTAAAAATCAAAAGCTTAACTTCGAACGGTACCGCGATGTCAAAGTGGGCCAGATTTTAGCGCAATTCGGCCCAACTCAGCTGGTATAGGCAAAATTTTCAGTAATTTACGCGGATTGTTTGACCCAATCTCTGATATCTGCGGCTTACTTGTCCTTCTTCTTGCTCTCTTCGATCTGCCGGGCCACCTCTTCGGCGAAGTTTTCTTCCTTCTTTTCTATGCCTTCGCCGACTTCGTAGCGCACAAAAGAAACAACAGAGGCGCCGGCGTCCTTGAGCAATTTGGCAACCGAGACATCCGGATCTTTTACAAAGGGCTGCCCGACAAGCGTGATTTCCTTGAGGAACTTCGCAACCCGTCCCGCAACCATCTTTTCAACAATCTCCGGCGGCTTCCCGGATTCGGCGGCCTGCTCGGCGAAGATTCGGCGCTCTCGATCCAGCGTTTCGGCAGAAACACCATCCTCATCAACACAAACCGGGTTGGTCGCCGCAATATGCATTGCTATATCACGTGCGAGATCCTCGTCACCGCCCTGCATTGAAACAATGGCACCGATCCGGGCACCATGGGCATAACTTCCGAGATGCTCAGCCGCCTCCAGGCGTACAAAACGGCGCAGAGAGATATTCTCACCGACCTTGGTGACCAACTCCGTTCTCGCGCCTTCCACGGTACGGCCATCTGCCAGCGAAGCCGCAGCAAGGGCCTTAACATCTGGTGCATCCCCGGCAAGTACACACGCGGCCACAGCTTCGGCAAAAGCCATGAAGTTGTCGTCTTTAGCGACAAAATCCGTTTCAGAATTGATTTCAACCATCGCGGCTTTTAGGCCATCGGCCATTATGACGACCCGGCCATCTGCTGCTACGCGTCCGGATTTCTTGTCTGCCTTTGCCTGACCCGATTTACGCAGTTGCTCAACCGCTGCGTCCATATCGCCGCTGGTCTCAACCAGCGCTTTCTTGCACTCCATCATGCCAGCGCCGGTACGCTCGCGGAGTTCCTTCACCATTGATGCACTAATAGCCATCATTTAAATCCTCTGTATCAACTCGATGTAAAGACCTGCGGCGACGCCGGTCGCCGCACAACACTAGTCTGCGTCTTTCTTTACAGCGGTCTTCTTGGTCGTCTTTTTAGCAGCCGCCTTTTTGGTAGCTGGCTTCTTCGTTGCAGCTTTCTTGGCCGCCGGCTTTTTCGCTACCTTCTTCGTTGCGGGCTCTTTATCAGCTGCGGCCTCTTTATCAGTTGCAGGCTCGGCTGGCTTTTTCTCTTCCTTTTCAACGGCTTGTGCGGCTTGCACGTCATCCGCAGCATCTGTTGCGACCTTTGACGCGGCTTTCGCGCCGGCAGCTTTCGCCGCCGCGGCACTCCTGGTCACGTCAGCCTTCTTTTTCACCGTCGCACTTCTGGCGGGCTTCCTGCCGGATTTCTTCTTGCTGGCACGCTTTGGCTTACCTTCCTCGTCCAGCTCGACAAATTCGTCCTCACCAAGCGCAACCTCCGGCAACGAGGCTTTACCATCATTAACTGCATCCGCAACCAGGGTCGCATACAGCGTTATGGCACGCATCGCGTCGTCGTTACCCGGAATGATGTAGTCGACATTGTCAGGTGAGCAGTTTGTATCGACAACAGCCACGACCGGAATACCCAGTTTGTTTGCTTCCTTTACGGCGATGTCTTCATGATCGACATCGACGACAAAAAGCACGTCGGGCAGACTGTTCATATTCTTGATGCCGCCCAGAGTCCGTTCGAGCTTTTCCTGCTCGCGATGGAGTCCAAGCCTTTCTTTCTTCGTCAGCGTCTTGAATCCGCCCTCTTCGCTCATCTGCTCGAGGTCTTTCAGGCGCTTGACCGACTGCCGAACAGTCTTGTAGTTCGTCAGCATGCCACCGAGCCAGCGGTGGCTCACATGCGGCATTTCGCAACGGCCGGCCTGTGCGCGAATCGCATCCCGCGCTGCCCGTTTGGTGCCAACAAAAAGAACGCTTCCGCCGTCAGCGACAATTGTCTTGATGAACGCATACGCGTCGCGAGCCATGGGAAGGCTCTTTTCAAGATTGATGATGTGGATCTTGTTTCGCTCGCCGAAAATGTACGGTGCCATTTTCGGGTTCCAGTAGCGGGTCTGATGACCAAAGTGTACGCCAGCCTCAAGCATCTGGCGCATAGATACGTCTGCCATTTATTTATCTCCGGGTTAAGCCTC
The DNA here is from genome assembly GCA_024640345.1 of Woeseiaceae bacterium. Taxonomy (GTDB): domain Bacteria; phylum Pseudomonadota; class Gammaproteobacteria; order Steroidobacterales; family Woeseiaceae; genus SZUA-117. The sequence continues at coordinate 6,015 of JAHEFD010000085.1, forward strand.
CGCACACCCCGTCGCACAACCCCTTTTTTGGTAGGGCACCCAGCGCGACGTGTCGGTGCACGTGTGAAGTAATTGCCTCTTGGGCGCGCGCTTTATACCATAGCGGGCTGGCCTCAACAATGAGTTAATCGCGGGTCGGGTCGGCAATCTTGCTCCTGTCCCGGCAAAGCCGGGCCGGTAAATGGCAGAGGCCCTGTTCCTGTTAACCCAGGGCCAGGCCCGATTTCTCTTAAGCTACTGATAAATCAATGAATGTGACAATTAAAACGCCTGATGAGCAGGACAAGATGCGTGTAGCCGGTCGCCTGGCAGCCGACGTCCTGGATATGATCGGCGAATTCGTGGTTCCCGGTGTGGCGACAGACGAGCTGAACCGGATTTGCCATGAGTTCATCACCGGAAAGCAGGACGCCGTGCCGGCACCGCTGAATTACCGGGGATTCCCCAAGTCGATCTGCACGTCGGTAAACCATGTTGTCTGCCACGGCATTCCGGGCGAGCGGAAATTGAAGTCTGGAGATGCGGTCAATATCGACATCACGGTCATCAAGGACGGGTTTCACGGCGACACGAGCAGAATGTTCTTCGTTGGCAAACCGCCAATCCAGGCGGAGCGACTGTCTGATGTGGCATTTGAAAGCATGTGGCTGGGCATTGAACAGATCGCGGCCGGCAAACACCTGGGTGATATTGGTGAGGCGATTCAGAAAAACGTTGAGAAGAACCGTTTTTCGGTGGTACGTGAGTATTGCGGGCACGGCATCGGCCGCGTTTTCCACGAAGACCCGCAGGTTCTGCATTACGGCAGGGCCGGTACGGGACTTGAGCTGAAGGCTGGCATGACGATGACGGTGGAACCCATGGTCAATGCCGGCAAAAGGCACGTTCGCTTGCTGCCGGATGGCTGGACAGTGGTCACCAAGGATCACAAGCTTTCAGCTCAGTGGGAGCACACGGTGCTTGTAACGGATACAGGCTACGAGGTTCTGACGCTCGGCGCTAATGATCGCTGACAGTAACGTTGCCTCTGACAAGGCCATCCGTATCGTACTGAACGCGCTCGGCGACACCTCTCAGTCGACGGGCCGTTATCGCGAGGCGCTTGCAGCAGCCAGCGAAAACCTGGCCGAGCGCTTTCGAGCCGGAGAATCTGTCGCCAACCTGGTGAGAGCCCGGTCCGATTTCATCGACGAAATCCTTTCCCGGCTTTGGCGCGAGCATGCCGGCCCAATCTCGGCGAAGGCAGCACTCGTCGCTGTCGGCGGATACGGTCGGGGCGAACTGCACCCGCATTCCGATGTGGACATCATGATCCTTGTTGAGGACCCGCTCCCGGAACGCGCTGAAACCGCGATCTCGAATTTTTTCGCAGCACTATGGGATATCGGGTTGGATGTCGGGCACAGCGTGCGAAGCATAGATGAATGTTGCGAGCAATCCGCAGAAGACATCACGGTCACAACGACGTTGATTGAAGCTCGGCTGGTTGATGGTCCGGAGCCACTTTTTCGATCGATGCAGCATGAGCTTTCCGCGCGAAACATTTGGCCCTCTGATAAATTTTTCGCCGAGAAACTGAAAGAACAACAAACCCGCCATCATCGATACGAAGACACGGCTTACCGGCTGGAACCCAATGTCAAAGGAAGTCCGGGAGGTCTGCGCGATATCCAGATGATTGGCTGGGTCGCGAAAAGGCATTTCGGTGTTGCAACGCTCGACGAACTGGTTGCACACAAATTTCTCACCAAGGGGCAACTGAAGAAACTGCACGAAAGCCAGGAGTTCCTGTGGCGCGTTCGTTTCGGCCTGCATGTTTTGACAGGTCGCCGCGAAGATCGCCTGCTCTTCGATCACCAGTCTCGCCTGGCGGCAATGCTCGGTTACGAAGACGCGACTTATACACTTGCCGTCGAACAGCTGATGCAGCGCTACTATCGAACAGTTATGGAGCTGAGTCGACTCAACGAGATGCTGCTGCAACTGTTCGACGAAGCCATTCTCATGGACCCGAGTGCGAAGCCCTATCCGCTTAACGAACGATTCCAGGTAAAAAACGGATTTCTTCAAACGACCAGCGACACGGTCTTTGCACACGACCCCTCCGCGCTGCTGGAAATGTTCCTGTTGCTTCAACAGCATGATGATATTCGCGGCGTCAGCGCGCTCACCATCGCGCTGATTCGACGAAACCTGCACCTTATTGATGAGGGATTCCGCCAAAACCCACGCAATCACCGGCTTTTCCTGAGTATTCTCCGCGCGCCGGCTGGCGTCACGCATCAACTCAGGCGAATGAATCTTTACGGTGTTCTCGGCCTGTACATCCCGTCTTTCGGCAGGATCGTCGGCCGCATGCAGTACGACCTTTTTCACGCCTATACGGTCGATCAACACACGCTGTTTGTGGTCAGCAATCTGCGCCGATTCGCACTCAGCCGCTTCGATCACGAATACCCGCATTGCTCGCCGCTGATGCAGTCTTTCCAGAAGCCCGAGGTCGTATACCTGGCCGGGCTGTTCCACGACATCGCCAAGGGTCGCGGAGGTGACCACTCTGAACTCGGCGCGATCGATGCAGAGTCTTTTTGCCTGGAGCACGGGCTAAGCAAATATGATGCGCGGACGGTGGCCTGGCTGGTGCGCCACCATTTGGCACTCTCAATGACGGCGCAAAAAAAGGACATTAGCGACCCGGATGTCATCAACGAGTTCGCAGCACTGGTCCGCGACAAGACTCACCTGGATTATCTGTATGTATTAACCGTTGCCGATGTCCGGGGAACGAACCCCAAACTGTGGAACTCATGGAAGGCGACGTTATTTCATGATCTCTATGAACTGACGGCACGCGCGTTGCGACGAGGACTTGAGCGACCGATCGATCGTGAACTGTTAATTAGCGAGACGCAGGAAACCGGACGTAAATTACTAAGCGAATCCGGCATCAGTTCGAGCGTTGTCGACGGGGTCTGGAAGCTGTTTACGGAAGAATATTTTCTGCGTTACAGAAGCAGCGAGATTGCCTGGCACACGAAACTGCTTGCCGATTCCGACACAGAGTCTGAGTTCGGCTCGCTGGATGTCCGCGTACAAGCTGACGGCGACGGAATCGAGGCCGCCCTCTATGCACCACGTGGTAGACGAACATTTGCTCATGCCACCGCGCTGCTCGACGAACTCGGTATGACAATTGTTGACGTAAGAATCGTGCCTCTTGCAAACGATTTCAGTCTCGATACGTATATCTTTATGGAACTGGACAGACGAACGCACGTCGACGCTGCCCGGCTAGCCAAAATTCGCAGGGCATTGACGCGCGTACTCGCATCGGGGAACGACGACAGCGCTACGGTTACGCGTGCCGCTCCTCGGCAGGTTCGCATGTTCGCTACGAAAACGATCATCAGTTTTGACCAGGACATTACGAATGGCCGAACGGTTATGGAGCTAGTAACCGGTGATCGGCCCGGGATCCTTTCGACAGTTGGCCGAATCTTTATAGAATTCGGTATCAACATAGAAACCGCCAAGATTCTTACGATTGGAGAACGAGCAGAAGACGTCTTTTATATCGCCGATAAAAACGACAACCCGCTCAGTGATAACACTTGCGCCAAGCTGCAGGAAAGACTGATACAGGCAATCAACAGAAACACGTGAGAGATACACCGTGCTGACAATGTATGGAATTCGAAATTGCGACACCTGCAGAAAAGCGCAGAAATGGCTGGATGCCAATTCTATTGGCTATCGCTTTCACGACGTGCGCGCAGACGGACTCGAGGAATCCGATCTTCTACGCTGGGCCGGAAAAGTCGAGTGGCAAAAACTGCTCAATACCCGTAGTACGACCTGGCGCGGAATTCCTGAGTCCATGCGCAGCGACGTTGATGAAACGCGAGCTCTTAAATTAATGCTGCAACACCCGACGCTGGTCAAACGCCCGGTGCTGGAGAAAGGTAAGAAAGTGATCGTTGGCTTTTCGGCACAAGAATATGCCACAGCGATTTCGATTTAGCCGATACGGCCCGTCACGTAGTCATCTGTAAGCTTATGCTGCGGATTCGTGAAAATCTTGTCGGTGTCGTCAACCTCAATCAGATGACCGAGGTGAAAATAAGCCACGCGACGAGATACGCGCGCTGCCTGCTGCATCGAATGCGTCACGATGACGATCGCATAATTCTCGGACAGCTCGTCCATCAGATCCTCGATTCTCGCGGTAGCGATTGGATCAAGCGCTGAACACGGTTCATCCATAAGGATAACTTCCGGGTTGACAGCAATCGTCCTGGCAATACAGAGGCGCTGCTGCTGCCCGCCCGACAGACCGGTCCCGGGCTCATCAAGGCGATCCTTCACCTCTTTAAGCAGGCCCGCCCGCTCGAGACTCGTATGCACGATGTCATCAAGTTCGGCACGATCGTTTGCAAGCCCGTGAATTCGCGGCCCGTAGGCAACGTTGTCATAAATGCTTTTCGGAAAGGGGTTTGGTTTCTGGAAAACCATTCCGACTCGAGCACGCAACGCTACCGGATCGAGATCTTTGCTGTAGATATCCTGGCCATCCAGGGTAATCGTGCCGGTTACTCTCGCGGAATCGATCGAATCATTCATTCTGTTCAGACAACGCAGAAATGTTGATTTGCCGCAACCCGAAGGGCCAATCAACGCAATTACCTGGTTCTTGGCGAATTCGAGCGTGACATCCTTGATGGCATGGTTGTCGCCGTAATAAACATTAATATTCTCGGCGACCATGAAAGGGTTTGCACAGCGAACATTCCCGACTGTTTTATTCCCGGCCACAACTGGCTCTCCAGTCTTTACTGCATTGGCTGTAGTCGCATCGCGTATCATTTTCGGCTGGGTCATGTCGGTCATTCTTCTATATTCACCGGTTTCCTTCAAACTTGAAATCACCATCGGCGCTCCACCTTCTTGCGCAGGATTACGGCCGCCAGATTCATCAGGAGCAGAAAACCCAACAGGACGATAATTGCCGCAGACGTTCGTTCTGCAAAAGCGCGTTCCGGACTGTCCGCCCATAAATATATTTGCACGGGCAAAGCCGTCGCCGGATCCGTAATGCTTGCGGGCACGTCGACGATGAACGCAACCATTCCTATCATCAACAAAGGGGCCGATTCGCCCAGAGCGCGGCTCATTCCAATTATTGCGCCGGTTAGCATACCGGGCATTGCGAGCGGCAGTACATGATGGAAGACCACCTGCATTTTTGATGCCCCAAGTCCAAAAGCCGCTTCCCTGATCGACGGCGGAACAGCTTTAATTGCCGCCCGCGCCGCGATAATAATGACCGGCAGGGTCAACAGGGACAGCACCAGTCCACCTACGAGCGGTGCAGATCGTGGAATTCCAATCCAGTTGATAAAGACCGCAAGGCCGAGCAAGCCAAATACGATCGAGGGCACCGCCGCCAGGTTATTGATATTGACTTCGATCAGATCTGCCCAACGGTTTTTCGGCGCAAATTCCTCTAGATAAATTGCTGCAGCTGCACCGATCGGGAATGCGAGAGCGATGGTGATAAGCAACATATAGAAAGAACCCATCAGCGCACCGCGGATACCCGCGAGCTCGGGCTCACGAGAGTCACCGTTAACAAAAAGTGCCTTGTTAAATTTGCTGACCAGGCTGCCATCGGCGATTAGCTGGTCTATCCACTCAATTTGCTGATCCGACAACGGGCGCTGACTCTCCGGAACATCGCGGTCGATATTTCCTTTCAACAGCATGTCGACATTCGCAGAAGCTGGCACCTCGAGCATGCCTGTTGTCCCAAGCAGGTTCGGATTGCTTATCACCGCGTCCCTGATCTGGTACCCGGCACCCACGCTTATCAACCGGTTCAATTCGCGCCGGTCATTTCTCGTCGTGACCTCTGAAAACTTTTTGCGCAGGGCCGCACGCGCGATCCCGTCGAAATCGGCGAATTCCAGGTCCAGCTCACCGCCGGGAGCGAGCGCCTCTTCTGAGTACTCGACCTCGAGTTGCAAAAATGTCTGTACGAAGGCGCTGGAACCCTTCGCAATCAATGTCGAGAAAAATGCCACGAGGAAGAATACGCCGACCATTGTGGCGGCCAGTCCGAACACACGAAAAATGATCTCCCTTCGACGCCGCCTTCCAAGACCGGCTTCGACGCGAGCTCGAGACGATTGGATACCGGACTGCATCAGTCATATTCCTCGCGATACTTGCGGACGACTTTGAGACCAACGACATTCAGGCCGAGGGTAATAAGAAATAACATGAGACCAAGAGCAAATGCCGCCAGTGTTTTGGCGCTATCGAATTCCTGATCGCCAACGAGCAGAGTTACGATCTGCACCGTCACGGTTGTCACCGCCTCGAGCGGATTCGCGGTCAGGTTTGCGGCAAGGCCGGCTGCCATGACGACAATCATCGTTTCGCCTATTGCCCGAGATACGGCAAGCAATACGCCACCGACGATGCCTGGTAATGCAGCCGGCAGCAAGACTTTGGTCATCGTTTCCGAGCGCGTCGATCCAAGCGCCAGCGCACCATCGCGCATAGCCCTGGGAACCGCATTGATCGCGTCGTCCGATAATGACGAAACGAGTGGAATAATCATGATGCCCATCACAAGGCCGGCGGCGAGTGCACTCTCGGACGCAACTTCGAAACCGAGTGACTCTCCCACGTTGCGAACGATCGGCGCAACCGTTAGTGCCGCGAAGAAGCCATAAACGACGGTTGGTATACCGGCAAGAATTTCGAGGACAGGCTTGGTTACTGATCGCACCCTGCTCGATGCGT
>JAHEFD010000178.1 GCA_024640345.1 Woeseiaceae bacterium
CCGGTTTCCTGAAGCCTAATGCCGGGTTCTTCTGGTCCTCGTTGCTCGCCCCCGATTGCGATTGATGCCTTAACGTTAGGGGTAATTACCAATGGCCCATTTGGTAATTTATCGTAGCATTATTAACGCGAGGAATGGATTAACCAGGCAGGGCCGGTGAACAAGTGGTTCAGAATGCTTTCCGTAATGACGATGTTCATCGTTAGCGCGTCCGCTTGTGTTCCGCAACAGAGTCGCACAGTCAAACTCTACGAGGATCCGTCCCGCACACCGAAGACTTACCAGAAGCTTCTGATCGTCGACGTGTCATCCGACCGCTCGATGCAAATACAATTCGAAAACGAAGTTGTTTCGGGAATGGTGCGCGCCGGCGTTGAGGCGGTGCCCAGCCATCACAACCTCGACGCCAGCCAGGGAATACTTCAGGACGATATCAATCGCTTAAGCGATGATCTCGGTACCGACGGTATTCTGATTACACATATTGCCAGCATCGATACCCAGGTCGACCTGAAGGAGGGTCGAGAAGATGTCCTGTCGGTTTGTCGGGGAGGCAGTCCTGTCGATTACTTTTTATATGACCGGAAAATACTTGCGGAGCCGGATTCGATTAAAGTGGCGCATACCGTTATCGTCGTCACCAATCTCTACGACACAACGACACGCGAGCGGGTTTGGTCTATACAGTCAACCTGCTTCAACAAAGAAAGCATTGCCGAGGTGCTGCTGGAAGAGACTGACGCAATTGTCCGGCAATTAAGGATCGACAAGCTGATCTAGCTGAAAGGCGTTGCCTTACTCCGTTATCCTGACCACGAGGATGTCACAGCTAAGGTGATCCATAACCCGTTCCGCGGTGCTGCCGATTATCATGCGCTTGAAGCCCCATCGTGCCAGGGCGCCCATTACTACGAGCTGCGCATTCTTGCTTCGTATAAACGCGGGCAGTAAATCACGCGTCCTGCCAGGCAGCTGGTGAATACACTTGCCGCTTATGCCGTTTTTCTCGGCAAGCGAGTCGAGTGCTTTCCGGTGTTCTTGCTTGATTTTCTTGTCGATCTTGTCAATTTCGAGCTTGACCGGGCGGAAGACTTTCATGGCTTCGTCACCAATGCCTGCCAAACGTTCATAACTGTGGAACAGGTGAACCTCGCCCGACGTCAGGCTGGCCACGGACTTCGCCATTCGAATAATTTCATCGTCGAGCGCCGCTGGCTTATCGTGCTCGTGTGTCGGGTCAACCGCGGCAACAATGAGAGGTGAGTCGGCAAACGTCTCTCCCTTAACCAGCCAGATAGGAAAGGAGCACCCTCGAAGCAGCTGCCAGTCTGTATCGACCATGATCCCGCGCTCAGCACCGCTGTGATAGTGGGTGCCTTTCATTACGAACAAGGGCTTTAGTTCCCGCGCTCTCGACAATACTGCATCCGCAATTGGGCGTTCAAAGACCAGTTCGGTGTTGACGACAATACCCCGATCGCGTGCGATTCCTGCAAGTTCGTTTGCCTGCTCCTGCTGCACCTGTTGTATTGCCCGTTCGATTTCACTGGATTCTGCTGCGGGAATAATGCCGATGAGAAGTGGATTCGAAATGGGGTCGCACAGCAACAGTTGGATCTCGCAATTCATCAGATTTGCGAGCCAGGCGGCACGCTCCATCACGAGTTTTGGCGCGTTGTCTGGTTCGATTACCACCAGGATTTTGCGTTCGTTGCCCATTGTCGTCTCCATGTTTAGTCAGCAAAAAACAATGCAGCTCGCACCGGGCCTTACCGGCCAAATTATCTTACGTCGTTGAATAACGTCGGGAAATCCGTAGCCGACTCGGAAACCTTCGGCTACTACTTACCAGCATTGCCAGGCGTTGGTGATGTACTGTGTATTGCGTTCATGGCGACCCGGTCGGTGAATTTCTTGCAGAACAAGCGAGAGCGCCTGTTCATCCTCGGGTAAATTGACGAGGAGATAATCCGGGCCGGAAAAGCTTACTGGTTAATCGCGAATGACTTCGACGCACTCCAAAACGATGTGGCACCTTCAGAGTGCAAGGGCGATTTTGCGGGCGCTCGGCACGTCTCCGGACATCGGCTTAACAAGCAGGGAAGCGGCAGAGAAACTTAAGGCGACAGGTCCCAACGAAATTTCTGCCACTGAACGCACCGGCATCGGCAAGTTGTTGCTGCACCAGCTTTCCGATTTCATGATAGCCCTGCTAATCATCGCTGCCGTCATATCGGGCATTGTTGGCGATGTGATTGATACGGTCGCAATCGTTGTGATCGTGGTGTTGAATGCCGCCTTCGGCGTCTTTCAGGAATATCGCGCGCGACGTGCAGTTGCCGCGCTCAGGAAAATGAGTGCGCAGACTGCGCGTGTCATCAGGGACGGCGCCAGGAAGGATGTAGCTGCCCGCAGTCTTGTGCCAGGCGATATCGTTCTGCTCGAAGCCGGCGACGTTGTGCCGGCAGATCTGCGTCTGATTGAAGCGAACAGTCTCGGGGTAGACGAGTCTGCGTTAACGGGCGAATCCCTTCCGGTAACGAAGCACACCGACATAGTTGACGCTGCAGACGCTGTAATAGCAGAGCATCTGAATATGGCGTTCAAAAGCACGCTGGTTAACCGTGGGCGCGCACTGGGCATCGCTGTCGCAACCGGCCGGTCGACGGAGATCGGCCGAATTGCTGATTTGTTACGAAGTGGTCCGCCGCCGATGTCGCCGTTGCAACGACGGCTAGGGGTCCTCGGACGGCGCATCGGGGTGGCAGTCATTGTCATCTGCACGCTCGTTTTCCTGATCGGACTGTTACAGGGGCAACCTGCGCTGCTCATGTTTCTGACCGCCCTGAGTCTTGCTGTCGCAGCAATTCCGGAGGCTTTACCGGCCGTAGTAACGGTTTCACTTGGCCTCGGTGCCAGGCACCTGAGCACGATGAAGGCGCTGGTTCGCCGGTTACCAGCGGTAGAGACGCTCGGCTCGGTCACCTACATCTGCGCCGACAAAACCGGTACTTTGACGGAAAACAAGATGAAAGTTGGTGCCGTCTACTGTGATGGCCGGGAATATGCCGGGCTAACCCCCGAGATGCCAAAACCCCTGGCGAGCGCCATGGCCGAAGTCATGGCGTTGTGCAATGACGTCGACTACGAGTCCGGCACGCTAAAGGGCGACCCCACCGAGGAGGCATTGTTCAGCGCCGCCAAGGCAATCGGCTTTGACAAAACAGAGCTGGAGCGTGACAAACCCCGCATCGCTGAATTTCCCTTCGAGTCTGAACGGCGGTGCATGATGACAATTCATGAAACGGGAGCGGGGCGCCTTGCGTTGATCAAGGGGGCCCCGGAGCGCGTCATCGAAACCTGTGTTGATCAACTGACATCAAGAGGTCGGTCAAAACTGGAATCGAATATTCTTGATGTTGCGGCGGAATTTGGCGCGCGCGGTTACAGGGTTCTCGCGCTTGCCTTTAAAGAGGCCGTAACACAGTCGTCGTTTGATCCGGAAGGGGACTTACCTCGTGACTGGACGTTCATAGGC
>JAHEFD010000086.1 GCA_024640345.1 Woeseiaceae bacterium
GTCAGGTCTGCCCCGTCAGGCGCAGTCTTCAAAAGTCTTTCGAGGATCTTCGGCACATACATCGTGTTGTAGCGAAGTCGTGAAATCGCATTCGGATTTTCCTGGTCGCCATTCCAGCAGTGCTCTGCGCGATCGCCGTAATCGACCTCACCGCCGTAATAGGGATTGTCAGTTTTCTCGAGAAACTCTTCAGCCAGGTAAATGGCATTGTTGAGATAGTAGTTATCCATGTCGCCGACATAAAAGTGCAGCTTGCCCTCGAGCTTTGGACCCAGCGTCGCCCAGTCGCGCTCGAGTATGTAGCGGAGGTCATAGTTTTCCCGCCAATGCTCGGCAACGGCGTGATCGATCTCGCCTGTTTTCTTGTCCCAGATACGTGTCGGGTAACCGTCCTCGCCCATCGGCGAGTAAACGGCCTCCCAGATATCGTATTGCCCTCCCGATCGGCCTTGCGTACCGAGGACGAGTTCCATGTGCCCCTCGTCTTCCATGAATACCGAGATATGACCGAGGTAGTCGCGGTGTTCCGGACGCGGAATACGATTGAATGGCCCTTCTCGGTAGTACGCGTTGTCATCTTCGTAGAGGTTGACTGACACATAGGCGCGAAAGTCGACCGGGTCAGGGCAGGCAGCGAACGCGCCATTGTATTCATCGGGATAAAATATCTGCACTGCCGCAGCTTCCCAGCCACCAGTTGAACCACCGTAAGTAAATCTCGCCCAGCCCTCGCCGATACCGCGAAACTTTTCCTCGATGTAGGGAATCAGTTCATAGGTCAACGCATCACCGTAAGGACCCAGGTTTTCAGAATTAACGGCATAGCTGTCGTCGTAATAGGGATTCGCATGCTGAATCTCGATGATGATCATGCGTGGAAAATCAGGACCGATCCATTTCTGATAGAAGTCATAAGCTTCCTGTTGCTCGATCCGGTTGTAGCAATCGAGACCAAATCTTTCACTCCGCTGGCATTCGAGATCATCATCCGGCGGCTCGGTTCGGAATCCTGAAAAATCGTCTGGAAAATGGCCATGAAATACCATCAACGGGTAGCGGGCATCCGGATGTTCGTCGAAGCCGGCCGGAAGCAGTACGTGGGCACCGACAGTCATGTCGCGCCCCCAGAATTCACTCAGCAGCTCACTCCTGATTTGCACGTGCTTGATGAACTCGGAGTCCTCGGGTGGCGTAATCGGTTCAATGACCTTGTCGAGGACTATGGATATCGGGCCGACACCCGGTCCGACCCGAATCATCATTGGCTCGCTGTAAATATTACCGGGAGACCGGGCCCATTGCTGTCCTTCTCCCTGGTCCATCGGCAACTTTACCGTCTTGCCGTTACTTAAATTGAATGTGTCGTACTTGTGCAGGAGCGCCTGGACGAAATATTCGCCTGCCGGCAATTCACCGAGGCTTTCATACGGATACCCGAAAACGGCCTGGTCAAGGACGACAGTTTGTCCGGGAGCGAGACCATCGACATTCATACCAAATATCTGTGCGGCGTTTGCGCCAGAACGGACCTGGAATCTCGGCTCGCTTTCGTAGTTCTTCGACAGGATTAATATCAGCCGACCGTCCAGTAACTCGGTGGACGCTTCCTCCGCGAAGGACAGGGAAAATGAAGCAGCATCCGGCGAAGAATTCACGCCCGGCTGACAAGCTGCAAACAACAATAACGAAAACAATGCGATATTTTTCATACGCTTAATCCCAAAGGTGCTTACAAGGACGACTGCTACGTTGACTGCATCAACGCTTCTTGTTCGGTGTCATGGTCGATCGTTCGATCACCCGATGATGCCTTTTTCCGCTACCGGTAGATAGGCAAGCAGGCAGTTACGCGAGGGACGCCCTGGCGTTGAAGAACATGCGCATCCACGGACCATGATCAGTCCAGTCCTCCGGGTGCCATGAATTCTGTGTCGTGCGCGCGACGCGCTCCGGATGAGGCATCATTATCGTAACCCGGCCATCCTCGCTCGCCAGCCCGCAGATGCCTTCGACAGAACCATTCGGGTTCGCCGGATAACGGGTTGCAACCTGGCCGTAATTATCGACATAGCGCAGTGCAATCGTCGCCTGCTGCCTGGCGTCGTCGCCGGTAAATTCGGCACGACCCTCCCCATGCGATGTCGCGATCTGGATGCGTGACCCGGACATGCCGGAAAGAAAAATCGAAGGACTTTCAACGATCTCAACCAGGTTTAACCGCGCTTCGAATTGCTCAGACTTGTTACGCAAAAACCTGGGCCAGTGATCAGCACCCGGAATCATTTCCTTTAAATGAGAAAGCATCTGGCAACCGTTGCAAACACCCAACGAAAAGGAATCCTTACGAGCGAAGAAAGCGGCAAATTCATCGCGAAGAATCGACTGGAAAAGAATGGACTTCGCCCAACCACCGCCGGCCCCAAGAACGTCACCAAAGGAGAAGCCGCCGCAGGCAACGATTCCCTGGTAGCCGGACAGGCTGTCCCGGGCATTGATCAGGTCACTCATGTGAACGTCGACAGCATCAAATCCGGCGCGCATGAAAGCAGCGGCCATCTCGTACTGGCTGTTGACGCCCTGCTCGCGCAAGACAGCAATTCGCGGTTTGTTTCCGCCAATGACGGGCGCCTCGACGATTTCGTCGGGGTCGAATGTCAGAACAACATTCAGCCCTGGATCATCCTTGTCGAGAATCGCGTCGAACTCTTCCAGCGCAGTCTCGGGATTGTCGCGAAGCGACTGCATTCGCCAGGTCGTCTCCGACCACGCCCTGTGCAGGCGCGTTCGATCAAGCCGCAGCACAACTTCATCGTCGTTGTAGATCGTAAGCTGGTTGTCTGGCTCAACCATCCCGATATCCAGCCACCCGGCATTACACTCTTCGAGGACCGCGTGAACTTCGGCGAGCCGGCTTTGTGCAACCTGGACGACGGCACCCAGTTCCTCGCTGAAAAGTTGCGCAAGCACATCGTGTGCCGAACCCGGTAGCTGCAAAGAAGCGCCAAGCCGACCGGCAAACATCATTTCGGTCACCGTCGCGAGCAGGCCTCCGTCCGATCGATCGTGATAAGCCAGCAACAGATTTTTTTCGCTAAGCAATTGAATTGCATCGAAAAAGTGGACAAGCTGTTGAGGGTGATCGAGATCCGGTGTGTCACCGCCATGACGATCAAAGACCTGCGCTAGGCAGGACCCGCCGAGACGGTTCGCCCCCTCGCCCGGGTCGATCAGCAAGAGGCAACTGGGTTCTTCAATGACTCTCAGTTGCGGTGTCAGGTGTCGCCGGATATCCGTGACAGGTGCGAATGCGGACACGATAAGGGACACCGGGGCAACAACCTGGTGGTCGCCATTCTCGTCTTCCCAACGGGCTCGCATGGACAACGAATCTTTACCGACTGGAATCGCGATGCCCAGATCACGACACAGTTCAGACCCGACTGCCTTGACCGTATCGAAGAGATTTGCGTCTTCGCCAGGATGGCCGGCAGCCGCCATCCAGTTGGCCGACAAACGGATATCGCCAATATCGTCAATTGCGGCGGCCGCTATGTTCGTTATTGCCTCGCCAACGGCCATTCGTCCCGACGCAGGTGCGTTGAGCGACGCCAGGGGCGTACGTTCTCCCATCGCCATCGCCTCGCCCGTGCGGCTCTCGAATCCGCTGGCGGTGATCGCAACATCGCTGACCGGCACCTGCCAGGGTCCGACGAACTGGTCGCGCACGCACAGGCCGCCGACTGTCCGGTCGCCAATGTGGATCAGGAACGTCTTGTCCGCAACGGCCGGAAACCTGAGGACGCGGAAGATTGCTTCCTCCAGCTCAATCCCTTCCAGATCAATTTCTTTCACCGGTCGGCGAACCCGTTGAACATCACGCGTCATTTTCGGCGCTTTGCCGAGCAGCATTTCCATCGGCATATCGACTGCGCGATTGTCGAATTCACTGTCGCTTACCACCAGGTGCTCTGCGTCAGTCAGCTCGCCGATGACAGCATGGGGGCAATTTTCACGGGCGCAAATTTCGGCAAATTCGTCGACGCGACTCGCCGACACAATCAGGACATAGCGTTCCTGCGCCTCGTTGCACCAGATTGCCATCGGGGACATGCCCGGCTCGGCATTTGGCACACTGCGCAGCTCGACCTTTGCACCATGCTTGCTGTGGTCGACGGCTTCGGGAACGGCATTGGAAAGCCCACCGGCGCCGACATCGTGAATCAGAAGGATCGGGTTGTCGTCCCCCATCGCCCAGCAGCGGTCGATAACCTCCTGTGCCCTGCGTTCCATTTCAGGATTACCGCGCTGTACAGACGCAAAATCGAGATCCTCAGAACTGCTGCCGCTGGCAAGGCTGGATGCCGCTCCGCCGCCAAGGCCAATCAACATCGCCGGACCGCCCAGCACGATGATGCTCGCACCAACAGGCACATCTATCTTCCGCGCGTGCGACTCACGTACGTTACCGACGCCGCCGGCAATCATGATCGGCTTGTGATAGCCGCGAATCTCGTTGCCCGGCAAGCCGGGAATCGCCGATTCATAACTACGGAAATATCCGAGCAGGTTTGGGCGGCCGAATTCATTATTGAATGCCGCACCACCGATGGGCCCCTCGAGCATTATTTGCAGTGGCGTTGCCATACGATCGGGATGTGGGAATTCTGTTTCCCAGGGTTGTGAAAATCCGGGGATCCGCAGGTGTGAAACCGTGAAGCCGGTCAGTCCTGCCTTTGGTTTCGCACCGAGGCCTGTGGCGCCTTCGTCGCGTATCTCTCCGCCCGAACCCGTTGCCGCACCGGGGAACGGGGAGATAGCCGTGGGATGATTGTGGGTTTCCACCTTCATCAGAATCTGAATCTTCTCGTCAGCGTATTCGAATTGCCTGTCACCTTTTCGTGGCATCAGTCGCTGCCCTCGCCAGCCTTCGATGACCGCCGCATTGTCCGAATAGGCCGAAACCACCCCCGCCGGGTTCGCTTCCGTTGTACTGCGAATCATGCCGAATAATTTTTCAGCCTGCGGCTCTCCGTCGATGATCCAGTCCGCGTTGAAAATTTTGTGGCGACAGTGTTCCGAATTGGCTTGCGCAAACATCATCAGTTCCGCATCGGTGGGGTCTCGCTCAAGTTTTTGATAGTTGGTAACGAGGTACTCGATTTCATCATCCGACAAGGCAAGGCCAAGCTCCTGGTTCGCACGTACCAGTGCTCCGGCTCCCTCGATTAACAGCGGAATGACAACCAGCGGGGCAGGATCATGTAACTCGAAAAGCACGCCGGCTTCCGCGGCGGTGGCAAACTGGCACTCGGTCATTCGATCGAATAGCAGAGCGCCCACGGCCCTGACTTCGCTCTCCGACACCGTTTCCGTAAACTGAAGCGCGTAGCAAATACCTCTTTCGATTCGCTGCACGCGATCGAGATGGCAGGCCTGCGCGATGTCTGTCGCCTTGCTGGACCACGGGGAAATCGTACCCGGGCGCGGCGCCGCATAAACCAACTGCGCGTCACGGGGGAATTCCTGGATTGCCTCACCGGATAACAACAATGCGTCCAGTCGTTCACGATCAGACGTGGGCAGATCCTCGCTTAAACTGACGAAATAGGTAAATCGGGCAGAAAGCCCTGTAACCCGGGAATCGAGACAACGCAGGTCCTCAACCAGTTTCTGCAGGCGAAACGCCGACAATGCGGGCTGCCCCGGCAACTCAAGAATGTTATCAATCACGTTGGCCGGCAGGTCAGTCGCTGGTGTGGACAAACTATTTCCTGATGGGGAAATGGGGGGAATTCAGGTCACCGGGATAATAACCCAAGCCACTCTCGACCGACCAGCAAAAAAACGTAACCTTGCCTGCAGGTTTAAGTTTTGTTCCCTTCGCCGGGCGTATAAACGGGTAACGGGAACTGGGCCACGTTGCCACCTTCAGCTTTGGAAATCTTGCTTGTGCCCTGCTTGTCGACTTCATCGATCCTGATAATCGAGTGCATCGGCAGATACGTGCGCTTGACACCCTTGAATTCCGTCTTGATCTTTTCCTCGGACGGGTCAACGACGACGGTTGTGCGCTCACCGAAGATTATTTCCTCAACTTCGACAAAACCGAACATCGCGCCATGACCGACTTCGCGGGCATAGATCTCGTAGATCTGGCCCTGGTTCATGAAAATCACCTTGAAAATCGTCTTCTCTGCCATGTCGTTGTGATCCGGTCCGCAATTACCCGTCCTAAAAGGGCGGCTAGTGTACCCAAAAATCCTGCATTTAGCCGGACCATCGTCGTCACCCCGAATAAAGCCATATATGGTCATGCCGGTGCATTTTTGTGAGATCGGGCTGCCAGTGGCAAATTGATTTATGTGAACTGATAGGCAGCGGAACTCACTGATAAACCGGCAGAATCTTTCGATATGGCCTGTTAATGACTGGCAGGACGTACTACCGGATGGATTGAGAACTCACATGCCACTGCAACTGGAAATAGTCAGCGATCACAAGGAAATACTTGGCGACGACAACGTTCGCGTCTTCCGCGACGACGGCGGAACGATCGGCCGCTCGCTTGAGAATGACTGGATCCTGCCGGATCCGGATCGCTTCATTTCCGGGAAACACGCGACCATCGATTTTCAGAGCGGTGCATTTTATCTCGCAGATGTCAGCACCAACGGCGTCTACGTCAACGAGGAAGTTGAGCCACTCGGAAAAGGCAACCCTCGACGCCTCTTCCACGGTGACAGGTTACGAATGGGTGATTTCGAGTTCACGGTGACCCTGGACGAAGGCCAGGGACTGGAAATGCCGCCCCCGGAACCAATGACGGTCGTTCCCGATCATATCGAACAGCTGGTTGATGAGGACTCTCTGAAAAGCGGTATCCAGATGCTCGATGAAGAAGCCATCACCGGCGACAATGCATTCCATGCGGCCCTGTTTGGCGGTCCGACAAAGGAACAGGACGCCGGCAAAAAATCGGCAAAAGTTGACGTTCAACCAAACCCGTTTGCGCCGCCACCCAGCAAAGAGGAAGTAACCATCACCAATGCAGCCAAGCTACTGGATGCATTCATGAAGGGCCTCGGCATCGAGCGAGCGGATATTCACCCTTCCACCGATCCGCATGAGGTCATGGAAAATGCAGGCAAAGTACTGAAAGAATTTGTCGATGGCACGACGGACCTTCTGGCAAGCCGGACAGCATTGAAAAGCATGTTTCGCCTCGACCAGACGACAGTATTACCGAGGCATAACAATCCGCTGAAACTTGCAGAGAACACCAGGGATTCGATGATGCAGTTACTCATCGGCAAGGAAGGTGAATATCTCGGCCCGGTCGATGCGGTAAAAGAAGTTTGCCGTGACCTGAAATTCCATCACGACGCCGTCCTGGAAGCCATGATAAGTGCCTACCAGGAATTCGCCGATCGATTTGACCCGGACGAACTGCAGCAGAACTTCGATAAAACGCTTGACGGAAAACCGCTGTTCAGAAAGATGAACCAGATCAAGTACTGGCAGCTCTATTGCGATCTCTACCCGATCATGACTCAATCCGGTTCGGGAAAATTCCCGCACCAGTTCAGCGAAGAATTTGTTCGTTCATACGAAAAACAAATTGCCGAATTCAAACGCCTCGAAAGAAAAAGCGACGCCCCGAAAGTCCGGAAGATCGCCGACGCACCGCCGGTCAAATACGACGATGAAGAACTCATTGACCAGACCGAGGAAGCTTCTTACGCCGACCAGTTCTAGGTTGGCCGAATCGGTATCCCGCTATTCGCAATATCCCAGGTGATGACCTCTATTTGTTGAGCCGGTTATCGACCAGGTCTTCAACCACCGTGGGATCCGCCAGCGTCGATGTATCCCCCAGGTTTCCGTAGTCATTCTCGGCAACCTTGCGAAGAATTCGCCGCATGATTTTTCCCGACCGGGTTTTCGGCAAGCCGGGCGCCCACTGAATAAAATCAGGCGTCGCAATCGGTCCAATCTCCTTTCGCACCCACTGCCTGAGTTCGGCCAGCAATTCATCCGTGGGCTCAACGCCTTCCATGAGCGTGACGTAAGCATAGATTCCCTGGCCCTTTATGTCATGGGGACAGCCGACGACTGCCGCTTCCGCGACATCCTTGTGAGCGACCAGCGCACTTTCAACTTCTGCTGTACCCATGCGGTGACCCGACACGTTCAGGACATCATCGACACGGCCGGTGATCCAGTAATAGCCGTCTTCGTCACGGCGCACACCGTCACCGGTGAAATACCATCCGTCGAAAGTCGAGAAATAAGTCTCAACAAACCGCTTGTGGTCGCCGTAAACCGTGCGCATCTGCCCGGGCCAGCTGTCCGTAATAACCAGCAGACCTTCCGCGGCGCCTTCAAGAATATTGCCATCATTGTCGACGACCTCCGGAAGGATGCCGAACAAGGGTTTGGATGCGGAACCAGGCTTCAGCGCAGTCGCGCCGGGCAATGGACTGATCAATGCCCCACCGGTTTCTGTTTGCCACCAGGTATCGACGATGGGGCAGCGGCCGTCCCCAACGACCTGGTAATACCACTCCCACGCTTCCGGATTAATCGGCTCACCGACCGACCCCAGCAGGCGAAGACTCTTTCTTGATGTCCGTTTAACCGGTTCATCACCTTCGCGCATCAGTGCGCGAATCGCGGTAGGCGCCGTGTAACAGATATTAACCTGGTGTTTGTCGCACACCTCCCAAAAGCGGGACGCGGTGGGATAGTTCGGCACCCCTTCGAACATAAGGGTTATAGCGCCATTCGCAAGCGGTCCGTAGACGATGTAGCTGTGGCCTGTCACCCAACCGACATCCGCCGTGCACCAGTAAACGTCGCCCGGGTGATAGTCGAAAATAAGCTCATGGGTCATGGCCGCATAGACCATGTAACCGCCGGTCGTGTGCAGGACACCCTTGGGTTTGCCGGTGGATCCCGACGTATAAAGGATAAACAACGGGTCCTCGGCGCCCATCTCTTCGCAAGGACAATCCTCATCGACTTCCGATTCCAGCTCGTGCAGCCAGTTGTCGCGGCCTTCGACCCACTCGATATCAGCCCCTGTATGTTTGACAACAAGCACTTTCTCAAGCGTGGTGACGATCGGCTTTTCGGCAGCCTGGTCAACATTGTCTTTAAGAGGAATAGCCTTTGCACCGCGCACACCCTGATCCGCGGTGATGACAATGTTTGACTCGCAATCGTGAATTCGGCCCGCCAGCGCATCCGGGGAAAAACCGCCAAACACAACAGAGTGGACAGCACCGATGCGGGCACAAGCAAGCATCGCGATTGCTGCTTCCGGAATCATCGGCATATAGATCGTTATGCGGTCGCCCTTCTTCGCACCAAGCTTTTTCAGCGAGTTTGCGAACTTGCATACCCTGGTGTGCAATTCGCGATAGGTAATTTTGAGATCGACTGACGGGTCGTCCCCTTCCCAGATTATTGCAACGTCATCGGCTTTGGTTTCAAGATGGCGATCGACACAGTTATAGCAGGCATTAAGCGTTCCATCTTCGTACCAGCGAATGTGCAAATCGTCTTTCGCGAACGAACAGTCCTTGATCCTGGTGAATGGCTTGATCCAGTCGATTCGACTTGCCTGCTCCGCCCAGAAGCCCTCGTTGTCCTCGATAGAACGCTTATACATTCGTTCATAGCCGGCTTTATCTATCAATGCGTGCCGGGCGGTCGATTCTTTTACTTCATGGATCTTCGTCATTGCTTCTTCCTGTCAGATCGGGCTGCCATTTCCAGAATTCTTTTTGCCTGCAGCAGATGCGGGCGGTCGATCATTTCGCCGTTCATGCCAAGAACACCGGCATCGGGCTCGGCCGCGAAAAGTGCAGCAATTTTCGCTGCCCGGTCAATCTCTGCTGCCGTCGGCGTGAATGCATCGTTGATCACGGCAACCTGTGCCGGGTGGATCGCAAGCATGCCTGCGAAACCGTCACGACGCGCCTCGGACGCATATTGTGCAAGACCTTCCGCGTTGCGGTAATCCGTATACACCGTATCAATCGCAGGCACGCCGGCAGAAGCTGCGGCAAACAAGCTCAATGAACGTGCAAGCTGGTAGGGCGGCAACCAGTTGCCGGATTTATCACGGTTGGCCGTCGCCCCGACCGCTGCGCTGAGGTCTTCAGCTCCCCAGGTGAGGCCTGCCAGCCGTGGGGAGGCCTGTGCATATTCGTGCAGATGAAACAGTGCCGCTGCCCTTTCGGTGGCGATTGGCAGAATCATGGTCTGACCCGCCGACAGTCCGCTTTCCTGCTCCAGCACGTCAATCAGCATCGATAACTGGTTTACGTCTCTTGCACCACCTGATTTCGGTAACACGATGCCACTGGGGCCGCCCGGAATAACTTCCCGCAAATCGTCAAGAGCATCTGCCGAATCCAGCGGATTGATCCGCACCCAGACTTCTGCACCGCCCTTCCCGGTGAGGAATTCCCGCGCCAATTGGCGTGCCCTCGCTTTCGATTCGCCCTGCACGGAGTCCTCAAGGTCGAGGATCAGGGCATCAGCGCCGACATCGTCGGCTTTCGAAAGCTTCTTCTCGCTGTCGGCCGGGACAAAAAGAAAGCTGCGGTTCATAAAGGTTCGCGCATCATCAGGGCCGAACGCTTGCATTCGCCGACCAGCACGTCGTCCTGGTTGTAAGCGCGATGCGCAAAAATAACGATGCCGTTTTCCGGCCGCGACCTGCTGTTCCGTAGTTCAAGCACCTCGCTTTCGACGTGAATCGTATCGCCGTGAAAAAGCGGGTGCGGGAAGCGGACTTCATCCCAACCGAGATTGGCCACGGTCGTTCCAACCGTGGTGTCGCCAACGGAAATGCCAACCATGAAACCGAGTGTGAGACAACTGTTGACGATCGGCTTGCCGAATTCACTGTGCTTCATGTATTCCGCATCAAGGTGAAGCGGCGCGGGGTTGTGCGTTAATGCGCTGAACCAGACGTTATCGGCTTCGGTAATCGTTCTCCTCATACCGTGCTGAAAAACCTGGCCAACTTCAAATTCTTCGAAATATAGTCCCGCCATTTTCTTGGCCCATGTTCGTTCAATCCACCATCATAGAAAAACGCCCGCCCTGTCACCAGAGCGGGCGCACAAATACTTGAGCCGGATCGGCCTTTCAGGCGGATGGCAGCGCGTCGACTGTCTCTTCCATGCGCTTGCGCGTCGCTTTGTCGGGCAATTCTCCGTATGCCGCACCAATGTTATCGAGCATATGCGAAGCCTTGCTGGTCGCTGGGGTCACGCAGGTCATCGCCGGGTGCGATGCGGCGTACTTGATAAAGAATTTTCCCCATGAATCCGCGCCGAAATCCATTGCCCATTCGGGCACATCGATGCCGGCCACACGCGACCACAGCCGGGTGCGACCGAAGGGAACGTAGCCCAGGACGGCGATTCCCAGTTCCATTGCGAGTGGCAAAATCACTTCCGCAGATTCACGATTATCGACCGCATAATCGACGCCGATGAAATCGACTCCTTCATTCCTCATCACCTGCGCAAGATCCGGGTAGCGGCGCGAACCGGTGTAGGTTGCGCCGATGTATCGAACGCGCCCATCTTCCTTGTACTCCCTGAGGATGCCCAGCTGCGTGGGAATATCGCCCAGGTTATGCACCTGGATCAGGTCAATCGGATCCTTTCCGACAAAACCGAAAGAACGCTCGACTTGTGCGCGGGCCGCGGACTCATCGGCAGCGCCACCGCCGCGTCCTGCGACATTGACCTTGGTCGCCCAGAAAAGATTATCTTGCACGCCCATGTCCTGCACGATCTGGCCTGCAACCTCCTCTGAAGCTCCGTATCCCGGCGCGGTGTCAAAAACAGTGCCCCCGTTGTCGAGCATCGTCTGAAAAACGCCCCGAAGGGCCGTTACATCGTCACTTTGCGCGATGGTGCGGAAAGTTGCGGAGCTGCCCAGTCCGACAATGGGCAGTTGCTCGCCACTTTTGGGTATGGCGCGCTTGATGACTTCCCCGCTTTCAAGCGCCCGGGCCAGCCCGATTGGCAACGCGCTCGCTGCACCGGCCATTGCTGTGTACTTGAGATAGTCGCGTCGTGTAAGCATGTTCCTCGTCCTCCGGAATCCGGGTCTGGTCGTTCATGATGAGCAAAATTCAGGCTACCAAGTGTCATTGACAGGCGAAAATATGGCAAGTTCCGGTTGCGGCCTCTGAGAGAAGGCTGTGTCAGAGATGAAGCCCAAGCTCGCTGGTCATTTGTTCACGCATGACAAATTTTTGCACTTTGCCCGTCACGGTTAACGGAAATTCCTCGACGAACCTGATGTAGCGCGG
>JAHEFD010000018.1 GCA_024640345.1 Woeseiaceae bacterium
CGATCGGCGTGCACAGGATTATCTATCGTGACCTGCGCCATACCGAGGATGACAAAGAAACGGCCGTGGGAGATGCCTAGCGGTGGCTCGCTAATCTCGTCGCGATTTACCGCGATGGTCGTAGTGACGAAAGTCCCGCCGTTTCAGTAGCAGCACCAGGCCGCCTACGAGGGCGGCGATTCCGACCACGAAGCAAATTGTCGGCCAGTACCAATGGTTCAAATACATTGAGGCGGCCAGCGAAATGCCGCCCACTGCCAGGTAGAAGTAAGGCAGGCTCTCGTAAATCGGCTTGGACACCCACATACCGCCTCCCCTTTGTAGTCCGGATTTGTCGATTCTCCATAGCAGTCATCCCCGAGTCCAGTCAGGAATTGTCCGCATAAAAGGAAAGCCGGCCGATTCGGCCCGGAACAGCCGGGCTGGAGGTTCAACCCCGCCCGAAGGCCAGGAATCTCTTGAGGCGCGCAACTATCGAGTCCGACAGTCCGTCGACATCCAGGTCCGGCTCCAGGTCAACGCCACCTGTCCGCAAGCTCTGCACGAACTTCTGCGTTGCGGGATCCAGATCCTGTTCTGTAATTGTATTTTCGAAGGCCACCCTTATCACTCCTTGTAAAGCCAGATCAGCCAGCCGAGTCATTCGGCGACGACAATCCAACCATACTATGGACATAATTCATTCGCAGTGAAGGGAATCACACCTGCGAACCGGGAGAGAATCACAGTTGCTGCTTATGTCAAACGCCTGGCCGGCTTTTGCTCAGGCGGTACCGCCAACAGTCAATTCATCGATCTTCAGCGTCGGCTGCCCGACACCGACGGGAACAGACTGGCCGTCCTTTCCGCATGTACCGACGCCCTCATCCAGTTTGAGGTCATTTCCGACCATCGAAATCCGACTGAGTACCTCGGGACCGTCACCAATCAACATCGCCCCCTTGACCGGCGTCGTCAGTTTGCCGTTTTCAATCAGGTAGGCCTCGTTAGCGGAAAAGACAAACTTGCCCGACGTTATATCAACCTGGCCACCACCAAAATTCGGTGAATAAAGCCCTTTTTTCACGGAGCGTATGATTTCTTCCGGATCGTGGGGACCGGCAAGCATGTAGGTATTGGTCATCCGCGGCATAGGAACGTGAGCGAACGATTCACGCCGGCCATTGCCGGTCGGGGCGACGCCCATCAACCGGGCATTCATTCTGTCCTGCATGTACCCACGCAAAACACCGTTTTCTATCAGAACATTGTATTGACCAGGTGTACCCTCGTCATCGACCGTCAGGGATCCACGACGGTTGGGCAATGTGCCATCGTCAACAATCGTGCACAGCTTCGATGCCACGGTTTGACCCACCCGCCCCGTGAAAGCTGACGTGCCTTTGCGGTTGAAGTCCCCCTCGAGACCATGACCAACAGCCTCGTGCAAAAGGATACCGGGCCAACCGGCGCCGAGGACAACCGGCATCGTACCGGCAGGGGCCGGCTGCGCATCCAGCAACATGATCCCCTGCCTGACGGCTTCCCGGGCATATCCCATTGCCCTGTCTCCCTGCAGAAAATAATTAAGGTCAGCCCTGGCGCCGCCGCCGGAATAACCTTGTTCACGTTTGCCGTTTGCCTCGACGATAACCGTTACGTTGAGGCGGACGAGTGGACGAACATCCGCTGCGAGCGTCCCGTCGGCAGCCACGATCAGGACCAGGTCCTGGTTGCTGGAAAGGCTGACAATCACCTGCTCGACTCGCTTGTCGAGTTTGCGGGTCTCTGCATCAATTCTGCTGACCAGCGCTTTCTTCTCCGCATCGGAAATACTGCTCGTTGGATCCGTAACCGGATAAAGACGCCGGGTTTCGCCTGCTGATGCGATTTGAACGGCTTTCGACTGCCCCTGCCGTGAAATCGCGCGGGCGGCGTCGGCCGCGCCCTGCAGGGCCGGCAAAATCAGGTCTTCGGAATAAGCGAATCCCGTCTTCTCACCACAAACAGCGCGAACCCCGACGCCCTGGTCAAGGTTGAAGCTGCCTTCCTTGAGAATCCCGTCCTCGACAGTCCATGATTCACTGCGACTAACCTGGAAATAAAGGTCTGCGGCATCCACGTCGCGCCTGTAGAGCGATCCCAACGCACTGGCAAGATGATTCTCATCAAGGCCAGCGGGTGCGAGCATCTGCGACATCACGGTGTCGACGGCGGATTCGGTACTGGTATCAACTGTCAAAGCAATTTCGTCCTGGTCTTATTCGAAAAGTGATTTCTAGGGTTACTGCGGGGCATCGATGCAGCCTGCGAGACTACTCGTATTTGCGAACTGCTCCAAGCTTGCACTGTCAATATTCGGCTCATCCCATGACCCTCGGACCGAGTAATAGACCTGCCCTACGTCTTTCAACGGCTTCTTGAATACCTGCGAAAAAACCAGCAATGCCGCAGCAACCTGGGGACCACCAAGGAGACCACCAACGACCGGTAGCGTATTGCCCACATTTGCGCTCACGACAACTGCCTGATCGTAATCGTTAACGCTTAGTCCGGCACGGCCAACGATACCAACGTCCGCGGCCGGTCCTGTCAGCGTCAGGTCGCAGGTAAAAGCATCACCTTTCACGACCCTGAAATTGCCGGTGATGCTGTCGAAGCTGAATCCGGAGTTAAATACGTCGCTAAAATCAAGCGCGAGCCTGCGCGGCAGGGCGACAAAACTCATCAACCCGAAAACCCTGCCGGCGCCTGGATCGACTTCGCTAAGCTTCCCGGTTCCGAGGCTGACGGCGACAGTGCCATCAAGCACATCCAGGTAGTCCTTTCGTGGCCCTCCTGACCAGCCGATATCGAGGTCGACGACCATTGCATCGGAGATAATTCCCGGCTCGTAATTCAGGCGAGCAGCCGTCTGCTCGATATTCGTGCTTCTCAGTTCTGCGTCAAAGAATGTCCGTTGCCCTGACTCTTCGTTTTCGTCAACAATCCAGCCAGCTGTACCTGTGATCGTAAAGGTATCATCGCTGCTCTTCAGCAGGGTCGATTCCAGGCCACGCGCCGTCAGGGCGAAATCTGCTTCCAGCTGACCGAGATAATGTTGCCCCATGCCGAACTCAGCCGCTCGTATCGAAATTGCAGGCAAACGGCGCGGGTCCAGTGGCGCATCATCATTGACTGTTGCGTCATCGGCGCCCGGCAAAACCAGGCGATCCATTTCGAGTGTCATAGCCCGCCCCGCAGAGAAATCGTAGGGCACCGAAATCAGGCCCTCTGCCTGTTCCCCACTGACCTGTATAAGCCAGTCCTGGCTGCTGCGATCAACGCTGATACGATGATCGGTAAACAGTTGTCCGATTGCATAGATGCGATTGACGTCGAGATCGATGGACCTGATCCTGGCGCCAATACCGGCTTCCCGGTCGCCGCGTCGACCTGCCGAGAGCCACGCGTGCAAATCAATCTCCGGTGTTCGCCCGTGAATGTGCAAACCACGAATGTCCGGTCCCGCGGGCTCGACACCACCCGCTGCAAGCACACCTCTATCGAAATCCCACGCATCGTTACTCTTGATAAATTGTGCAGCCCATTTAATGTCGCCGCCCAACAGTCCCGTCGTCGTAATCTGACCCTCTGACGGGAATTCAATATTCATTGTCAGTGCAAGCGCCTCGTCGTCGGACTTACCGAGCGGCAGCGGCAAATCTGACTCGATACCAAAAAGATCTGACTTGACCTGTATCTGCAAATTACCTGGCTGTGGCGCACTTCCGTTTGGAAAACGCACACTTGCCGTAAAATCAGCATCACCTTTCAGTATGCCGCTGATCGGGATACCGAGTTCAGCCTGTATGTCGTCGACGGTAGTTCGACCCGTGGCATCGAGTACGACGCTGTGTGCCGCCAGCTCGTCACCCACACGATTCAGATCCAGATCGACAGGATGGCCGAGGAATCGGCCGAAAAGTGATTCCGATGTCGCGTCGCGACGGGAAATATTCACGGCGCCATTGAGTTCAGTGATAGGTGCTTCAAAGCCCTGAACCAGCAACATGCCGTCACTGACCCGGATCTTGGTCGTGAAGTCGTAATTCTCCTTATCCTGGATCGGATAGGAAATAGACAGGTCGAACGAAGCGTCGCCATCAACGGTCACCTTGTCCAGGTGGCCGCCTAATACGCCATCAATTGGGCTCTGTGATGCATAGGTTCTGATCGACTCCAACGTTCCGGTCGCGAATGCATTGATACTTAGAATCGGTGCACGCAGATCCGGAATTTCTATTCTTGCGTCTTCGACATTGTTTCCCAGATTGACGGCTGAATTTTCAAATGAATAGAGCCGTGTGTTTTCCACAATCAGATCGAGGTGACGAAACTCCGGTGCTGGCCATTTATCGGAAAAAAGCAGTTTAGCATCCTCCAGTCTCGCTTCGATGAGGAATGCACCTTCGCCTTCGTCGAACGGAAATTTGTCAAGCGCACCAATGAATCGCGTCGTGCCTCGCGTCACGCGCCCGGATACCAGGGCATCGGTTAGCCACTCGCGAAGTTTTGGCGTGATTGTCCTTACCGGCAGGTAATACTGAATGGCACTGAGGTCATTCACGCTCCAGGTACTCTCGAAATCAATAAAAGGTGATCCGTCCCCGGCTGGCAGGCTGACCTGCAGGCTGATCTGGCTGTCCAGATCGGCATTGCTAATCCGGACGCTGTCGGACAAAACGATCATTCCTTCCCGATTACGACGCCAGATAATGGTGCCGATCGCCTCCTCCAGCCGAAGGGGTTGCGTCAGGTTCGGCCCGAGATCGACAATCATGTCAGTTGAATTTATCTCGACCCGTCCACCGTCGCGATCTGCACGAATCTGGCCGCTGAACTCCCGAACTCCAGGCCTCTCACCAACAGCTTCAATGCCCGCCGATGCAAGATCGGTGAACAGGCTGAATTGCGGGGTCTCCGACTGCAGCGAACCAAGCTCGGCGTCCAGGTCGCGCACAATGCCGGATGGCGAATACGCATTAAATATCTCAAGCTGTTCATCGGTAAGCCAGGCGGCAGCATATTTCAAATCGCCGAGATTGAAATAATTCACTTCGGTTCGCAGCTGGTCCATTTCCCCGTTCGCGTCATTGGCGACGCGCAAGCTCAATTCGGTTGCAGGCCAGTCTCCATCGACAGTCGTCAACCTGAATTGGCTCGCTGCAACGAGCCACCCGTCAAGTTCCAGGGAATACTCGAAGTTTCCCTGAAAACCAAATGGGGCGGCGATTTCCGGGCCCGATGCCTGCAAGCGCGAAACAACTACATTGGCATTGGCACTCTGGATCACCCCGCGGGACAGGTCGACCCAGAGACTCAGATCGGCAGACCCCGACTCGATTTCCGGCAAGCCCGTTGGCTGCAGCCGCGACCATCCACTGAGATCCAGAGAATCACCTTCGACAAAGATACGCCATACTTCATCGGAAGAAGCAAAGGTCAGCTGGTTTGCGGAAATTTCGAGACGATTGCCGAATTCTTCCGGCAAGTCGATATCGGCTGCTACGACGAGCTCAGTCTGGCTGCGCGACGCGGTCACTGACCGGACC
Source organism: Woeseiaceae bacterium (assembly GCA_024640345.1). Taxonomy (GTDB): domain Bacteria; phylum Pseudomonadota; class Gammaproteobacteria; order Steroidobacterales; family Woeseiaceae; genus SZUA-117. The sequence continues at coordinate 5,574 of JAHEFD010000018.1, forward strand.
GTAAAAGGAATGACCTGACCCGAACCCGGGTGTTCATACGAGACATCAATGTCCCGGGCAAAAACTTCAAAGTCGCCAACTGGCTCTGCCGAAATATTTCTGGACCCGATGATTTCGTCGATCAGCATTCCCTGCAACAACCACGCACCGTTTTCATTCTGGCGCAGATCGATAGCGGATTCACGGATACTGACCCGATCGACAACCAGCTCTCGGTCCGCGATAAGGCGCAATAAACCAACGCCAATGCTGACCTCCTCGGCCATCAGGATGCTGTCACCGGACCCCTGGCGGTTGAGGCTCGCGTCAAAGAAACTGAGTTCCGGACCGCTGAGGCGCCACCTCGCGTTCATACCGGAGAACTCGACATCCATTCCGATTGCGGCGCTGGCCCAGCCCTTGATTTCATCCTGGTACTCGGGCAAGCGGGGCAACATAAGACGAAAAATACCGACAGCAATAGCGAGCAGGATAATGATCGCGGCGCCCGCATAGGCCAGGGCTTTAATCAGTTTTTGCAGAAATTGCTTCATCGTCAAAAAATCAACACATCGTTATCAGATCAGGACCACGTCAAACTGATCCTGTAAATACAGCGATTCAGGTTGCAGCCGAATTGATTTGCCAATCTGTTCTTCCGTCTCAGCCAGCCCTTTGGCTTCATCATCCAGGAGAAGATCGATCACATCCTGATGCGCCAGCACGAGCACTCCATCAAACTTGAACTGCCTGTGTTGCCGGATGATCTCCCTGAAAATTTCAAAACAAACGGTCGCCGCCGTCATTACATAGCCTCGACCGCTGCAGTGATCGCAGTCCTCGCACAAAATGTGCTCCAGACTCTCTCGGGTGCGTTTCCTGGTCATTTCGACCAGCCCAAGTGGAGAGAATGCCGTTATCTGGTGTCGTGCATGGTCCCTCGCCATGGACTGCTCCAACACCTGCATGACGCGCTCCCGATGATCCTCTTCCTCCATATCGATGAAATCAATAATGATAATTCCACCCAGGTTTCTTAGACGCAGTTGCCGGGCAATCGTTACCGCGGCTTCGAGATTGGTGCGATAAATCGTCTCCTCGAGATTCCTGTGGCCAACGTAACCGCCCGTATTAACGTCGATCGTCGTCATCGCCTCAGTTTGGTCAATAATGACATACCCACCTGATTTTAAAGGAATACTTCTTCCAAGAGCTTTCTTGATCTCGTCCTCGGTCCCGTGCAGGTCGAAAATCGGCCGGCGGCGTACATAGTGCTCCAGAATCGGTGTCAGCTCGGGCAGGAAGCTCTCCGTAAACTTTTGCATCCTTTCGAAGTCCGGTGCGGAATCGACGAGAATCCGCTCGACGTCGCTGGTCACCATGTCTCGAAGTACCCTGATTGGCAGCGGCATATCTTCATGTACCAGCGTTTTTACCTTGGCATTCCTGCACTCAAGCTGAATGGCACCCCACAGTTTGCGAAGGAAGGCCAGGTCGGCCCGCAGCGCATCCCGACTGACCCCCTCGGCGGCGGTGCGCACAATGACGCCGCCAGGCTCGTCGTCCTCACCGAGAATATGCTCGACTTCAGATCGGAGTCTTTCGCGTTCCCGCTCATCTTCGATACGCGACGATATTCCAACGCCATTGCCCAGCGGCAACAACACCAGGAAGCGGGAAGGCAAGGTCATGAAAGTGGTCAGGCGGGCGCCCTTTGTCCCCAGCGGGTCCTTGACGATCTGTACCAGGACTTCCTGTTGCTCCCGGACCAGGCCCCTGATATCCGGAATCACCTCCTCACCGCCGCCATTTTGGCCATTGCCCGTTCGGGCGATATCGGAGGCATGCAGAAATGCCGTTCGTTCCAGTCCGATATCCACGAATGCCGCCTGCATACCAGGCAGCACCCGCGATACCTTGCCCTTATAAATATTGCTGATCAGTCCGCGACGAGCAGCGCGCTCTATGAAGACCTCCTGCAGAATTCCATTTTCCAACAGCGCCGCACGAACTTCACGAGGCGTGACATTTATAAGAATTTCTTCTTTTGGGGATTCTTCAGTCATCGAGCGCCCGTATTTTTCAGCACAGCGATGCCTGCTCTTTCGAGCAGATTTGCTGTCTCGTAGACGGGCAAGCCGACAACACCGGAGTAGCTGCCACGCAGCGATTCAACAAAAATACCGCCGAGGCCCTGGATAGCGTAACTCCCCGCCTTGCCCTTTGGCTCACCACTTTGCCAGTATGCTTCTGCCTCGTCAGGATCAATGTCGCGAAATCTGACCTCTGTATTGCTAATGGCTGTTTCGAGCCCCCGACTGCTCAACAATGCGACCGCTGTCAGCACACAATGTTGCCTGCCTGACAGGGTCCGCAACATTCCGAGCGCATCCTCTCTGGAAAGTGGTTTGCCGAAAACCAGGTCATCGACCACAACGATGGTATCGGCACCGATCACCGGCAGCCCGCCAGCGTCCGCGGCCCTGGCCTTCTCCGATGCCAGCCGCAGCGCCATGTCTTCCACGGGCTCACCTGGCTTGCGTGATTCATCGATATCAACGCCGGCATAATTGAATTGCAGGCACAATGACGCAAGAATTTCCCGGCGTCGTGGCGAGGAAGAAGCAAGGTGAATTGCCGGCCGCTTCATATTCACTCCCGGTGGTACGGATGACCGTTCATCAGCGACCATGCACGATATATTTGTTCCGCGAACAACACACGTGCCAGTCCGTGGGGCAGCGTGAGTTTCGACAGCGACCAACAGGTATTTGCTCGCGCCTGAACACTCTGCGCAACGCCGTCCGGTCCACCGATTACAAAAACGATATCCTCGCCTACCGTTTGCCAGCCATCAATTTTATCGGCCAGTTCTTTACTGGTGAACTGCGTACCACGCTCGTCAAGTAAAACGGCATGTTCTGGCGGCCTGATCCTGGAAAGTATTTTGTCTGCCTCCGCCAACTTCGATGCATCGGCGGATGCGTTCTTCTGGCGCTTCATGGTCGCAACGGATTCGAGCCGAAACTGCCACTGACGCGGCAGTCGTTCTGCGTAGTCATCGAATGCGGAATCGACCCAGGACGGCTGTCGATCGCCGACGGCGATCAGGCGAATGTGCACAATCAGGTTTCGGTTGCAGCCCGATCTTTCTTCGGGCGGAGCGACCAGAGTTTTTCAAGGTTATAGAATTCCCGAACGCGCGGAAGCATGACGTGTACGAGAGTGTCGCCGAGATCGATCAATACCCATTCACTGCCATCTTCGCCTTCGACGCCAATCGGACGGTGACCGGCCTCTTTGGATTTTTCGGCTACGGCATCGGCAAGCGCCTTAACGTGTCGATTGGACGTGCCACTCGCAACGACCATGTAGTCGGTTACCGATGTCATTTCGCGGACATCCAGTCTGACTATGTCTTTTCCCTTAACGTCTTCAAGCGCATCAACCGCCAGTTCGCTTAATTGTTCGCTATTCATTAATCATTCCGATTATTTGTAAGAATTCTGTCATTCCGGCTTATCGCCTGTCCGTCTCTCGTAACAGCCACTCCGGGTGATCACATCCCGCACGGTGTCCGGTAGCAGGAAGCGCGGATCACGACCCACAGATACCAGCTCGCGAATTTCCGACGACGAAATCTCCAGCTGAGTAACGTCGTGAATGAAAATATGCCCGGCCCTGGATTGGTGCAGGTCGCCAATACGATGTGTTCCCCTGTCGGCGAGCAGTTCGCCCAAAGGGCCCATATCCGGTGCTCGCCAGCCCGGGCGATGGGCGACCACGATATGTGCCAGTTGCAGGATTTCCCGCCAGTGATACCACTTCGGCAGACCGAGGAATGCATCCATGCCGATAATCAACGCCAGTGGCCGCAAGGGAAATTCGCTGCGCAGGGCGGCCAGCGTATCTACAGAATAGGATGGGCCGTCGCGCTGCAATTCCCGGTCATCTACGATGAAACCATGTTGCGCTTCAGTTGCCACCCGGACCATTTCGAGACGCAGATCTGCGTCCGCTACCGGTGTGCCCCTGTGTGGCGGGTTGCCGCAGGGCATGAACCGAACTTCGTCGAAGCGAAGGGCCTGTAACATTTCAAAGGCCGTCCGCAGATGTCCGTAGTGAATCGGATCGAACGTGCCGCCAAATATTCCCATTGAACTCAATTTGTTTTCTCTCCGTTCAAGCCGCGCGAACACCGGCACCAGCCAGGTCCAGCACGAGCTGCATCGCCAGCTGCCAGGGATCCACCCGCAGCTGGCCCTTTGCCGCGGCATCCGCTCGACGTGCCAGCTGCAGCATGGCGTAAAACTCGGTCCCCTGGTGCCGCCCGATACAAGCCCGCACCAACGCCTCACGGTTTTGCCACACGCCGGCTTTTCGCATACTGCTGCTCAAGTCCATCCCGGCGCGTAAATTGTCCGACAAGCCTGCAAGCATCCGCAGCTCGCGCGTCAGCGCCCACATGACAATGACCGGCTCAACGCCTTCTGTCCTTACGCCACCCAATATTCGAACTGCGCGCGCCGCGTTGCCACCCACTGCGGCATCGACAAGCTTGTAAACGTCAAACCGACTCGAATCAGCAACGGCAGCATCAGCGTCCTTTGCAGTTACCGGCCCTTCACCGTGTAGCAGGCGCAGCTTTTCAATTTCCTGCTGCGCGGCGAGCAGGTTTCCTTCCACACGATCTGCGATCAGCCGTACCGCATCCCTGTCGGGTTGAAGACCCAGCTGTTTCATACGCTCATTGATCCAGGCTGGCAGCTCACGAAGACCTACCGGCCAGACCTGGGTGACCGCACCCGCCGCATCAAGCGCTTTCACCCACTTTGCGTTCTGCGAACTGCGATCGAGCTTTGGCGCGCTAACGATGAACATCAGGTCGTCACCGGCGTCGGCCGTAAACTCTGCGATTGCCGCGCTGCCTTTGACGCCGGGCTTGCCCGTTGGCAGGCGCAGTTCAATGATTCGTTTTTCGGCAAACAACGAAAGATTGCCGCCCGCACGCCCGAGTTCCCCCCAGTCGAAACCGGTGGTCTGCACGAAAAGCTCCCTCGAGCCGAAACCCAGTTCGCGCGCCCTGGCACGAATGGCATCCAGTGCTTCCTGCACCAGCAGATGCTCATCACCGGTAACCAGATAGCAGGGCAACAGGGATTTCTTGAGGTGGGACGTCAGTTGATTTGCGGCGATTTTCACGCAGAAAACAGAATAGTGGCTGGCATCAGATAATACCTGCCGTAAATGGATTCGTCACAGCTCTTTACCGTGTTTCAATCTGGCTGAGCGCAACGCCTTCCCCCTCCAGCAACACGGGAATGCCATCGTCCACCGGGTACATGATCTTGCCGTCATCGGTAACCAGGGCCTCTTTCAGGCTGCCTTCAAGCACGACTCCGTCGCGGTTCATCACTTTGCCAGCGTTTATCGCGCCATTGACCGACTTCAGGAGATCCGCGCGCGCCAGCGACAATCCCTTGTGGGTCACCGGGCAACAGAGTATCGAGAGCAATTTCTTATCCATTTTTTTAGCCAGCAAATCCTTAAAATACAATAACTTGATAACGTTATTGTTATGTTATACCATTTTAACCCACGCGGCGTGCAATGGCGGTCTGTTTTCTCCGGAAACGACATTGGCGCCCGCTTCCCGAGCATAGCTGCACACGCCAATGGATAACAGTTCCAGACGACGAGTTTTACTCGACAAGATAGCCGTCGGCTTGTCCGGGCTTTGTCTGCTGCATTGTTTGTTGTTGCCCTTTGTCGTCGCTTTCCTGCCATTCCTCGGCCAGCTTGAAGACGACCATCTACACACCGAACTGCTGCTTTTTGTCATACCGGTCAGCGTCATTGCGCTAACCGTGGGATATCGGCGCCACCGGCAGATCGGCGTCATACTGTGGGGGGCAGCCGGCCTCGCGATCCTGACGATTGGTGCATTGGTTGTACACGATCTCTACGGTCTCGCTGCAGATCGTGCGACGACGATCAGCGGCTCATTAATCCTCGCCTTCACTCACTTTCGCAACTTCCGGCTCGCAAAAAAGGATCTGCAGTCAATTCCTCAGTGACGCGAGCAAATCGTCGCGCCGATATTTCTGAGCCAGTTCAAGAGCGTGTTGCCGATCATTCTCCCTGGGCTTCCACCCGGGATTCTCGTGAAGACAGATCGAAATCACCTTCAAGGCTTTAGCGTCCAAATCATGATGTAGCAAATGCGCAAGGTAATCCTGTGCAAAAAAGAGCGCGGCATCCTTTGATTCCCATTTCAACAATTTATTGAAAAACCAGGCTGATGCCTGGTGGACATCAGGCTCCTTTTGAATCCAGTCCCTGATGTGCGCAAAGCCGCCTTCCCGATTTCCCCTGCTAATAAAGCCGTAAGCATGAGACGCCACTTTCTCGCGCTCCTTATCCAGGTCAGCGGCGATTTCCTCCACCGTTTGCAGAACCTGGTCATCCAGCCTGAGTTCGACCGCTATATCCCTCGAATAGAGTACGGCGCCAGTCAGGGTGAAAACCAGGATCGTTTGATAGCTCGTTCCGAGATCGACGAAAAACAACGGCACACTCAGTCGGCCCAAAAGTGACAGCAAAATTGTGATTCCGGCAATGACAACGGGCACCATTAAATAAGACAGCCCGCATGCACGAAACATCCGCGCAATCGCCGCCGGGTTGAGGCTTTCTATTGGTGAATGCGTAATCGCGAGAATGGCCAGCGACGCCGGCAATACGAGCAAAATCGCAGCCCCGTAGACAAATGACCAGCCAAACCCGTATCCCGAAACTGCAACGCCACCCCATATGAGAAGCGCTACCAGGACGAGCGGCGTAAGGCTCCAGAAATTTTCTGCCGGATCGAACATTTCGGCCGTCGGCACTGGCGCCTCTTTTCCGTTTGCACGTGCCTCGAGAAGATAAAGCAAATAACGATAATAGGCCGGTGCGACCAGCACGAGCAGCCAGATGCCCAGCATGCCGGCGGCTTTCGCTATCGCAAACACAATCCAGAAGAACAGCATGGCCATGACAATTGCCAAATCTGTTAACGGGTAAAGGAGTTCACGCAGAAGATCAGTGGGCTTCACGATGCTCCTCCTCGGATTCGGGAACCGGGTCGTAGCCGGAACCGCCCCAGGGGTGGCAGCGACCGATTCGCTTCAGTGCAAGCCAGCCGCCTTTGAAGGCACCGTATTTTTTCAGCGCTTCCTCGGCATAGGCCGAGCAACTGGGCTGGTAACGACAATTCGCGCCCAGCAGCGGTGAAATGGCATATCGATAGATCCACACAAGTCCCAACAGAGGCCAGGCCAGCGCTCTGCCGATAATACCCACGTCAGGCGACCCGAACCGCCCCGGCGGCGAATGCGTGAATAGCCTTCAGCATCGAGGCCAGTCCATTGCTGCGAGTCGGACTCAGGTGCTGCTCCAGCTGGAGTGCCGATACAAAATCGGCGGGTGTATCGAGAATATCTTCCGGCTTTCGATCATTGTAAATACGAAGCAGGACGGCAATCAGGCCGGAAACGATAGCGGCATCGCTGGTTGCCTGAAGGTGCAGCCGGTCACCGTTCATTTTCGCGAGAAACCAGACCTGCGATTGACAACCCCGTATCTTGTTCGCATCTGTTTTCTCTGCTTGCGGAAATTCCGGCAAGCGACGCCCGAGATCAATTATGTATTGGTACCGATCCATCCAGTCGTCGAAGAACTGAAACTCTTCGATAAGTTCAGACTGTGCCTGCTGCACCTCGTTCATCAGCTTCGCCGCCAGCGCGCACCAGTCGGGCTGTCCTCAATCGTAATCCCTGCGGCGGCCAGCTGATCGCGGATTGAATCCGCCGTGGCGAAGTCACGGCTCGCCCTGGCTTCGTCGCGTTGTTTCAACAACGATTCGATATCATCGGCTGACAGCTCGCTGTCATTATTTCCCGCAAACCAGGATTCGGCGTCCATTTGCAATATTCCCAGCAAGTCCCCCGCTGCCAGGATTTCAGCTGCCAGTTTCCTTCGCTCATTCTCGTCCTTCGCTTTATTCAGGGCCCGGGCGTAGCTGAATAATTCTGCCATCGCCTTTGGCGAATTAAGATCGTCCTCGAGTGCTTCGATGACGGCGGCCGGTGGGTCGGCCGCCTTTCGTTCAGCATCTGACAGTTCAATCCCGCGAATGGCACCATACAAGCGATCGAGCATACTTCGCGCACCTTCAAGGGCGGCGTCAGACCAGTCCAGGGGCTGGCGGTAATGCGCACCAAGCAACGCGAGACGAATCAGCTCTCCAGGAATCTTCTTGACCATATCGTGCACCAGCAAAACATTGCCGAGCGACTTGGACATCTTTGTGCTATCGAGACTCAGGAATCCGTTGTGCAACCAGTAACGAGCGAATGGCGCACCATCATGTGCGCAATTGCTTTGCGCCATTTCGTTTTCATGATGTGGGAAGACAAGATCCTGGCCGCCGGCATGGATATCGATCGTTTCTCCCAAATGCTTCTCCGCCATCGCCGAACACTCGATGTGCCAGCCTGGGCGACCTCGACCCCACGGGGAATCCCAGCCCGGCAGTTCGGGCGTGGACGGCTTCCACAATACGAAATCCTGTGCCGAACGTTTGTAAGGCGCGACTTCAACTCGCGCACCGGCAATCATTTCACGCAAATCGCGCTTGGAAAGCTTGCCGTAATCCGGGTCCGAACTGACGTCGAATAGCACGTGACCCTCGGCTTCGTATGCGAAACCTTTGTCGATGAGCGTGCCGATCATCACGATCATCTCATCGATGTGTTGCGTGGCCCGTGGCTCGATATCTGGCGGTAAAACACCAAGCGCCCTCATATCGTCGTTATAGGCCTTGATGTACTGCGCTGTAATTTCGTCGATCTTCTTGCCACTATCGATGGCGGCCTGGTTGATTTTGTCATCTACGTCCGTAATGTTGCGGGCATAGCGGAGCTTGTACGAACGCCGCAGTAACCTGGCCAGCAGATCGAAAACGACTGCCGGACGCGCATTGCCGATGTGGGCATAGTTGTAAACAGTCGGGCCGCAGAGGTACATCGTGACCTCGCCCTCTTTGTGCGGTTCGAAAGGAAGTTTCCTGCCACGCAATGTGTCATGCAGATGGATGGTCATTCGAAATAGCGCCGTTTGGTCATCAAAGGTGTCGAAGGGGCCAATGATAACAGCGCTGTGATTAAATCGCCGCGCTCACCTGCGAATTGCGTCCCGGTTGGGGGCCTTTCATTTGCATAGCAACCCTGGTTACCCGCTCGGCAGCACTTTAGCTGCCAATGGACCCGTGTCGCTAATGGTTCGCGGACTCCAATGCGACAGCGCGTCGGCGGACAACGAACGAATTGACGGCGTAATAAGCCGCTGAGACTGCTATCAATACACCAAGCCCTTTGGCCTCTTCCGCAGTCAGCTGCCATAACAACCATGCGACCAGAAGGAATCCCAGGATCGGAACGACGGGTCCGCCGGGTGCTTTAAACTCGCCAGCCTTCGGGTCGCCATCGCGGCGGCGAAATCGCAGCACCGAAAGGCAGACTGCCGCATAGATCACGAGTATCGAACCTGAGGCCAATACCGCCAGGGGTTTGAATGTGCCACTAAGTGCAATGATGCAAATGGCCGCCGCGTAAACCACGATTGCGATGTGAGGCGTTCTGTATTTCGGGTGCACCTTTGCGAGAGCTTTCGGTAACGTGCCATCCCTTGCCGAAGCAAAAAGAACGCGTGGTGTGTTCAGAATGTCCCCGCTGACGGTTGCATAAATGGATATGACGCCACCGACCAGCAGCATCGTTGCGCCCCACTCACCGAAGACTGCAATCGCAGAAGCAGCCAGCGGCGCTTCGGTATTGTTGGCCAGTTCTGCTCCAAGAACGCCCTGCGCAACAGTCTGCAAACCGACGTATATCAGCAGTATGCAGGTCAGCCCGAGCAGCAATCCTCTCGGCACAGTCCTCGACGGGTTCGTAATTTCGCCACTACTGCTGAGCGCCGCCTCCGCTCCCGAGAATGCAAACACCAGGACAAGCGCAGCGGCACTGACGCTCGTCAATGTCGGCCACTCCGGAATGGCCAGGTTTTCGAAATTAATGGCGAAAAGTCCAACGACCAGCAAAAGCAACAGGGGCACGAGCTTGGCAATCGTATTGAACACGAAAAGTCGGACGCCCGACTTCACACCCCTGATATTGGCGATGGCCAGAAAAATGAACAGGACGACAATAAACAATGCTCGCGGAACAGGATTGCCGAGCGCCGGAATCGCGATTGCCATTGTCTCAACCATCGCAACGGTAATCGCTGCGTCGGATAAAACGCACCAGCCAAACCAAAGCAGCGTTGAGGCAATGAAACCGGCAAAAGGGCCGAAAGCCTCTTCGATATAGGCATATGCGCCACCACTCCGAGTAATGCGGCTGCCAACTTCTGCGAAGCACAGGAACACAAGCGCCACAGCAACCGAGCAGACGATATATGCAAGGATGGCCGCCGAACCCAACTGTGCCGCGACGACCCCGGGCAATACAAAGATTCCGCCTCCAACCACCATGTTGACAATGTTGAGGCCAAGGACCCGCGTGCCGATAGTTCGGACCAGCCCTTCATCTTCCTTGCGATCAGAGTCACTCATTCAGCAGACTTCCTGTTGTTGTCAGGGGCAGGTATTCGATTGATGCTTGGCGACTCAATGAAAACATTTGCAGTACGAGAGGTGCCGCCGCCCAGAGTACACACAAGTCCGCCTCCAGTCGAAAAACCGGCACACGATTTCCACAGCGGATGCAAAACGGGAATACAGAATCAGGCGGGTTGCCGAAGGCCAACAAACTTCTCGTTAATCGTACACCCACCCCGGACGTGCACTGCAAGAAAACAACGCGATGACCCTTCCCCGCCCGTCAAAATCTCCCTTTCGACTTGGGCAAACGACCTGCACGCCTTTTTGCGGCGACGGTTTGCGGCTCCTGAAGGGCAATCGCTTTAGCCTGGTAGGCATATTCAATCGTACCGATCAACCAGAGGAAATAAGCAGACAACTCGATGAATTCCTCGACGGCCAGCTTCACGACGCGGTGGTAATCATTACCCAGTATCGACATCCATAAGGGCTCGTGCCCGATCAATGGTACGAAAGCGAAAATAATCGTCGCGCCGGCAAATAACAGCGTCATACCGGGCGACGGCCACAACCTGAGCCAGGCGACTCGAAACCGTCGGCGATGCCGGTAAACGTAAGCAATCAGCACCGACAGCACGATACCGAGAAGCACCTGCCAGAAATTATCGGCAATGAACAGGTCGAGAAAATAATCCAGTTCACGAATAAAAAATATCAGCGCCATTCCGCCAAAAGCAAATGCAATCGGACGTTGTGACGGGCAGTTGGCGGCGACCCACGCATAAAGTAGCCCGCAAATGAAAAGAATGCCCACCTGGATCAACTCCACCGGCGAATATTCGCTCGTACCAAGGGTATCCCCGTCACCGGCATAGACCAGTAGCTTCAGGCTGCCCGGCGAGGCAATTTCCAGCGTGGTCAGCATCCACGTGAAAAGCGCAATTCCGAGGAAATAGAGGATATAGCGAATGAGTGCCATACATCGCCCAGCAACAAAAAGCCGGCCATCATATTGCACAGTGCGGGCGCCAAGCGCCAGCGGAAGAAATGCGTGTCGCTCCTAAGTCCTTGATTCTGTTACTCGTCGCGCAGGCAAAATACTGGGTCCGCGGCCGGACTGAGCAAGCCTTCGGCCTCGAGCCACGCTTTCGCATCATCGGCGTCGTCGGAGAACCAGCGCGCCGTATTGCCGAGACGAAAGCTGTAACCCCAGGCATCCATGTCTCGCATGAGCCTGTCGCTGCCAACTCCTGCCACGTAATCGGCAAGTACGATCTGCAGGTAACAGACAGCCGCCTCTTCCAGGTCGTCGCCGCCAGCGTCGCGAACCAGGTGTGCGCGACGTTCTTTCGACATGCAGATGATGTGACAAACTTCATGTAACAAGGAGTGCACGGGTGTGTCACTGCGGACAAAAACGCGCCTGCCGATGACGCCCGCTTCGGGATCACCCCAGAAGCTCCCGGCAATTGCTGTTCCGTCGCTAACCCACTCTACTTCGATGCCAAAACGGCCCAGGAAACGGGCTATTAGTTCACGATCAAGCTCTCCGGCACGCATAACTTCATGCTGTGTCACCGACTGGGTCATCGCAAATCAGCTCAAAGAGCGGAGAGCTGAATGAGCACGATGCGCGTGAGATCGTCGACGATCGCCTCGCGAAGTAACTGCTCTTCTTTTTCCTTTCCGAGTACCAGCGTCTCGTCCCAGGTATAGTCGCGCGTCAAAGTCTGTGTCCGCGGCGAAAGAATCACTTTGTCTGACGTCGTAACGCCATAAACGACGGTATAGAAAACCTCGAACTCTCGCGGAACATTTCTCGCGGAGACCGATAGAACCCGCTGTCCCGTGTCGTCCGCGTTGATGCTGAAGATAGCCGTTGAATCGGCCGGGTCATCGACAATTTCGACACCGGAACTTCGCAGCGCCTCATTCAGCTCACGGTAAAAGAGTGTGCGACGATCATTGGTCTCGATATAGGTTCGCGCCAGTTCCGGCGACATCGTTGCCGCACCACGCAGCTGAAAGCCGCACCCTGACAGGAGCAGTGTGACCAGGGCAACCGAGATCTTAAACAACGATGTTCACCAGTCGGCCCGGAACCACTACGGTCTTGCGAATATCTTTGCCGGCGATGAACCGCTGCACATTCTCATTCGCAAGTGCCGCTGCGGCGACGGCGTCTTTATCCGCATCGGCGGCAACCGAAATTCTCGCGCGAAGTTTTCCATTCACCTGGATTACGATCTCGACCAGTTCCTGTTCGAGTGCCGACTCATCGAACGCCGGCCAGCGCTCGTCAACCACTGCAGTCTCATGGCCCAATACCTCCCAAAGCTCATGGCAGATGTGTGGCACGATAGGGGACAGGAACAACACGACGGCATTCAGAGCTTCCCTGATAACTGCCGTACCCTGCGGCGACGAGTCGTCAAAGCGAGTGACTGCGTTGAGCAACTCCATACTGGCTGCAACGGCTGTGTTAAAGGTATAACGTCGCCCCATATCGTCGCCAACCTTGGCAATTGTCTGGTGCGTTTTGCGCCGAAGATCGCGTTGCGCTGTGCTAAGAGAATCGATATCCAGGGGTGGCACATCGTCGCATTCTGCATGGGTGTGCACAGCGGTCCAGAAACGTTTCAGAAACCGGTACGCACCCTGTACGCCATCATCAGAATATTCCAGCGCCTGCTCCGGCGGCGCCGTGAACATCATGAAAAGGCGGACAGTGTCCGCGCCGTACTTTTCGATCAACTCACCCGGGTCGACGGTATTGCCCTTGTTCTTGGACATCTTTGCACCGTCTTTCAGCACCATGCCCTGTGTCAGAAGATTGGTGAACGGCTCGTCTGCCGAGGACAAGCCGACATCGCGCATTACCTTCTGGAAAAAGCGGGAATAGAGCAAGTGCAGGATCGCGTGCTCGACACCACCGGTATATTGGTCAACCGGCATCCAGTAAGCCTCGCGCTCATCCAGCATCGCGGTATCACTATCCGGACATGCATAGCGTGAGAAATACCAGGACGACTCAACAAAAGTGTCGAACGTATCTGTCTCTCGCCGTGCCGCCTTACCACACTTCGGACAATCCGCTTCATAGAATTCCGGCATGTCCTTCAGGGGCGAGCCCACACCGGTAATTTCTACATCCTCAGGCAGCACTACCGGCAATTGGTCTTCGGGAACCGGCTGCGCTCCACAGGCATCACAATAAATGATCGGGATCGGCGTGCCCCAGTAGCGCTGTCGGGAAACGCCCCAGTCACGAAGGCGATAATTGACAGTACGGCGGCCACGACCGTCTTCAGCAAATCTTTCGGCAATCGCATCGAAAGCCTGCTCAAACGTCATACCATCGATAAATCCGGAATTTATAACGCGCCCGTATTCGACATAGGGTCCGGCAGATATGTCGATACTGCTGCCATCGAGAGGTTCGACCACCTGCGTGATTGGCAACCCGTGCTTGTCCGCAAATTCCCAGTCCCGATGATCATGACCGGGAACAGCCATGACGGCGCCGGTGCCATAACTCATCAAAACGAAATTCGCGACCCACAGCGGTACTTTCTCACCGGTAATGGGATGAATGGCCGAAATGCCCAGTGGCATGCCTTTCTTCTCCATCGTCTCCATCGCGGCTTCGGCCGCCTGCATTTTTTTGCAGTCTTCAATGAAGGAGGCAACTTTTGGATCCGAACTTGCGGCTTTTGTTGCCAGGGGATGTTCAGCTGCGACGGCCATATAGGTCACGCCCATTAAAGTGTCGGGACGTGTCGTAAACACTGTCAGCCGTTCATCCTCATCTTCGACGTCGAAGGAAAGCTCAATACCTTCCGAGCGACCGATCCAGTTGCGTTGCATGGACCTGACAGAATCCGGCCAGCCATCCAGCTTATCGAGGTATTCGAGAAGCTCATCGGCGTACGCGGTGATCTTCATGAACCACTGCGGAATTTCACGTCGTTCGACCAATGCGTCCGACCGCCAGCCGCGCCCGTCGATCACCTGCTCGTTGGCGAGTACAGTCTGATCGACCGGATCCCAATTGACGATTGAATTCTTGCGATAGACAAGCCCTTTCTCAAAGAGCTTGGTGAAGAGCCACTGCTCCCAGCGGTAATACTCCGGTTTGCAGGTGGTGATCTCCCGTCGCCAGTCGTAAGCATAACCAAGCCGCTTGAACTGTCCACGCATGTCGGCAATGTTCTGATAGGTCCATTTCGCGGGAGGCACACCACGTTTGATGGCCGCATTTTCCGCTGGCATACCAAAGGCATCCCAGCCCATCGGCTGCAGCACATGCTTGCCCTGCATACGTTGATAGCGCGCAATCACGTCCGACAGCGTAAATACGCGAACGTGTCCCATATGCAGATGGCCGCTGGGATACGGAAACATCGTCAGGCAATAGAACGGATCCTTGTCCGGGTCTTCGTCGACCTCGAAACACCGATTGTCGTCCCAGTACTCGCGGGCTTTCCGTTCAACCTGCTCTGGTTTATATGCTACGTCCATCCGCTCTCGCTATGCCCTTTTCCATTCGCGCTTCAAAGGGCGAAAGCATAACCGGTTCTGCCATCCGGCGCAGCCTTGAAACAGGGCACCCGGGACATCCCGGACGAACTCGTCACACCGGTGAATCTTTCGGGGCAGCCCTCATTCGCCGACGGCTGCCTGCCTGTCTTCCAACTGGTAATAGTCCATCAGTATCTGTGCAACCTCGGGCCGCGAAAATTCCGCTGGCGGCGCAATGCCCTGCCCCAGCATCTCACGAACTTTGGTCCCCGACAGGAAGACATAGTCCTCGGGTGTGTGATCTTCGACCTCGCTCATCATGACGACACGATTGAGCTTCTTCGACCAGGCAGTGTGATCCGCTGCAAATATCTCGATATCCAGGGATCCGGCCGGGAGCTCATCAAAGATTGCCTGCGCGTCGAAGGGACCGTAGAAGCTTCCAACGCCGGCGTGATCGCGACCAACGATCAAATGAGTCGCACCCATGTTTTGCCTGAAGACAGCGTGCAGCAAAGCCTCGCGCGGCCCCGCATAAAGCATGTCGAAACCATATCCGTTGACCATGACCGTGTTTTCAGGAAAGTACACGTCAACCATCTTGCGGATACAGGCATCGCGAACTGATGCCGGTATATCGCCTGCTTTCAGTCGACCGAGCAGCATATGAATGACGATACCGTCGGCGTTCAGTCGCTCTTTGGCCATCCGGCAAAGTTCTTCGTGCGCCAGGTGCATTGGATTGCGCGTCTGGAAGGCAACGACTTTTTCCCAGCCGCGCTCGCCAATTTCTTCGCGGATTTTCACGGCGGTTTTGAATGTGCCCGAGAACTCTTCCTCGAAATAACTGAAATTCAGCACCTGGATATCGCCAGCGATGCAATATCTTCCAAGCCCCCTGAATACAGAGACGCCGGGGTGGCCCATGTCCAGGGTGCCAAAGACCTTTGCCGTCATCGTGTCGAGTTGCTCGTCTGATATTTCCTCGATGCCGGCAACGTCCATCACCGCCAGGACAGGATTACCAATCACGTTCGGATCTCGCAGAGCAATACGCTTCGCGCCCCGGATACCATCGATATTATCGGTGACGTTCAGAATCGGCACGGGCCAGAAGAGCCCATCGCCAGTTTTCATATCGGTCGTGACGCTCATCGCATCAGCAAGGTTCATGAATCCCTTCAGCGGGGTGAAATATCCCCCGCCGAGCATGACGGCATTCGCCGCGGCCGCTGAATTCAGAACAATCGAAGGCAGCGTTTGTGCCTCTGCAAGCAGTGCTGTTCTAGAGTTGCTGTCACTGACAAAACGTGGATCGAGGGCGTCCGCCCCATGTGGCCTGATCATCCCTGGCTCCTTAAAGTGCTGCGACCGAACCATCAATCTGATCGTCGGCCCGGGTAAATAACTCTGTCTGGATCACCCCGTTTTTCGCGAGGTAATCAATAATGATGGCAACTTCTTCCTCAACGGTCATTTCGTCCGTTCGGAGATGAATTTCCGGATTGCCGGGCGCCTCATACGGATCGTCGATTCCGGTGAAATTCCTGATCTCGCCAGCGCGCGCCTTCTTGTAAAGGCCCTTCGGGTCCCGTTCCTCGGCAACCGCAAGAGTACAGTCGACGTAGACTTCGACGAATTGCAGACCCGCGGCATCGTGCAGTGCACGAACCTCGTCTCGATCCGCCTTGTAGGGGCTGATGAAACTTGAGAGCGAGATCGTCCCGGCATCGCCGAACAGCTTTGCGATTTCACCGATGCGGCGAATATTTTCCTTACGGTCGCCTTCGGAAAAACCGAGGTTCTTGTTGATACCGAGGCGTACATTGTCGCCATCCAGCCGGTACGACAGCTTGCCCATCCTGAACAGCGCTTTCTCAAGGGCTACAGCGACGGTACTCTTTCCACTGCCGGACAAACCGGTAAACCAGACGGTGGCTCCCTTTTGCCTCAGGATCTGGTATCGATCCTCGCGGGAAACCTCTCCATCCTGCCAGGTAACATTCGTCGCAATCTGCTTTGCCATTTGTAATTCCTTTTTGATCTCTGGTTCATTCATTGTTGTCAGGCGGCAGACTCCGTTTGCCGCTCGTTGTTTCGACGTTCGCGAAAGCCGTTCAATATCATGTCCGTACATTTCTGAATTGTGTCGAACAGATCGAATTCCGGTTCGCGAACAATAATGTCGCCCCACGCATTGCACATACCGATTACGGCCTGCGCGGCGAAATGGCAATCAAGTGACTTTCTAAGTGCACCGTCAGCTACACCCTCTTCGAAAATTCCTTCCAGTTGTTGGCGATACCGGCTGCCGAGTTTCTTCAGGTTGGCGCGTTTCTCTTCCGGTAAATACAAACGCTCATCGTTGTGAACTTTCAGTGCCTCATTTCTTTCGCGGTAACTGGTCAGGTGAGAAGTGATGGTCGCCATCAGTTTCGATTCAAACGGCTGATCGCTTTCCGCGATCGAGGTCATGTGCTCCACGTATTCTTCGATGCCGTAGCGACAGACCTCTCCGAGCGCTTCCTCTTTCGACTTGAAGTAGTAATAGAGGCTGCCCTGTTTGATACCCAAATGCGCCGCAATATCCCGGGTACTCGCACCGTGAAATCCTTTTTCCGCGAACACGGACGCCGCAGCCCTGATGGCCTGCAGTCTCTGGTGCTGGTATCGATTGTTGTCCTGGCTCGTTGCCATGCGTTCAGCCGCATTCTTGTTAGCAGGCCGAAATTCTATAGATCAATAGAATAATTGACAATGTTTATTTTTAATACTTATTAAACAATAAGTTACGAGTTTCCATAATCAATAGACTTATTGATTACCTGACACTACTTTGTTCGGGACCGCCACCCCGCCCACAAAATGATCAGAAGCGTGAGCGAAATTACCGGCCAGTTGCCACCACGGGCAAATGGCGTCAGCCCCTGTCGCGGCTGGACGTCGCGGGTCAATGCTACAAATTCAAACTGGGGTCCCCGGTCAAGCACTTGCCCGTCAGCTCCAATAAATGCGCTCACGCCGTTGTTGGTTGCACGGATTACCGGTCGCCCGACTTCCAGTGCTCGCATTCTGGCAATCTGCAAGTGCTGGTGCGGCGCGATGGAATCGCCGAACCAGGCGTCATTGCTCACATTGATGAGCATGCTTGCGTCCGGCAGCGCATATAGCTGTTCGGCCGCATAGGCATCTTCATAGCAAATAGCAACCGACACCAGGTTTCCGTCCGGCAAGCTGATTAACGGCTGTATGTCGTCACCTGCGGCGATATCGCTGTAGGGAAGATTCATCAGGCGCATCCACTCGCGAACGAAATCCGGTACCGGAAAATATTCGCCGAACGGAACAAGATGCCGCTTCCGGTATACCTGCCGACCTTTGCCGCCAACTGAAATGACGCTGTTGAACACTTTTTCCGCCGCAAAATCTCTTTCGAGAATACCGAACACCAGGGTCTGCCCGCGTTCACCAGTGTCCTGCTCAAGCTGGGATATATAACTCTCAACCTGGTCGACAACAGACGGGATCGCCACTTCGGGCCAGACGACCAGCGAGCTGTCGCCATTATCCAATACGGATTCCCGATAGAGATCCAGCGTTGCGCTGAACTGTTCGCGCAACCATTTCCTGTCTTGCGAGACACCGCCCTGGACGATTGTCGTGCGCACAGCAGGACCCGAAGCTTCCGTCCAGGAAATCGTGCCTATCATGAAACCCGCCAGCCACGGAAGCACGGCAACAATGGCAAACGGCCAGCGTCCTGCCCCTCGCGCCAGCAATGCGGCCAGCAATGCACTGGCACTGAGCATCACGGCCAGTGACACGCCGTAGTTGCCGAATACCGGCGCCAATCCGGCAAGTGGCGAATCAATCTGGCTGTAACCGAGAGTCATCCATGGAAAACCACTGAGGAACCAGCCACGCAACCACTCGAGAAATACCCAGACCGCCGGTGCGGTCAAAACGAATGGCCACATCCGGTCCGCAAAACGTGCGATCAACCAGCCTGCAGCAGCATAGTAGAGCGCCATGATTGCCACGAGACCCAGCATCAGGAAAATCGCCAGTACCAGCGGCGCCTGGCCGAACACGTGCACCGAAACGTAGAGCCAATAAGTACCCGTCAGGAACAGACCGGCGCCGAATGAGAAACCGAGCTGAGACGCCTGCCGTGGCGTTGACCGGGTAAACGCGAACAACAGCGGAACAACCAGGAGCGGTGCGAGTGGAAAAAGGTCAAATGGCGCGAACGAGACCATGACCAGCGCACCCAGCAAAAAAAATGCCAATCGGGTGCGCCACGGATACGTTGCCTGCACCGTGTCGAATGTGAGATTGGACAGCACGTTGCTAGCGGACGCTTTCTTCTATGTCCTGAGCGAGCCGGATGACCTGAAGCGTATCGATGCGACGCCGGTCAGCCCTGGTCACGCGAAACTCGAATCCATCGTACTCGAGTTTCTCACCGAGACGGGGTAAGCGGCCGAGTTCATGCATCACGAGACCCCCGATCGTGTCGAAGTCTTCCTCCTCCGTGAGGTCACAACCGAAGTACTCGTTGAAGTCTTCAACACGCGTCAGTGCTCGAACGGAAAAACAGGGGCGTCCGTCGACATCCTTGTCCGCATGAATGGACTCAGCCTCTTCAGGATCATGCTCATCATCGATTTCACCCACAATTTCTTCGAGGACGTCTTCAATCGTCAGAAGGCCTGATACGCCGCCATATTCATCTACCACGACCGCCATGTGGCTGTGGCTGTCACGGAATTCCTTCAACAGGGCATTCAGGCGCTTCGATTCGGGAATGACGGATACCGGACGGAGATAGTCGTCGATATTCATTTTCCTGTTCGCCGGACCACCAAAAAATTTCAGCAAGTCTTTAGCGAGCAAAATGCCCAGAATCTCGTCCCTGTCCTCTCCTATGACCGGAAACCGTGAATGACCCGAGCTCAAAATCACTCTCATCATTTCGTCGAGTGAATGCTCCTGTTCAATAACGACCATCTGGGAGCGCGGAACCATTACGTCGCGAACCTGGGTTTCTGCAACCTCCAGGACGCCGGTTAGCATCTCTTTTTCTTCGGGCTCGAAGGCGCTATCGTCTTCTTGCAAGAGCTCGTGAATTTCTTCGCGGCTCAGGGGTTCACCTTTTATGGCGCGTATTACTCGTTTGAATACGCCGGTTTTTCCCGAGCCGTTCGTACTTGGCGGTTTGTCGTTCATCTTCCCAATCTGTTAAATACAAGGACTACGGTGGATCAACCACCTTATACAGGCCGACAGTGTAACAGCTCGGCGCTGCGCAAATTAACTGAGTCTCATTTTCCCGGCAAAAGTTTCTATCCGGTATACGGGTCGCTCACGCCGCGACGCCGCAGAATGCGGGCCTCCAAAGCTTCCATCGCCTCCGCATCCGCATCAGTTTCATGATCATGGCCCAGCAAATGCAGCGTGCCATGAACCAGCAGGTGCGCCCAGTGCGCTGCCGGTGATTTCTGCTGCGCATCAGCTTCCCGCTCGACAATCGGGCCACAAATTACGATATCGCCGAGAAGGCACGGAAATTCGGGAATCACATCAGCGAGCAATTCGCCGTCGGATGGAAACGACAGCACGTTCGTTGCCTTATCGATGTTGCGGTACCTCTTATTGAGGTCGCGACCCTCTGCCTCATCTACGATGCGAATCGACACTTCGTACTCACGGTCGAGAGCAAGCTCTCGAACTACCTCGGCCACCCACGATTGTATCTCGGATTCATCCGGAACGCTGCTGACCGTGCTTGCTACCTGGACATCCACTGAAACATTGGGATCCATCGATCAGCCGTTTGACTGATGACCGGCGCCGTCAGCTTCGTATGCTTCGACAATTCTCTGCACCAACGGGTGCCGGACAACGTCTTTAGGCGTGAAATAGGTAAACGCAATGCCCTCGACGTTCTCCAGAATTTCAATGGCATTCTTTAGTCCGGACAGCTGTCCCGACGGCAAGTCGATTTGGGTGATGTCACCGGTAACAACAGCTCGCGATCCGAATCCAATTCTCGTAAGGAACATCTTCATCTGCGCGACGCTGGTATTTTGCGCTTCGTCGAGTATTACAAAAGAATCGTTGAGTGACCGCCCACGCATGAATGCCAGTGGCGCAACTTCAATGATGTTCTTTTCGATCAGCCTGCCAACCTGTTCAGGCCCGAGCATGTCGTAAAGCGCGTCGTACATCGGCCGGAGGTACGGATCAACTTTCTGCGACATATCGCCGGGAAGGAAGCCGAGGCGCTCGCCTGCCTCCACAGCCGGGCGCACCAATACAATGCGCCTGACGTACTCATTCTCCAGCGCGTCAATGGCGCTTGCCACTGCCAGGTATGTCTTTCCGGTACCCGCCGGACCGATGCCGAATGCGAGGTGGTATTTGTTAATGTTGGTCAGGTAGGCTTTTTGATTGGCTCCCCGTGCCCGCACCAGCTTCTGCTTGGTCTGAATTTCGACCACCTCATCGCTGTTATCGGACTGGACATTAACGCGCGCGGTGTCTGTGTCATTCATAACGGATTCCTGCAGGCAAACATGGACGCGCTCCGGATCGAGTCGTTCATGGCCGGCCATATCGAATAACGAATGGATTACTTCCGAACCAATCTTTGCGGCACCAGGATTCCCGGTAACGCAAAAACGATTTCCACGGTTGGCAATTTCAACATTTAGACGGCGTTCAATCTGGCGCAAGTGCTCGTCAAACTGACCGCAGAGGTTGGCGAGACGACTGTTGTCGGCGGGTTCCAGGATAAAATCCCGGGATATCTGTGCGGTATTCAAAGTTGGGTAATTACACCTGTGAGCTACGGGAATGCTTGAAGACGATTATATCGAACGAACCTGGCCTGTATAGACGAATCGTGACATAAGACGCCTTTGCGGAGTCATGCAGTCAGCTCAGGCGACGGCACGACTATCCGACAGGCGGCCACGAAGAGAATTCGGCAGGGCCTCGGTGATGACGACGTCGACGAATTGCCCTATATACGAAGAATCGCAATCGAAATTCACCCAGCGCATATTCTCTGTCCGGCCTGACAACTGTCGCGGATTTTTCTTTGACGGCTTCTCGACCAAAACGGATTGCGTCGTGCCAACCATCGCCCGACTGATTTCCATTGCCTGCTGATTAATTCTTGCCTGCAACAGCCGGAGTCGTTCTTTCTTGATCTCCATCGGCGTGTTATCGGTAAAACCTGCAGCCGGCGTACCTGGTCTCGCGCTGTAAACAAAGCTGAACGATTGGTCGAATCCGATTTCTGCAATCAGGTTCATCGTCGCTGTGAAATCAGCATCGGTTTCACCCGGAAACCCGACAATAAAATCTGACGATAAGGAAATATCAGGTCGCACTTCACGGAGTTTGCGTATCTTCTGCTTGTATTCAAGGGCCGTGTGCCCACGTTTCATCAACGAAAGAATCCGATCGGACCCATTCTGCACCGGCAAGTGCAGATAGTTGGCGAGCTGCGGAACTTCGGCATAAGCCTGAATCAGGCTGTCAGTGAATTCGACCGGGTGCGACGTTGTAAATCGGATTCGGCCTATGCCATCGATTGCCGCAATGTAATAGATCAATGTCGCGAGATCGGCAATTTGCCCATCGTGCATCGGTCCGCGATAAGCATTGACATTTTGCCCGAGCAAATTGATTTCACGTACGCCCTGGGCGGCGAGGCTGAATGCCTCGGCTATGACATCGTCAAGCGGACGACTGATCTCCTCGCCACGCGTATACGGGACGACACAGAATGAACAGTACTTGCTGCAACCTTCCATGACGGAAACGAAGGCTGTCGGACCTTCGGATCGCGGCTCCGGCAGCCGATCGAATTTCTCTATCTCCGGGAAGGAAATGTCGACTACGCCCAGGCCGTTCTTGCGCACGTCATCGACCATTTCCGGGAGCCGATGCAGCGTTTGTGGCCCGAAAACCATGTCGACGAACGGAGCACGTTTCCGGATACCCTCGCCTTCCTGGCTTGCAACGCAACCACCAACGCCAATCATCAGTTCCGGCCGCTTTTCTTTCCAGGCCCGCCATCGTCCCAGTTCCGAGAAGACCTTTTCCTGTGCTTTTTCGCGAATGGAGCAGGTATTCACCAGTAACAGGTCGGCCTCTTCGGGAGACGATGTCAGCTCATAACCATGAGACGCGCGCAGCACATCTGCCATCTTTTCCGAGTCGTACTCGTTCATCTGGCAGCCCATGGTCTTGATGTAAAGCTTTGCGGTCATGTTTTAGTAATCTGAAAATTCCAACCGTCGGACCAGTCCGGGTCGCATTTGAAAATGTCTCATGTGAGCGCGAGACAAGGTAAAAGTCGTCGAGAAAGCGGAGTGTACACACCGGTACATAAGCATTTCGAGACGGCTTTTAACGCCGAATCGCGCCGGATGAGGCCTTTTCAGAACGGGATGTCGTCGTCGAAGTCATTGGGGGACCCACCACCCGCTGGCGGACCCGGAGGCGGGCCGCCGGAACCGCCGCCCATTGCCGGCGCACCACCGCCACTGCGGCCGCCCAGCATCTGCATCTCGTCAGCGATGATTTCGGTCGTGTATTTGTCGTTACCCTGCTGATCCTGCCACTTACGTGTGCGGAGCTTGCCCTCGATATAGACCTGGGATCCTTTACGCAGGTACTCGGCGGCAATTTCCGCCAGGCGACCGAACATGGCGACCCGATGCCACTCGGTGCGTTCTTTCTGCTCGCCGGTCTGCTTGTCTTTCCACGATTCGTTGGTCGCCACGCTAAGGTTGGTCACGGCAGACCCGCTGGGCATATATTTGGTTTCAGGATCGTTTCCGAGATTCCCGACAAGTATTACTTTATTGACTCCGCGAGCCATAGTGGTCCCCTGTTATTAAATGATCAGCCCGCAGGTTTCTTGCGGGGGTACGTATTTTAGGCCCTGCGGCACCAATTGCCACCCCGATTTAGGGGTGTTTGGGCGCGTTATTAGTCATCGGGGCGGAGCCGGTGCATGGCGAGCCACATGGCGCACAGTACGGCACAGATGAGGAACACGGCCGCCGGATTGTCCACGGCCAGGAATCGCCCGCCGATCAGGCCTCCCGCGAAAGCGCCCAGAAACTGCGAACTGGAGAAGACCCCCAGTGATGCGCCGCGAATTTCACCGACGGCCCTGATTGACAGCCGCGCGGGCAACGCGGCCTCAATAAAATTGAATCCGGCGAAGAATATGGCAAGTGCGGTGAAAACAGTGATCACCGTCGAGCCGGCCAGCGCAAGCACAAGTTGTCCCGCCAGCAGCAGCAGAATGGCGATGGACAGCGTCGATGCCTTGCCCTTACGTTCGTCGGCCATAATCAGGGGCACCGTGCCGACAAGCGAAACCAGCAAGGCACCGATATAGATCTTCCAGTGATCACCCAGCGGCAGCTGCAGCCCGTTTTTCAACAGGAACGGCAAGGCGACGAAACTGGCAGTCAACAACGCATGGAGAATGAAGACATAGAGGTCCAGCCGCAGCAGCTCGGGCCTGAATGCGGGGCGGATACTGCGATCTGGCGTCTGCGCCGGCCGCTCGATACCCCTTGGCAGCAGCGCAAGCAGCGCAGCGGCAGCAAGGGCCATCCCGGCTGCCACGTAAAACAGCGCGCGAACGCCGATCACCGCCGCGATCATGGGCCCGATGATAAAAGCCAGCAGGAACGAGCTGCCGATGCCAATGCCGAGAATGGCCATCGACCGCGTGCGCACTTCCTCGCGGGTCGCATCCGCGAGCAGCGCAGTCAGTGTTGCCGATATCGCCCCGGCACCCTGAATTAGCCGGCCACCGATAACACCGTATATCGTCTCGCTTTCGGCCGCGATCAGGCTGCCGAGCGCAAACACCAGCAGGCCGAACGCGATCACCGGTATGCGACCGATCCGATCGGACAAGGCACCGAAGGGTATCTGCAGCGCCGCCTGCGTCAGTCCGTATCCACCGACCGCGACGCCAACCAGGATGGGCGTCTTGCCATCCAGTGCATCGACGTAAATCGCAAGAACAGGCAACAGCGCAAACAGGCCGAACATGCGAAACATCGCAATAAGCGCAACAACGCCAACGGCACGGCGTTCCCGCGGCAGCATGGCGCTGAATATCTGGCTGATTTGTCTGCTCATTATCGCTTTCTGATGTGCGCTAAGGCGCTGATCTCCCACGAGATCAGGCCAGGGTTCAATCTCAGGATACTGCAGCCCGAGAGACGGTTATTGTTGGTCAGATCAGCCTGACTTTGCTTCGCCTTCGTGCGGCGGCGTATATTAGCAGGTTGTTCGGCGATCACTGCATCCTCTTATGAAATCCATCGAAATTCGCGGCGCGCGCACCCATAACCTCAGGAATATCGACCTGACGTTGCCGCGAGACCAGCTTATCGTGTTCACCGGACTGTCCGGATCAGGAAAATCCTCGCTCGCATTTGACACGATCTACGCCGAGGGCCAGCGACGCTATGTCGAATCGCTTTCTGCCTACGCCCGTCAATTCCTGTCGATGATGGAAAAACCAGATGTCGACCATATCGACGGCCTGTCGCCCGCCATCTCGATCGAGCAGAAATCGACCTCGCACAATCCTCGCTCGACAGTCGGCACTGTCACCGAAATTTACGATTATTTGCGCCTGCTCTATGCGCGCGCCGGCACGCCGCGCTGCCCCGACCACGGCGTTACGCTGGAAGCACAAACAGTCACCGAGATGGTCGATCACGTACTCGAACTGCCAGAGGACAGCCGCCTTATGCTTCTGGCACCAGTGGTCGTCGAGCGCAAGGGCGAGCATGTGCAACTGATGCAGGACCTGATGGCACAGGGGTATATCCGCGCACGCATCAATGGCGAAGTTTACGAACTGGACGACCCGCCCAAGCTGGACCTGCGACGCAAACACAACATCGATGCCATCATTGATCGATTCAAAGTCAAAAAGGACATGAAGCAAAGGCTCGCCGAGTCATTCGAAACTGCCCTGAAGCTCGCGGACGGCGTTGCACGAATTGCGTTCATGGACGATACCGGGGCCGAAGAGCTGGTCTTTTCGGATCGCTTCGCCTGCAACATCTGTGGTTATTCCCTGACGGAACTCGAGCCGCGGCTATTCTCGTTTAATAATCCGACCGGTGCCTGCTCAGGTTGTGACGGCCTCGGAGTCAAACAATTCTTCGACCCGGACAGGGTTATCGTCAATTCCGATCTGTCGCTGGCTGGCGGTGCGATTCGTGGCTGGGATCGCAAGACGACTTACTACTTCCAGATGATCAAGAGCCTGGCCGCGCATTACAAGTTCGATATTGAAACGCCGTACTGCGATCTCGATGAAGACCTGAAGCAAATCGTTCTGTTTGGCAGTGGAAAGGAAAAGATCGAGTTCTACTATGCCAACTCGCGCGGCATGGAGATCAAGCAGCACCATCGCTTCGAAGGAGTGATTCCAAACCTCGATCGCCGTTACAAGGAAACCGAATCGAATGCCGTCCGCGAGGAGCTTACCCGCTACCTCAACAGCCAGCCCTGCCCCGACTGTGGCGGGACACGACTGAATCGCGCGGCACGAAATGTATTCGTTGCGGACAAGTCACTACCGGAGATCAGCGATCTCTCGGTAGGACACGCTCGCGAGTTTTTCGAGACCATGACACTCGATGGATGGCGCGCGACAATAGCCGATAAGATCGTCAAGGAGATCGGCGATCGGCTTGCGTTCCTGAGTGACGTTGGTCTCGACTACCTGTCATTAAACCGCAGCGCCGAGACACTTTCGGGCGGAGAGGCTCAGAGAATCCGGCTGGCCAGCCAGATCGGGTCCGGCCTCGTCGGCGTAATGTATATCCTGGATGAGCCATCGATCGGTCTCCATCAGCGTGACAACCAGCGACTGCTCGGCACGCTGTTCCATCTTCGTGACATCGGCAACACGGTTATCGTGGTTGAACATGATGAGGAAGCCATACTCTCTGCTGATCACGTCATCGATCTGGGGCCGGGTGCCGGGGTTCACGGCGGCCAGGTCGTGGCACAGGGCACACCCGAGGAAATCACGAAAAACCCTCAATCTTTGACGGGACAATATCTCTCCGGTCGCCGGTCAATTGGTATTCCTGATAAACGCGTCAAAGCGGACAAGAAACGGCAGCTCAAGATTTCCGGTGCAACGGGAAACAACCTCAAGTCAGTGACGGCTTCGATTCCGCTGGGACTAATGACCTGTGTCACCGGGGTATCCGGGTCCGGCAAGTCAACGCTCGTCAATGACACGTTGTACAAAGCGGTTGCCGAGAAACTGAATCGCACCAGCAAGAATCCGTCACCGTTCGTAGAAATGTCCGGCCTCGACCAGGTCGACCGGGTCATCGATATCAGCCAGAGCCCGATTGGACGAACACCGCGGTCGAACCCCGCAACCTACAGCGGGTTATTCACACCTATCAGGGAATTATTTGCGGGCACGCAGGAGGCACGATCACGAGGTTACATGCCGGGGCGCTTCAGCTTCAACGTCAAAGGTGGCCGATGCGAGGCCTGCCAGGGTGACGGCGTCATCAAGGTCGAGATGCACTTCCTGCCTGATGTTTATGTCCCGTGCGATGTCTGCCGCGGCAAACGCTACAACCGTGAAACGCTGGAGATTCGATACAAAGGGAAGAACATCACCGAAGTCCTGGAAATGACCGTTGAAGATGCCGCAGAGTTTTTCCGCAATGTTCCTGTGCTTGCCAAGAAGCTGCAAACCCTGCTTGATGTCGGCCTTTCCTACATCTGCCTGGGGCAAAATGCGACGACCTTGTCCGGCGGCGAAGCGCAAAGAGTCAAACTGGCCAAAGAACTCTCAAAACGCGATACCGGCAACACGCTCTATATTCTGGACGAACCAACGACGGGCCTGCATTTTCATGACATCGAACACCTGCTGACCGTATTGCATCGGCTGCGCGACAAGGGCAACACGATCGTCGTCATTGAACACAATCTTGACGTCATCAAGACGGCGGACTGGATTATCGATCTCGGGCCCGAGGGCGGAGACGGAGGTGGCGAGATCATCGCAACCGGAACACCGGAAGACGTAGCTGCAAACAAGGCCTCGTTCACGGGAGAGTACCTGGCGCCATTGCTAAATAGCGCCAGCCAGATGAAGCAAGCATGAAAACGGGTCGGAGCCCAGTAATGGACTCTCACCCGTTTTTCCATTACTGAGGGGGAAACGTCGTGACATTAGCTGACTGGGGTGCGATCGCGGAAATGGCGGGAGTCGCCGGAATCCTGGCGTCACTGATTTACCTGAACATACAGTACCGACAATCCAAGATGCATGATGAACGCGAGGCGGCGTTCGAACTGATTCGCTCTTTCCAGACCGTCGAGTTCACGAGGATGCTGCAGGTGACCTACGATCTGCCGGCAGGACTGTCGCGAAAAGAACTCGAAGCACGAATCAACGATGAACTGCCGTTACTCTTTTCCTATTTTGCGACCTGGGAAAGCCTGGGAATCATGGTGCAGCGGCGCCAGGTGAGCCTGGACCTTGTCTGTGACTTCTTTAGTCACTCCATTTTGCAGGCGTGGGCAGTCATGGATACCTATGTCGGTGAATTGCGGCAGGAAATGGGGCGAGACACTATATGGGAATGGTTCCAGTGGCTGGCTGAAAGAGTGAAAGACCATGAATCGCGGCTGGCTCCCATCCCTGCCTACGTTGAATTCAGTGACTGGCGGTAGCTTATGGGCAAGCCGTAAAGCGATAGGGGAGCTGACCATTGACGTCGTTTGAATTCCTGTCAGTTCTGATCTCTGTCGTCGTCGGCCTGGGCATAGCGCACTTGCTGACTGGAATCGGAAGACTGATAAATCGTGCAGAAACCACCCGCTTCTTCGGAGCACACATGCTCTGGACCGCATTCGTTTTCTGTTACATGGTTATTTATTGGTGGACCATCGTCTTCGGTTACCAGGACTGGCAGAACTGGAATATCGTCATCTTCCTTTTTGTACTGGCCTACGGCGTTTTGCTTTTCCTCCTGGCCGTCGTGCTCTACCCAACGGATTTGCCCGAGACCTGGGATACGCGGACACACTTCATCAACATGCGTCGCTGGTTCTCCGGTATTTTCCTGTTACTGGTACTAACAGAATTGACGGATACCGGCCTGAAAAGTCATTTCGACGAATTTTCCATACCCTATTTTTTCCTTATAGGTTCCTGGATCGTATGCGCCGTCGTCACATGGGTCAGTACGAACCACCGAGCGCAGAATTTTGTTAGCGGGTGCGCCCTGGCCTCGCAGCTACTGTGGACGGTTTACCAGCTGCGGGACCTCGAGTGGGTAATGGGGACCTGAGGGAAGAAAGACAGGTGCCCGGCCCTGGCCTCCATCAATCAGTCGGCGCGCCGCACCGACGAAATGATGACTGGCTCAGTCAGGATCTGACCTTTCGTGTAATCTGAATCGGTCGCCCCGTCTGCAGGCAGTGCCTGGATCTTGCGGACCACATCCATGCCACTGACGACTTTGCCAAATGCCGCGAATCCCTGTTTGTCCGGATTGCGCGCTTCGCCATAGTCAAGACCGGGCTGGTCTCCAATCACGATAAAAAATTCGGACGTCGCGGTGCCAACACCGCCACGCGCCATCGAAATCACGCCATCCGTATGCAGGATTCCGGTCTGCTCGGTCGTTTCATGATCGATTGCATCTGTCTCACCTTCCAGCGCGTCCCCTCTCCCACCCTGGATAACTTCAATTTTCGGACTGCCTTTGTCATTGCCGTACGTGACAACGCGATAGAAGGAACCGCCGTCCAGCAAGCCGTCGTCAACCAGTTGCAGGAAGTTGCCTGCCGTTATCGGCGCTCTGTCCAGGTAAAGATCGATTTCCATATCGCCCTGGGTCGTCGACATCAGAACCCGGACAGCATTGTCGGCCCAGGCAAGGCTACCCAGTAAAATGGCAAGAATGAAGGTTGTTGCTCTGATCATGACGGACCCTTTGTCATTGCATTGGCTACATATTTATCGATCGCCTCGGCGAATCGCCGGGGCGCCTGCGAATCCATTCGAAGATACAGGGATGGCTCGATCATTTCGAGTTCCATTACCAGGAAGCGACCGTCCGGGCCGCGTACGAAATCTGCGCGCGCATAGGCCGGCATCGGATCGACAAGACGCATGACCCGCTCGCCGGCATCCAACAGACCGGGCTCCGGTATGATCGACAAAACTTCTGCACCGTATTCTTCCTGCACGCGGAAATCGTCCGCCCTGGGCGTTTTCAAAGTCGCATGACTGAACTCGCAATTGAAGTAGAACAGTGAAAACTCACCTTCGCGCTGGATGTTTTCTACGAAGGGCTGAATTACAAATGGTCGATTCCTGAAAGTTGCCGCAAGCTCCCTTTCGATTTTTTTCGCCCGTTCGCGAGTCAACAGGAATGTAAATCTCGCGTTCGTGCTGACGACCGGTTTGACGATTATTTGGCTGGTGCCATATTGGTCGAATGCCTGCTCGATAACACCCGGCGCCAGGTTCTCGTGCCAGAGACTGGGAACGATAGCGGCGCCCTTTGCTTCCAGGTCACGCAGGTAGGTCTTGGCCATAGACCAGCGAACAAGCTCAAGGTCGTTGACAAGTATTGCGCTCGACCTGTCGATTGACTCGAGCACCGAAAGGAAATGACCAGGGTCCTCGGGGTAATCCCACGGAGTGCCTATATACACGGCATCAAACTGGTCCCAGTTTCCATCGGTCGTCCGCCAGGGCACCGCATCGATTTGCCAGCCAAGCGCTTCCATCGGTGGGAAGCCGAGGTCCGCGTCGATGGACCAGCCATCGGTATTTTCCATCGTCAGGTAAGCACATCGTTTACCTGGCACTTTCAGCGCCTTCATTCTCTGCGGGAAAATGGCCTGTTTGCAGAAAACTCCTGATCAGCTCAAAAACATCGCTGTTCTGCATGATGAAAGCGTGGCTTGACCCGACCAGGCGAAAATCCGCCATCCCTTCAAGGTAGGTGTCGCTCACCGAGACTCGCCCGTCGTCGGGGTCCGGAAGGACGGCAGAAGTCACAGGGTCAATCGTTTCGTCGCCCGCGATAACCGCGAATTCAAAATCCGGTATGCCGAGCTGCAGTGGAACACTGTCCTCGCCCTTCCCCAGCTGATAACCGGCAGGCCCGTTCAGCCATTCAAATCCGGGCCAGTCCTGCAATTCGTCAGCCGCGACGCTGCCCTGGTTCGGTGGTGCAAGCATTACAACCCGGCCCAGCGAATCAAGTTTGTGCTGTGCAAAGTAGAATCTGACAAGGATGCCTCCCAGGGAATGGGTAACAAAATTAATCCGTTCGCTGCTCCCCATCGAGGCGCACTGCGCCAGGCCATCCTCGATAGCCATTGATGCAAGTTTTTCGATTTCAAACTCTCGTGACGGATAGTCGACATTGGCAACCTTGTAGCCATTGTCTTCAAGAAACCACTTCATGCGCTCCATTGACAGCGACGAGCGCGCCAGTCCGTGCAGCAAAACGACGCACTCTCCCTGTGCCGCGTTACTAACGGGCGCAACGTCCGAACACGCGGCAAGCGACATCAAAAGCATAGTCAGAATAGCGCTGTGAATTTTTGCGTTCATGAATTTCAGAGGTCCCGGTACATGGCCACGCGCCTGGTGACGTCGAGACCAATACGCCCTTCCTCCTTGATCAGACAAGCCATTTCCCTGCCATGTTCCTTTATATCCATCTTATGGAATCCGATTTTCTCATAGAACGGCGCATTCCATGGCAGGTGGCTGAACGTGATTAATGCGAGGCACGAATATTTTTCGATCGTGGCCCAATCAATCACTGCCGACACGAGCATCGTCCCGATACCTCGACGCGTAAACTCCGGTATAACGCCGAGTTCGTCCAGATAAGCTGCTCCGTCGACGACGCTCGCCACAGCAAAGCCGACCGGGCTGTCCTCACACAGCGCGACCCACAACCGCCCCCGGGCGATAGCGTCTTTCAAACAGGAAACAGGAGTAACCTTGTAGCGAAGACTCCCTGGCAAATCGGTCTCCGGGAACATCGACGCCGCCGCGATTTCGATCTTCGGTATCTCGCGGAGGTGCCGATGTTCTGCCAGGCTGATCGTTATCGATGACACCGCCTGACCGATCACCCGGTCACGTAGCCATTGGATCGAAGCTGCCTGTCATGGAGCCGCCCAAGCAGGACCAGCCCGAGGATGGCACCGAGGAATGCCCAGCCCATGTCCGACTGTGTATCCCAGGTATATCCCTGCGTACCAAGGAACGACTCCGCCGCATCCTCGGACAGCAGGGCTACCCACCATTCGATGAGCTCATAGAGTGCGCTGAATCCGAGACAGAAACAGACGATGAAGAAATTTCGCCAGTTCGCGCTGCTGAAAACGTTTAATCGAATCACGATTTCGCGCGTGATGATCGCGGGAATGAAACCCTGCACAAAATGTCCCAGCTTGTCGTAATTGTTCCGCGTGTGATTGAACATCTCGCCGATCCAGTCGAACAGCGGGACCTCTGCATAGGTGTAATGTCCACCCACCATCAGGATGATGGAGTGAACCAGGATCAGCACATACACGAGTGGCGTCAGGCGAAAAGAATCCCGCGTGTACCAGAGGACGCCGAAACCAACGATTGCCGGCAACACCTCCAGCCACCAGGTCGGGTAGTCATGTGGATTGACGCCGGACCATGCAAGCACAACGACAAAAACGAACGTCCATGCATAACGCCAAAAGTTGTTTCGTTCACTCACAATCGGGAACTCCTGCGCTGTAGTTTCAGACCGAGAACCAGAATTCGATTTCTGAAGTTGCGACATCAAATCGGGCGGCATGCTCTTCGTTGGCATCAAGCTGGTACCAGTCACCAACGCCGTGTCGTGTCACCTTGTCACCACAGGTCAGAATAAGTTCGCCTTCAGTGATAACGCCAACATTCCTGCTCGGGTGCGTGTGCGTGTCGATGACTGTGCCCGCAGGATACGAAGCAAAAAGAACCTCGCAATTTTCTGCCTGCAGTCGGTGGGCATCGAACGGCCCGGCAAAATCCGGCAACTGTCGGACCAGGTCTGGAAAATGCGGTTTCTGCATGATCTGATTCCTTGTCAGTAATGTGGTGGAGGCGCGTCATCTTCACTGCCCCCGGGGGCCGCTTCGGAAATCGCCCTGACACGATCCGTCAACGTCCTGACCTGCAACTCGAGCTCCGCAATCTGCGCCTGCTGGCTCGTCAGTGCATCATTGAGCAGCGCCACCGTGTGCTCCTGGTGCGCTATCTTCGTCTCGAGATCGATCATCTGTTCGTTAGTCAAAGTGAACCCTCCATCGCAACAACAGACACTACGGCGGTCGCCGCAATTCTTCAATCCCCGAGGCGATCCGAGCGTGTATCCTTGCGGTCTTGTCAGCTCGCAATACCGCAAAACATGTCGCTCATACGATTCGATGAAGTGTCGCTGGATTTCGGCGACCAGAAGATTCTCACGATGGCTGATCTCTCGATCGAGCCAGGAGAGCGCGTGTGCCTGATCGGCAGGAACGGGGCCGGCAAGTCGACGACATTCAAACTGATCACGGGTCAAATGGAGCCGGACCACGGTGAAATCGTCAGGCAAACGGGCCTCGTCGTGAGCCAGCTGGAACAGTCACTGCCGTCTGCCGAGAATCTGCCGGTTTACGACGTCGTGAGAGAAGGCCTGGCGGGAATTCAGGCATTGCTGGATGAATATCACCGGCGGTCACAGCAGACGCTGGATCGGGACGGCCTGCGCGACCTCGAAGAGCTGCACAAGCAGATCGATGCGCATGGTGGCTGGCACCTGGAGCAGCGCGTTGAGGCGACCATTTCCGAGCTGAGCCTCCCCGAACACAAAAAGATGAACGAATTGTCCGGCGGCTGGCGGAGACGAGTTGCACTGGCGAAAGCGCTGGTTCAGAAACCGGATCTCCTGTTGCTGGACGAACCGACCAATCACCTGGACATCGTAACGATCAACTGGCTGGAAAGCGTCGTGCGATCTTACCGGGGGTCGGTTCTCTTTATTACCCACGATCGTGCGTTTCTGCAGCGGCTCGCCACCCGAATCATCGAGATCGATCGCGGCAAGATTTCGAGCTGGCCCGGCGACTTCAATAATTACCTGCGCCGCAAGGAAGAGGTGCTCGAGGCAGAGTCCCGGGAGAACGCAAAATTCGACAAGAAACTGGAAGAGGAAGAGATCTGGATCCGCCAGGGTATCAAGGCGCGCAGGACGCGGAATGAAGGTCGTGCGCGCGCCCTGGTCAAAATGCGCGAGGAACGACAAAAACGACTCAGTCGCGAAAACAATGCCAGGATAACCATAGAGGAAGCCGACCAGTCGGGTCGCAAGGTTATTCGGGCAAAGAATGTTAGTTACCGCTTCAATGAAGAACCGCTAATCGAGAACTTCTCGATCAACATCACGCGCGGCGATCGCATCGGAATTCTCGGCAATAACGGGGTTGGCAAAACAACTTTGCTGCGCCTGTTGCTTGGAGATATCGAACCCCAGAGCGGAACGATCAAGCACGGCACTAACCTGGAAATCGGCTATTTCGACCAGTTGAGGGAGTCGCTGGATCCTGAGAAATCCGTAGCCGATAACGTGGGTGACGGTCGCACTTACATCAGGATGAACGGTGGTGACCGGCATGTCATTGGTTATCTGAAGGGTTTCCTGTTTAGCCCCAAGCGATCGATGACGCCCGTGAAATCGCTTTCGGGTGGTGAGCGTAATCGCATCATCCTGGCGAAGTTATTCACCCGGGCAGCGAACCTGCTCGTACTCGATGAGCCTACGAATGACCTCGACATGGAGACGCTCGAGGTACTCGAGGCTCGCCTTGCTGAATACAGTGGCACGCTGATCGTGGTCAGCCATGACCGGCAATTCCTTGATAACGTCGTAACGAGTACGATCGTATTCGAAGAAGGCGGCCAGCTTCGCGAGTACGTTGGCGGCTATACCGACTGGCTGCGCCAGGGTCACGAGCTGGCCGAAGCGGACAGGCTTGAAACAACGAAGGCTGCCGCCGAAACTCAAACCTCGATCGCCGAGGACCGATCGATCAAGAAACTGAGTTACAAGGAACAACGCGAACTCGATGAACTGCCGAAACGCATCGAAAACCTGGAGTCAATGTCCGCCCGGCTCGAAGAACAGGTATCAAAGGGCGACTTTTACGCGCAGGGACACGAGATCACGAAACCTGTGCTCGATGCCCTCAATGATGCGCAGAAGTCACTCGATGAAGCCCTCGAGCGCTGGAGCGCGCTCGAGGACCGGGTACGGCAATACCAGCTGTCCCGTAAATGAACAGGCGTGAGCCTGTGCGACCGATCAGATCAATTGCAGCAATAACATGACCTGGCAAATCCAGCCGGCGGCAAATGCGAGCGTGCGCAAAAACGGAACGGCAAATGTGTAAGCCAGCAGGTGTACCAGCCGTGCCCAGAAATAGAGCTCACAAGCCAACACAGTTGTGTCGTTGCTGATTCCAGCCGCGTTCGCAATCAGGACGAGCGATGCGAATACGACCAGGTTTTCAACGGCATTGTAGTGTGCCGCTTTCATGCGTTGAGCCCAGCCGGCGAGCGGCGCCGGATTCTCCGGATAACCGACCGCGTCCATCAGGCCGCGCACTACGATTGCGTTGAGTATGTAAGGCACCCACATCACGGCACTCAGCGCGACCACCCATGTCAGGCTCATCAGTTCACTTGTCATCATCGTCATGTCCTCCACTTGCGTTTGCACCGGCTTCTTCAGGCCGGATTGTCATTCCCAGGAATTAGCTCTGGACTCGAATTCGGCACTGACGACGGGAACGATGCAAAACCGCTGCCCCGTCGGCGCCTCCATCACCACCCAGCCCCTGATTGCATCGATTTTTTTTGCACCGAGTGCCTCGAGGCGGGCGACTTCTGCCGCTATGTCGTCAGATTCTATATCGATGTGGACTCGGCTCGCATGTGCGACTTTCTGGATTTCCACGTAGGGTTCGTCGGCTGGCATATCCAGGCCGACGTACGCACTTTCGGCAGGATCGGTCCGGGGTTTGGCTGGCGCACCTAGCGCAGCCGCCCAGAACCGGGCAGCGCCGTCCAGGTCTTCCGTTTCGCAATCGATTATGAAACCTGCGAGTCGGCTCTTGTGCATTTTTCTTCTCCAGCCGCGAGCGCCGATTGTACGCCAACAGAATGCCCTGGGCTTGCTTTCGGGCAGAGAATTTTGCGGCAAGGAAGACGCTATGCGTCGGTTTTACGACCGGATCGCGGATCCTGGACCATCGAGATCAGGCTTCCGACCGTCTTGTGCGACTCAAGCGGGTGGCGCAGCGGACGGTCCATATCGATCTCGTAGTGATTACGACGCCCGTCACGAACCCTTGTGAGCACCCTGGCATCCTCCAGCTGACCGATGATGCGCTGCACCGCTCTTTCCGTAATGCCGACCCTCAAGGCAACATCCCGCAATCTCACGGAAGGGTCATCTGCGAGACATACGAGCACGTGCGCGTAGTTGCTGAAAAAAGTCCATGAGTGATTGGTGTCCAAGGTTTTCGCCCAAATAAACGGTGGCCATTTATCTTGACAGCGGCGATATTACCGACTATCTTTACACGATAAATATTTCCGGTATTATATATCCGGAAATAATCATCTCAAAGTACTTTTTTCTGACCCGGCATCAGCGTGTCCCATGAGCGACGTTGTTACGATCGCCAGGCGACTTGCCTGACTCCAATGCTGTGGTCACCGGCGGATACATCAATGACGAAATTACTCACCCTGAAAGGGGTCATTACAACCTGCATCGGATTTCTTGGACTCCTGAGCATGCCGGCCATGGCAGCCGG
>JAHEFD010000087.1 GCA_024640345.1 Woeseiaceae bacterium
CTCTGGTACGGCACGCTGTACCGGGACATGGGGTTCACCGCGCATCCAAAGTATCTCGAGGTTGCTGAAAGGTTGGGGTACATTGACACTTGGGAGCGGCACGGCCCACCGGATTATTGCAGCAAGGCAAGCGGTAACTGGGTGTGCGAATAACAGGAAGCGCCAATTGGACACGGGTTAAGTTCTGCCCTGGCCAATGATCTGAAGTCAGACATTTTCTGCAACACGAGTTACCGCAGATCCGCCACATTGCAGTACGGCCTAGTCGGCATTGAGTCGAGAATCCGCGACTGATTGCCGAAGCAACGAATCAGGTTGCCCTACAAAGTTTTGCCGGTATGACCCCACCCTGCCCCGATAGCGAAAATACTGTCTGACCCCACGGTTAAGATCTAGTTTTGATCGGCCGGAATTGGTGCCGTAAGTTTTAGAATCCTGGGATCAGGCATATCTTCCAAAACATATATCGCACCATCTGGCCCCTGGCTGACATGGCGTAGCCTGTGCCCGGGTTCGTCCAGCAGCCTTTCTTCGCCGACAACATGGTTACCGGCCAGGACCAATCTCGACATGTGCATCGACGAAAGACCGGTCAGGAACAGGTTGCCCTTCCATTGCGGGAACATATCGCCTGTATAAAACATCATATCGGACGGCGCCATCGACACTGGACTCCAATAATAGATCGGCATTTCAGTGCCAGGCTTGGTAGCAAATCCTGTCCCAACGGGTTTAGTGCCGCCCATGCGGCCATAGGAAACATACGGCCAGCCGTAGTCTTTGCCTGCGACAAGCACGTTGACTTCGTCACCGGCATCACCGCCTTGATCTGCCAACCAGAACTCTCCGGTCACCGGATTCATTTCGAGGCTGTTTGAATTACGGAGACCAACGACATAGGCCATGTCGTTGACGTCATCGTTGCCGATAAACGGATTGTCGTCAGGCACTGACCCGTCTGTGTTCAGGCGCAAAACCATTCCGAGTGTACTTTTCAGGTCAGGCTCACCCATCGGGCTTTTTCTCTGGG
This sequence comes from Woeseiaceae bacterium, assembly GCA_024640345.1. Lineage (GTDB taxonomy): Bacteria > Pseudomonadota > Gammaproteobacteria > Steroidobacterales > Woeseiaceae > SZUA-117. The sequence goes on from JAHEFD010000087.1 coordinate 1,031, forward strand.
TTGTAATCAACAATTTTCCCGACTTGTCGAAGGCCATTCTGCTCGGTTCTGTTTCAATCACCACCTTCAAATCTGAAATACTTCTTTCGTCTCTGGAAAGCCTGGCGCTTGCAATTCGCCAATGCCCCCATGGGTTCGCCGCTTTCTGCTCCCGTGAAAGATTGTTCCAGTCTCCCCGCTCGGCATTGAATCTATCGTATGTCTCGTCCGAATTATCGCTATCCATTCCAGCGGGTGCGGCCAGGTAGGAGAAATAGAGCAAACGGTTGTTTGCGAAATCCGGATCCAGGATGACATCATTCAACCCCCGTGATCCCCAGGCCCGCACTGCGGGCATGCCCTTAACTGGCGCGGAAACTTTGCCGTCCGCCGTAATGATTCGAAGCCGGCCGGGCACCTCCGTTACCAGCATTTTTCCATTTGGCATATGCACCATTGCCCACGGACGATTCAGTCCGGTCACAAAGTCTGTAACGATGAAACTTGCGCTTTTTTCCGCAAGCGGCGCCCTGGTCTGGCCTGCAAATGTTGGAGGAACGGCTTCGTTGCCCTCAGACACCTGCTGTGAAAACGCTGGCGCGGTGATAACTACCGAAAGAAGACAACCCGGTATGAATCGACGAATTAGCTTAGATAACTTCAACTGCTCGCTCCCATTTTCATAATTTGCCGTGAAAGTATAAAGGTAAATTATCGCATTCATTCCTGCACGTGACGACAGAATTCGACTGTATCGGCAGCGAATTCTGGAAATGGCTGCTGGAATTCGCTGTTTCGATAATCCCGCGGCGGATACGCCCTATTCTAAGCGAGGGCTTGATTTACGCGGTTGCTGATACCCTGGCGCGCTCTCCTGAACCAAGCCAGGTACTGGGCTTCAGAGATTAGTGAAGATCAGCAATTCTCTTGGTCAAATGTGGCTAATGGCTAAACGTTTCGCACGTCTTCCAGGGCCGGCAGCGCCGCCTGCAGGGCACGGATATGGTCGGGGCTCGTACCACAGCACCCGCCGAGCAACTGCGCTCCCGCGGCAACCCAGCCGATCGCTTCAGCCGCCAGATCCGCCGGGCTAATGATGTCCACGAAATTCCAATTCGGTTTAGTGAAATATCCCGATTCGGGATACACACCGACCGGCCCAGCCCACCGCTTCCTTACCAACTGAATGGCTGGTGGAACTGCGTCGATTGCGCTGTGCATGATGTTGACCAGGGTCGGCCCCATTGGAATGAGCTCGTCCAGAATTGTGACCAACTCCAGGTCAGCGTGATCAAAGCTCACAATCTTGCCATCCGCTCGTCGCTTGCAGCCAACACCCAGCCAGATGGGAAGACCTGTCTCTAGTGCCGCTCGCATAGCAAGGGACGCGTGAGTCGTGTCGTTGATCATTTCCAGGGCAATAAGGTCAACGCCAGCATCTGCCAGAAGTCCCGCCGCTTCCCGGTAGGCCGCCAATTCTTTTTCGCGCGGAAGAAAGGCGTTTCGATCAAAGGCGGGCGGCTCGGTCGATATTGAACCTGCTATGGCCACAGATTGATCTGCGACGTTATCACGAGCTCGCCTGGCAAGATTCACGGCGCCCCTATGGACAGCCTCCACCTGGTCTCCGTAGCCGGCTGGTTCCAGCATTTGTCGTGTTGATCCAAACGTATTGGTTACGATTACCCTCGCCCCTGCCCGAATATAATCCTCGTGCGTTTCGCGTACGGTATCTGGATGGGTGAGCACCGCAGCGCCACTCCACGCCACTTTGTCCATAGGTACGCCACGCTTTTGCAACTCAGTGCCCATGGCGCCGTCGATAAGGAGCACGTTGCCGTGATCAAGTGTTTCTTGCCAGGCGTTATTCATCGCGGTTTCCAAATAGCCTTATCGAACCCAGTCAGCGGCTATTACGCCGAATCGGTTTGCCGGGGCGACTACCGGTAGTCTGACCGTTCTCGAACACCAGGAGCCCGTTGACCCAAACCTTTTCGATTCCCTCGGACGGCATGTGGGGATCTTCAGTGGTCGCACGATCCGTCACAGTGTCAGGGTCGAACAGGACCAGGTCGGCAAAGTAGCCTGACTCAATCAGTCCACGCTCCACAATCCCGAGCTGGTGAGCAGAAAGCGACGTCGTTTTTCGAATGCTCTCTTCGAGACTGACCACATTGCGATCGCGAACGTAATGTCCCAGGTACCGGGTAAAGGCGCCAAATCCACGTGGATGAGGACCAGCGAGTTCGCCGTCACTGCCTATGACGGTATGCGACCAGGCCATCAACAATTCGATATCGGGTTCGTCCATGGCAAATCCCAGCATCGGCGACTGGCTTCCCATCGCGACGTCGGCTTTTAGCAGTTCCATCAGCGTTGTTTCCGGATCGGTTTCGCGGATGCCGCTGATCTCGGCGATGGTCAATCCGTCGAATAACGGCTCCGGCAAAAAACTCGGCAGCAAGATGCCCTCTGGCGACAGCATGTCATTGAGAATGTATTCCGCCCCGTCCCGGCGATCCAGATCACGGTCCGGAAACAATGTTGTCAGCCAGCTGAATCCTGAATTCCAGGCTCGGTACGGATAGATATCCGCGCTGATGTCGACGCCCATATCGCGGGCTTCATCCAGTTCGGCAATCAGCCGGTCGGCTTGCCCCCACCAACGAGTCATGGCAAGTTTTATGTGACTTACATGAACCGGTATCTGTGCTTCACGTCCGATGGTGACTACTTCATCTATCGCCTCCCAGAAATACTGATCCTCACTGCGGATATGGCTGATATAGCGACCTCCGTGAAACGCCGCCACTTTGGCGAGCTCTATCAACTCTTCAGTTGTTGAAAAAGACCCCGGATCGTATTCCAACCCTGTCGAAAGGCCGAGGGCGCCGGCCTTCATCTCAATATGCAACAGTCGCGCCATCTCAGCCAGTTCTTCTGGTGTCGCCTGACGCTGAAAGTCCTCACCCATCACCAGGGACCGCAGCGTCCCATGACCACTAAAGGATGCGACGTTGATAGCAACAGGCGATTCCTCGAGATCGGCCAGGAACTCTGCCAGCGGATATTTCTGTCCTCCGTCCTGTCCGGCAATAATGGTAGTGATTCCCTGGCTGACCGCAGCCAGTGCCCCCGGCATCTCGAGCAAACCATCCTCGTGGTGACTATGAGCATCGATAAAGCCGGGCGCCAACACAAGGCCCGTTGCATCTACAACAGTCTCCCCTGACAGCGGCTCGAAGTTCCCTACATCGGCAATCCGCTCGCCCACGACACGCACGTTCGCCGTACGGGAGGGGCCACCACTTCCATCAATCAGCCGCGCATTGACAATTACGACTGTATCGGCCTTCGGCATGTCGGGCGCGCAAGCCGTCAACGCAAACGCGATACCGGTCAGGATCGCCATGAATTTCCCGGTCATCGTTTGTCTACAGGCGCCTGTCAAATCTGATTCCTCGCTCAGTATCTAAACTCAGGTCAAAGCCAGTGACAGCACCAGCTGGATTACGAAGAAATACCAGATCAACCGACTGTGGTTCCGACCAACCCGCCGGATGAAAACTGATCTCGAAATGATCAGCTGCTACCGGTTCGACATCGAGTAGAGGCTGCTGCTCAATGCGCACCACGAGTCTCCCGTCGAGAAGCAAAATTCGATATGTTGCATCGAGTTCCGGAGCGAAATACTCACCGGCATACTCTGCCAACTCGTCAGAAGATTGAATGGATCGCGTTACTGGCTTGTTAACGACAGGCGGCGCTGAATTGGGTGCATCGCCAACAGAATCAGGCGCCAATTGGTCAGCAAGGTAATGATCGGCAACTTGCTTCGCCAGGAGTACCGGCCTGGCAAAATCAGCGTTGCAAGCGACGGCGATAGACAGCCCGGACTCAACGAATCGGATAAGCTCGCTGCGGAAACCCCACGAACTGCCGCTGTGTCCTGCTGTACGCAACCCCCGGTACTCGCCCAACATGATCCCCTGGGCATAACCGATCGGATCGCCATTATTGAGGTGCCCTTCAGTAAGCATCATCGGATATATCGCTGGCTTCTCGGAGCCATGCAGAAAATTGTCCCAACGGATCAGATCTTCCACTGTCGAGTAAAGTTGTCCGTCACCGGCAACATCAAAGTTGTAGTTGTGCACGACTCGAAAACCACCACTGCCGTCTCGATCGTATCCCGTGGCGCGCCGCTGGATAATTTTTTCACGATTGTCATACATCACGCTTCCGTTCATTTCCAGCGGCTCGAAAATACGATCCCGGGTCATCTCACCCAGCGACGAACCGCCGGCGCGCTCGAGAACCTGCGCCAGCAGCATGTAGGCAGTGTTGCTGTAAAGGTATTGTTCGCCTGGTGGAAATATAGTTGCACGCTGTCGCGACATCATGTCCAGAATTTGCGCGTGCGAGATTGGAAAATAGTCGTCACGCCCGGCGAGCGGGAACAGCGTCAGATAGTCACGCAGACCACTAATGTGATACATCATTTGCCGCAGGGTAATAGTCGACTCAGTCCGGGGAAGCTCAGGCAGCCATTTTCGCACGTCATCGTCCAACGACAACTTACCGTCCAGGGCCAGCATCGTGAGACTGGCCGCATTGAACTGCTTGGTAATCGAGGCAACATCGAAAACAGTCTGGGGAGTGATAGGACTATCGTAGTCGAGGTTGGCGTAGCCATAGCCGCGCGAGTAGATCAGGGCACCGTCTTGCGCCACTGCAAGAGCACATCCCGGCGACCCCGGCAAGTCCCACGTTGCAAATATCGCGTCCACTGCCCCGTTGTTGTCGCCGGTCTCAACGCCCAGATACGGTTCGTTCCGTCCCGTACAACCGACAGCACAGGCTGTTCCAGTGAGCAGCAATAGCGTTAAAAGCTTCATGCTTTCCATTCTACTGTAGCAGCAGGCTTGATAGTCAAATCTGCACCTGGACACGAATTCAGTTGCACCGCATTCGGCCCCACCAATTCTATCCGCGCTCACAAGTAACGAGTGACGCACTGATTTCATTGCAGCTTGGGCTGCCGGCGCTTTTCATTTTTATAGCGGGGGCACAGTGGACTTCCCCGACTTGCACGTTAGTTAATCGCGGCAACTCTATTGCGACGCACTGCTATTCAGCGGCTCATCACCCATTGATCTTTCGCGGGCAAGAGAAAAAGGTGGCAGCGGGGGCAGGATCTGCACTGTTCCGACAGTCTCCATACGCGTTCGATTGAAATGGCATCGGCCGGTTTTAGGCCGCTTCAATAGCCCTCCACCGAAACCAGCATTCCGTCGTCAATTTTCCAGTGCCGCGTAACGTAGATTTCGGGATTCTCGGCGAATGCTTGGCCAGGGCCATGAACGTAGTAGGCGACGATAAGTTGCCCGTTATCGTCCTGAGGTATCGGGACATCCGTGTCCCGCGAGACAGATCCAGTACCGTAAATTTCTATATGATCGAATTTGACTCGATCGCCGAGAAACACCTCACCCACCAATCTGAACGCTCCGGTACCGTCGTTCAGAAACACGTTAAGGTAATAGAACACGCCAGAGCCGCGGCTGTTGTTAATCAGTATTACGGCCCGGTCGCTAACGGCATCACCGTCGAGGTCACCCATCGTCGTGGTCAGCAGAGAAACAGTTCCGTATTCACTTTCGAAAACACCCCCCTCTAACTCGACGGCATTGCCTTCAATCGAGTAGACAAGCGTCGTTGAGGCTGCTTCGCCGTACCGGTCGCTTGCGCACCCCGCTACCAGCAGCAAGCAGGCTGCCCACACAACGGAGCAACCTGTCTGTACACGGCTTGTCACCCTTCTTGAAGTCATCGAATTCCTTTGAACTCGCACGTATCGGCCAATGGCGGTGCTGAATCGAGCAACCCTTCTTTACCGTAGATTAGTCGATTCATCAGTCGTTGACCCTGAATACTACCCCGATGTTTTCTCTTCGCCGTAAACCGGACATCCAATGCGCTGGCATTATGCACAAAAAAGCCGGACATAAAGCCGTGCTTTCGATTTTGGCAAAGGGTCAGGAATTGAACTATTCGGAAGGATTTACTCTGCATCCGCTCGCGATAACCACAAACACCACTTGCAGTGAATGCTTGAGTACACCAAGCCGTTAAATGCCCCATGGCCAATCCAAGCTGACAGGTGTGTGTGTATTTTTCGGTCAAATGGCCCTATCAACATTGACAATCTTCGATTCTGGCCAGACATTACTCAAATTCCGAAATCTGTCGTCAGGAGCTTGAGTGGGACGCTTTGCGGTAAACGCGATTGGTACAGCCAACCTGCGCGGCGACCTGTTCGGCGGATTGACAGCCGCAGTCGTCGCGCTGCCGCTTGCCATCGCGTTCGGTGTTACCTCCGGAGCCGGAGCCGTCGCGGGACTCTATGGAGCAGCATGTGTCGGTCTGTTTGCCGCATTGTTCGGCGGCACCCCCGCGCAGATTTCGGGCCCGACGGGGCCAATGACCATCGTATCTGCGTCCATATTCACTACCTATGCCCATAGTCCCGAAGTGGCTTTTACCGTTGTCATGATGGCCGGCGGATTCCAAATTCTTTTTGGCGCTATGCGATTCGGCCGATACATCAACCTCATGCCGTACCCGGTGATCTCCGGATTCATGACAGGCATCGGTTTAATTCTCATCATCATGCAAATTGAACCACTCTTAGGCTACCCCAGTCCGGACAACATAGTTAATGCAGTATCAGTGCTGCCTGGCGAGATCGCTGCCCCCGTATGGTCTGCAGTCATTATTGGCGGCGTTTCACTGTCGATTTGCCTGTTCACGCCCGCAAGGCTCGGCCGAATCGTACCGGCGCCATTGATTGCCCTGCTGGTTGCATCACCACTCGTACTCGGACTGCCCGGCGCCACCGTTCTCGGTGAAATCTCAACCGGCTTTCCGCAGTGGCAATACCCGACGCTGGTTTTCGACGACCTGAGGGACATGCTTGTTTCTGCCGCCGTCCTCGGATCGCTGGGCGCCATCGACAGCCTCCTGACCTCCCTCGCAGCAGATAACGTGACTCGCACCTTCCATGACTCGGACAAAGAGCTGGTCGGTCAAGGTATCGGCAATGTCGTTGCGGGCATCTTCGGCGGACTCCCAGGCGCGGGCGCCACGATTCGTACGCTCACAAACATCAAAGCCGGCGGGCGCACACCCCTGTCCGGAGTCGTCCATGCGCTGGTCGTGTTCCTTGTCGTATTGGGGTTTGGTCCAGTGCTGGCTTTCATTCCACATGCCGCCCTGGCGGGCATCCTGATCAAAGTTGGCCTCGACGTAATCGACTGGAGGTTTCTGACCCGAATGTTTCGGGCGCCGAAAATCGACATGATTTTGATGGGAGTTGTTCTCGTCCTGACCGTCCTGGTTGATGTAATTACAGCTGTTGCCGCCGGTGTCGTCATCGCAAGCCTGGTCTTTGTCAAAGAAAGTGCAGAGCTGCAGATCGAGTCGATCAAGGCATTGTCGGATCCTGATCACGCCCAGTTTCTTAGCCCCGAGGAATCCGGACTGTTTCGCCGTTGCGAAGGTCGTTTGCTGTTTCTCTATCTTTCAGGGCTGATGAGTTTTGGCGCCGCAAAAGAACTGACTCGTAGAATCGGACTGACCATGGCTTTTGATGTGGTACTCATCGACCTGCATGACGTTCCAAGAGTAGACGGCAGTGCGGCGCTAGCCCTCGAAGAAATCGTCGAACAGGCGGGTGGCGCCGGTAAGGAAGTTCTGCTCGTTGGACTGTCGACCCCTGTCGCAAGGCTACTTGGCCAAATGGGCATTCTTGAGCGATTCAAAGAGACCGTGCGATTCCAGACACGACTCGAGGCATTGAGCTACGCTGTCGAGAAAGTAAATTACGACAGGAGTACCGCAGAGCTCGACAATTAGGAAAGGGACTCCACGAGGGGTCCACCTTTTGTTTGGTAACAGGGGCGTGATTTGCCCAGTTCCAACAGTGACGCAACGAGTTCATTCGAAGCAGGAAATCCTTGAACGATAGTCTCCGCGATCCCGGCTTCGACTCCCTGGAAGCAAATGACCTGCAATTAGATCATGAGATAGAACTTTCTAACCTTCGTCCGCTTTTCACATTGCGTCGTTCGATTTCGATCATCTCGCGCGTATCGACCAATTCGTCGACGATTAATGGGTCATTAGCCTGCTCCAACCCTTGGTTGATCTGTTTGAGCGCCTCCGCGTAGCGCCCCTGCCTGGCAAGGGCAATAGCGAGATTGTTGTGCGCCGCGGCGAAACCGGGGCGAACTGCCAGCAATTCAAGGAACGCAGCTTCGGCTGCAAGATAGTCCTTCAAAACAAGGTGCGCATTTCCCAGTCCGAAAAGCGCGGTCGGATGGTCCGGCCAGACCTTAAGTGCGGCTTGCCACGCCGAAGCCGCGTTGTCGATCATGCCAGCCTGTTCCAAGCCGACGGCCGCATCAAGGTATCGGTCTCGATCGACGAGCGCCGGCATCTCACCCGGTCGGAGCACAATCATTGCCCAGAAGTCGCTGCGCGCCCAGGTCCGCAGAAACAAATCAATTGGGGTTACACGTCGCGAGTCTGTGCCCGAACGCAGTACAACATGATCAAGATTGCTGTCGATACCAACAACGACGGCATAGTGCCAACGAGGAATCCAGGAAACGCCGAGATTTTGCAGAACTATTACAGGACGACCGGCATTTAATTCCGCGGCAATCGCCGCCAGAGATCTGTCGAGCACGTACGGCATGCGGTCTGACGTACGCGTCGCCGCCAGCATTTCAAACTGCAGGCTGCCCTCGCGACCCGGAATGTAAACCTTGCGCTCGATCTCATCGAGGGAAATGTTCGCATGACTCGCTACGAGAGCCGTTGTAAGCGCCGCAGGACCGCACTGGAAGCGCTCCTGAGGGAAGAACGGTGTCTCTACAAGCTCGAGAACAATGCCTTCGTCGGGCAAACTGCGCGCGGCATCGGGTATGGCCGCGCAACCTGCAAAGACTGGCAACAGAAGAATGAGTAACCAGCACCCAACACCTGGTCTCTGCATCGCCCGAAAAGCTCTGGCGTCAGAAACTCTTGAAAATATCTGTGACACCAACCAGTTCGAGAATCATCAATACGACAAAAACTGTGCCTACCAGTGCGAGCGCATCGCCGCCGGCAACCTGCTGATCGAGCCGGCTTTCGAGAGCGAGTAGCTCAGCCGTCGTCAGGCCATGGATGCGCGCCTCGATCATTGCCGGGTCAACGCCATATTCCAGCAACTGGCTGGACACGCTCTCGATCGCCAACAGCGCGTCGATACGCTCGATACTCGTGGCTCGAACATCGCTATCCATAATCTGCCCCGTACCGATGACGCCTGCCCACGAGACTTGTACAAATCCTGTACAAATCAGTGCTACGGACACCAACTGAAAGACAAATTGTCGTGATTTCTTAAACAGCATTGGAATTATCCTTTCGTGAGTCGATGTTATATATCGATCGGCGTTTCGACCGGAACTTCAAGCTACCGAGCTTACAATCAATCCAGCCGCATTGCATAGCGGCAGGCAAAACATGATAACTGGTCCACAAAAAAACAGGTTCTCTCACAGCTACTTAGCGCACAACCCAAATGATCCAGCCCGCCACCTGAGGCGCTGCATATGCCTCCAAATCGAGTTTTACCGCCTACTCACTTTACCGAGGGGCTGATCACGATAATAAGGCCCTCTCAACTCGTATATTCGCCAGTGAATATATCCAGACCTGTTAGTTCAAGCATAAAAAATGCCGGACCGCTCTTAGGGGGCCGCCAGGGGGCCAACGTTTTTTGGTCAGCGAGGGCAGGATGACCTTCGCCGCTTCGCGGGTCAGTTTGTCTCGGCACCTCTTTCCCGATGCTACACATCGGGCCACGTCGGCTTACCCCCGCTCTTTTCGCGGCTGGAAGCCGCTCCTACGAAAAGAATATGGAAGCCGCTCCTCGCCCAGCCTCCGCTTTTTCCGTAAACAGCCCCTGTGTACGCTAATATTTCCTGAACAGAGTGATAACACAAGACTGAGCACGATTCCGACTTCCGGAGGGTTTATGATTATTTTAGTAACGGCGGTCACCGTTGCACTAGTAGTGTCTTTCCTTTGCTCGATCTTCGAGTCTGTACTCCTGTCTATAAGGCCGGCCCAGATCGAACTTCTTGTCAATTCAGGACGCCGGTCCGGGCGACTTCTGAAGGGCTTTAAGGAAAGGATCGATGTGCCCATCGCCGCCATTCTGATCGTTAACACGATCGCGCACACGATTGGTGCGACGGTGGCCGGCGCAAGTTATGTGGAAGTATTCAGCGAACAGTCGCTATGGATTTTCTCTGCGTTGTTCACACTTGCCGTCCTGCTGTTCACCGAGATCATCCCAAAAACTCTTGGGGTCACTTTTGCCAAAGCATTGGCGTCACCGGTTGCACATGCTATCCACTGGCTGACCGTGGTCCTCGGCCCGGTCGTCACATTAGCGAGTAAAATCTCTCGTGGAATCCGAGGGTCGCACGAAATCCAGGCAACATCGGTGGAGGAGATCCGGCTCCTGACCGCGGTCGGTCGACAGGAGGGCGTCGTCGGAGCGCGAACCGCAGGCATCATCCTTGGCGCGACGCGCCTGCACCAGCTACGAGCAGCCGACGTCCTGGTGCCGCGGCAGCGAGTGGTAGCCCTCACTAATGAACTAAGCCCCGATGATGTCAGGCGCACAATCCGACAATCCGGGCACAGCCGTTTTCCCTTTACACCTACCGGCCGCCTCGATGACGTTTCCGGCGTGGTCCACGCAAAAGAACTCTTGCTTTCGCTGCTGGACAATCCCGATGTCATCGACTGGCGCACGCTGATGCGTGAGCCACTTCTGATTCCGGAATCCAAATCGCTCAACAGTCTCTTGCAGACGTTTCGATCCGCGCGGCAGCACATGGCCATCGTCATCGATGAATATGGGGGCACCGAGGGAATCGTGACGCTCGAAGACATTCTCGAGGAACTTGTGGGGGAAATCACCGACGAGAGCGACCGGCCAATCGAAGATCTCTGGCGGCAGAAAGACGGTGCTGTGCACGCGCTGTCGACCATCGAGCTGCTGAAGCTGTCCGAACACCTCGATATCCCGTGGACTCCGGACGTCGATGTTCACACGCTCGGCGGCCTGTTGTCCTCACAGCTCCAGCGGGTTCCC
>JAHEFD010000179.1 GCA_024640345.1 Woeseiaceae bacterium
CGCGAAAATCTGCGGACAGTTCACTTGTAGACTGTGTCATTATTGCTCCCAATCACGTAATCGTTGATTTTGCAGAGCCATTGAATTGGGTCAAACCATGCTCAGTTCGATTCTGCGTCAGTTGAGTTGAGGTAGCGCGCTGTTTCTAAACCGGAATTAACAAGGTATTTGAAACGCCTGTAATTCAAATCTTGTTGAATCGACTTTGGGGATATTCCCTTGGATGGAATGATGGATAGAGAAAAACTTGTAGCAGCACTCTTATTTGTTTTGTCGGTACCAGCAACCGCTCAGGAGTTTCAGGCTGGACAACCATTGGGTGCGGTAAACGAAGCCGGTGTCAGAATGGAGATGTCAGATAATGTCAAAGTGTTTGGCAGTTTTCATTTTACCGAGAGCTGCACCTTCGATCCTGACAGAAATCTAATACTGTCCATGAATGCCGGTGAGCGTACTGAGGGGGCCGCGGCGGACGGTTTTGTGTCGCTGATCAACCCGGATGGCAGTGTACATACTGCGAAATGGATTGGCGCCACGAGAGATGGTCTGGAGTTGGCGAACCCCATCGGCAGTGCCATCAGGAATGGTGTGCTATACACCGTAGATTCGGGCTTTGTACGCTCTTTTGATCTGGAAACAGGTCAGCCCATGCGCTCCATCCAGGTTCCTGGCGCAGGTTTCCTGAATGGCATTGCCGTCTCCGAAGATGGCACCGCATATGTTTCTGATACTCGTCCAGGTGAATTGATCTATAAAGTCACGCCCGACGGTAGCAGTTCCATTTTTGCCAAAGGTAGTCCGCTGGATCAGCCAAATGGTGTCGCCATGGATAACGATGGCAACATTGTGGTTGTAAATGTCGGCACTAATGCGGTTATAACTTACGATCCGGCAGGAAATGTTGTACGCACTGAACATGCTGCTGAAGCTGGTAGTGACGGAGTGGTCGTTACAGCCGACGGCACCAAGTATGTCAGCAGTGTTCGTTACGGAAGCGTTTCCAAAATAACGCCTGGCGAAGAGGCCGAAGTCATCGCAACGGGCATCCCCAGTGCCGCATCCATGTGTTATGACTCAGTGCAACATCAACTGGTAATTCCCCTTAATCCTAATAACGCATTGGCGTTTATTAAGCTCTGAAGGCGAGTTAAATGGGGTTAAACCAGCATCTCCGGTTGCCCAATTTGCCGAGCGATGCATAGTCTTCTTGCTGCGCTGATTCAGCGTGTCTTTTCGCAGCGCATCTCCGGCGCCCCGTAGCCCCAGGTGATGCGTGCCTCGCCGTGATGATCCCAGAAGCTTTCGTTGCGTCCCTCATAGCGAGCACCGCTCGCGCTCCGCTGCCGGTACATCAGCGAAACGCTGTCACCCCGTTCGGCAATGAGCGTTGCAGGATCCGTGTCGAAAAAAGTGACGACGACCTCGTTGCTGCGATTGCCGTCGCAGAAATAGTAAACCGGTCCCGTGAATGACGTGAGGCGGTAGCGCGCCTGCAGTCCGGCGATACGCTGCTGGTATGCGGTTTCCACGCAGGACCGCTCGTCATCGCTCTTCCAGCAGTCGTCGCGTCCCTTGATCCAGCCACGCTGTTCGGCTTTGAGCGTCGGTGGGTGTTCATTGGCTGCCTTGCTCAATGCATCCCGATAGACAGCGGTCAGTTGGCGGTCGAGCAGCGACAATTCGGCATCCAGGCAAACCAGCTCCTCGATGCTGCCGGTCTCGACGCCGTCGCAGGAATACGCAGGCCCCGGGCCGGCCGTGGCGCTACTGTCACTGCGCAACTTTGCATCGATATACCGGCACCAGGCCTCGCTGCTGCGCGGAGGTACGTCCGATGCGCCCCGAACACCGAGCTTGAACTCGACGACGGACTTCCACTCGTCCGAGCCGAGATCCGGGCCGTGTCCCTGTCCATCGCCTGTTCCCGTAGCGTCTTCCACCGCCTGGTACCACTCCGTGGAACACAATTCCTGCGATAGAGGCTCGGGTGTCGATTCATCAGCAGCCCTGCCGCATGCTGAAACCGTCAGCAGCAATACGAGTAGTAATCGCTTCATCAATTCGTCTTCGTCGGGTTCGTAGGCAAGGATTGTAGAGCAAACGACGCGATGCTTGGGGCTTATGCCCGGCTGCGGATTTTAGTAGGATTGCCGACCGCTGTATTGGCCGGCCTGCGCTCAATCCCTGCCAACAATCCATCAGAAATCCGGAGAGAGAATCAAAGTGAATGACCCGTATCTCGCGAAACGCTGCGTACTTACCCTGCTCCTGGCGCTGGTCGCCATCGGCGCCGAGGCGGCAACGGAGTGCCCGTCAAATATCGAATCCGTCACCAGCGCGGACCCCGCTGTTCCAATTGCGGTGCTGTCTTATCGCGTCAAGCCGCTGACCCGCTGTGAGATCGAGGTGGAAGCCGAAGCGTGGCTTGGACTGCTGAAAAACAAAGTCAGCGAGATTGCGGAAGCCGACGTGGCGGCTTTCTATAAGAAAGACGAAATTGAAAAAGCGGAGCGGGCAGCGGAAGCGCTCGAGACTTTGACGAGCGCCCGGCAGGATGATCCGGAAACTGCAAAGGAAGCCGTCGAGGAGGCTGAGGCGTTGTCGCAGGAAGCGCGCGAAGCGGAGACTCGAACCGCCGGAGATGAGGCCGTCCAGGAGGCTATCCAGGCGGCGGAAACCCAGGCTGAGGAAGAAGGCGTTGCGGTCGCGACGTCGGGTGAGACGACTGAAGTCAAGGCGGAAGTCAGAACGGTCTTGCTGCAACGAGCGACAGACCTGACGGCCGAGCGCACGGCGATTGTCGATCGTTTTGAGATTGTGCTGACGGAACTGCAGAAGAAGGGTGGCGACACCGCGGAATATGATGCTTATAAAAAGGCGGTATCGGGCATAGAAGTTGATGTCACCGATGCCGGCGCCACCTGGACAACGATTACCGGCTGGCTGTCGTCCGAAGAAGGCGGCTTCCGCTGGGCCATGAATATCGCGCAGTTTCTGCTGATCGTGTTCGTGTCCTATGTTCTATCGATACTGCTTAGCAAGGCGTTTCAGAGGGCATTGGCCAATACGACCAGGATCTCCTCCTTGTTGCGTGATTTCCTCGTGGTGAGCTGTCGACGGCTTGTGCTGCTCGTCGGTTTCTTTATCGGTTTGTCCGCTCTGGAAGTGAATGTCGGGCCAGTGCTGGCAGTCGTCGGCGCCGCCGGCTTTGTCATTGCCTTTGCCCTGCAGAACTCGCTCAGCAATTTCGCGAGCGGCATCCTGATGATGATCTTTCGCCCCTTCGACGTTGATGATGTCGTTAACGTCGCGGGCGTGCTGGGTAAGGTCGAGTCGATGAACCTGCTCTCAACTCAGTTGCGCACGCCGGACAATCAGCTGGTTGTGGTCTCCAACAATTCGGTCTGGGGCGACGTTATTACGAACGTGACCGGGAACGACCA
>JAHEFD010000180.1 GCA_024640345.1 Woeseiaceae bacterium
GCACCAACCTGTGAACCCTTAACGAACTTCGCGTATATGTCGGATCCCCGGTCTCGGGTACCAGGTAATGTACGCTGACTGGCCTGTCGGTGCGCTGTGTCAGCAACCTTAGGGATTCCGCAAAATTTTCAGACGTGAAATGCAGAACAAGGTAATTGATGCGGCTGTTTTGATTTTCCGACGCAACATCGATTACGGCGATCGAAGAGCATCCGGCGAGCAGCAGTAAAGAGAGCAAAACCACACGCAACACTTAATCTACCTCCTCCAGTCGGCCACGTATTGCTGTACCAAAACAACACAGAGTTCCAAGGGGAAATAACCATGGCCACGCAAGCAATGGGGCAGTATACGCGGTGCCGAAGACAGGGTTCATGATTTGCGGTTCATTGATCAACAGAACAACGAAGACACTGAACAGGACACTTCCCGCAATGTTCGAGACGCGATAACGAGGCGCTGCAATGCTCAGGAGAAACAGCCCGAGCATAGGCCCCCAGGTGTACGTGGTCACTGAGAAAGCAAGGGTAATCAGGTCAAGCTCACTGGCCGAAAATTGCCACGCCATGATTGCAAGGACGGCGCCCCAGAAAATCACCAGCATTCGCGACACTCTCAAAAGTCGCGCTTCATTTGCCTGCGGCTCAATGAACGGCTTGTAAAACATCGTCAGGGATATCTGCGATAGCGCCGCCAGAATCGAGTCGAGGCTCGAGATTGCAGCGCTCAGGGTGCCGGCAATCAGGAGGCCTTTCAAGCCGGCGGGAATCTCTGAAATGATAAATACTGGAAAAATCCGATCGCCCTTTTCTGCGACCAGGGATGCCAGGTCAGCGGCCAGCGGTTGATACTCATAGAATGCGAACAGGCCAACGCCAACCATCAGCATCAGAACCGGAACGAGTTCACCGAGCGTACTCCACAGGACCGCTTTCTGCGCCTCCCGCTTGTCCCGGCAGCACAGGAGGCGTTGCACAAAGAGATGGTCGGTACCGTACACGGCGACGTTCTGAAACGGCATTGCAATAAGTGCCGCCCAAAACGTGAACGCAATACGAGGGTCCGTAGAAAAATCAAAGGTACGAAATTTTCCGGCCTCATGACCAACAGACAACAGAGTGTCCCAATGCTCCGGCAATCCGTTTGTTACAAAAATCAGTGCTGCGACACCACCGGCGACGAGAATGAAAAACTGCACAAAGTCTGTCCAGATGACAGCGGCGATTCCGCCCATCCACGTCCAGAGGACAGCGAACATCGCGATCACCGCGATGCTCTGAACCATGCTCCATCCGGTAATGATTTCAAGAACCAAAGCAGTTGCATAAACCCTCACTCCCTGACCGAGGATGCCACCAAGGAAGAACATGCCAGCCGTAATACGACCAACGACCGGCCCCAACCGGTCTTCCATATATTCATATGGGCTATAGAATTCTTTCTCGTAGTACAACGGCACCAGGAATTGTGCGACCAGGATTCTTGCAATGACACCGCCGAGTGCCAGTTGTAAGTAGACGAAACTTCCGTCAGCAGCATAAACGGTCGCCGGCACACCAATGAACGTTACCGCGCTGATGGTTGTTGCAATAGTTGATGCGGACACCGCATACCACGGCATGCTTCTGCCGCCGAGAAAGAAGTCACGCGTGCTGTGCTGCCTGCCCTTCAGATGGTGGCCGACAATCGTGGTACCAATGATATAAGCGGCCACTACCGCCCAGTCCAGGATGCCGAACATCTAGGTGCCCCGGCTTTTTGCGATCAATAAAACTATCTGATTGTCGGAGTGCCGCACGGATTTCCACTTTTCCTGCGACAGGAATACGCACCGCCAATACCAGGAGTGAATCAAGACTCGATCACCTCGCGGGTTTCGGGAGCGTCGTTCCTTTTCGTAGCGAGAAATATGCCGGCTTTCCGTTCTGGCTAAAACAACCAGCCGGGCGGAGCGGAAATACTGTGTGGTTCCATGAATTCGTTCATGCCTTCGAAACCCAGCACCCGGCCAATGCCACTCTGTTTCATGCCACCAAACGGTCCGCGATGGTCCTGCGCCATTGGTCCGTGACCGTTGATGTAGGTGTAGCCTGCCTCCAGGCGGCGAGCCATCGACACCGCCCGATCACGATCCGCCGTCCAGACCGAAGAACACAAGCCGAACTCTGTGTCGTTCGCACGTTGAATGGCCTCGTCGTCAGTATCGAACGGCAGTATCGGAACGACCGGGCCAAACTGCTCCTCCTGAACGATTCGTGAGTTCGGATCGCAGTCGGTGATCACAACGGGCCGCTGAAAGTAGCCTTCCCGGTAAGTCGTCTCGTCTGCAACCTGGCCGAGCTCTTTGACCGTTGCGCCGGACTGTCGGGAATCTTCGATAAGACTCTGTACGACTTTCAGCTGCCGTTCGTTATTGAGGGGGCCCATCGTTACCGATGGATCGGTACCATCGCCCACAACTATCCTGTCAACTTCCTGCGAAAACTTTTCCACGAACTCGTCGTACCGCGATCGGTGCACGTAAATTCTTTTCACCGCCATGCAAATCTGCCCGGCGGTCATAAAAGAGCCATTGACGAATCGCCTGATAGCTTCCTCGTCCAGCTCGGCGTCGTCGAAAACCAGGGCGGCATCATTGCCACCCAGTTCGAGCGTTATCGCCTTCAACGTATCGGCAGCCACTTTCATGATGTGCTTGCCGGCGTTGATACTGCCGGTGAAGCTGATTTTACGAACCAGGGGATTTGAAATCATTTCATCGCCAATTTCCGAAGGCGGGCTTGCGATCACGTTGATAACGCCTGGTGGTAATCCGTCGGCCAGCATCTTCAGCAACTGCATCGGCGCCAGCGGCGACTGCTCGGCGAGCTTGATGACGACGGTGTTGCCTGTCATAAGTGCCGGGGGCGCTTTCACCCCGAGCAGCGATATAGGCCAATTCCAGGGAACGATCTGCGAAGCGACACCACGCGGCTGGCGGGTGATGATCGTGTCTCGAGGCGGGCCGGACAGTTTCTCGTCCTCAGCGAGACGCGCTGCCTGCGCCACCGGCCACGCGAATCGATCTCCGAATCTCGAAAACTCTATCGCCGATTCGCGCAGAATTTTTCCGTGCTCCCGGGTAAAAAGATGGATCAGTTCCTGCAGTCGGGTTTCGTCCGCGGCCAGGGGTGCAGCTGCCGCAGTAAGACGCTCAGCCCTTTCGGCATAACTCATTGCCGACCACGCCGGAAACGCCCGGTGGGCCGCCTCTATGGCATCCCGCACGTCGTCCTGGTTGGCAAGTGCGGCCCGGCCAACGATTTCGGTGGGATGCGCGGGATTATTGACGTCATACATTCGGCCTCCGGCGGCCTTCCGCCATTCACCGTTAATAATGTTTTGAACCTCGACCATCTTCATACCCAATCTAGAATGTCAGCTGGAACACTG
>JAHEFD010000088.1 GCA_024640345.1 Woeseiaceae bacterium
CGGGGATACATGCGAATCACATCGATTCCCCAGGTCTGTTTCCCGTCGATTCTCTGGAATCGGAGCTGGTTCAGGGGAATTTCCATTTCAACGACATAACCGGCATCAGTGATCTTCCCGGCGGCATCCCAGATCGCATCCCACGAATCATCTTCCTGCCTGTTAACGTCATCATTTGTCAGATCCATTTGTGAACCCAACGGATTCGAGAAAAATTCGAAAGCCCGTCGTTCATCGTTGTACGAGTCTATGACGACTCCGACGAAATCATCGTTATACGCAGAATCCCGGTCGCGCAGATAAGCACGTATCTGGCTGGGATCAGGATCGCGGGCATCGAACGCGATATAGAGATTGAGACCATCCTCCATCAGGTATGCGACAGTTTTGACCTTGGCCGGAACGTTCTCTCCGGGGTTTGTTTCCATGTCGAGCTCGATCTGCAACGCATGACGCCAGGCATCGTCTTCCAGGCTGCCATCGATGGCGACTGGCTTGGAAACTCTCGGAAGGTCCGAAATACCATTTGTAACTGCCCATACGGGAACGGCGACCAATAACATCAAAATGACTGTAAACACGATCAGGCGGCGGAGTACCATGTAGAAAGACCCGTTCAGTTTTCGTTGCGATATTGATTCTTAGAGGCACGAACCACTGATTTGGTTTATAACAATATGAAATATCAGTGAAAATACGAATGCCTTGTCGTCCTTCAAAGCATATGGATCAGCTAATGAAAAAATTGTTATGCGTTTTCCTGCTAACCGGTCTTGCTCACGCTGCTTCGGCAGGGAGTCCTGCACCTGGCCAGGGCTTCATCGACGTGCCGGGCGGACCTGTCTGGTACAAGGTGACGGGTAACGGCACAGGCCTTCCTTTGCTCACACTGCATGGCGGCCCCGGCGGAACGTCTTGTGGCAACTCTCTTCTGGAGGCGCTCGGTGATGAGCGTCCCGTTATTCGCTACGACCAATTGGGTTCAGGACGCTCCGGCCGGCCGGATGACCTGTCGCTGTGGGAAGTCGACCGCTTCGTCGAAGCACTTCACACGATCAGGCTCGAACTCGGACTCGAGCAATTTCATCTCTACGGCCATTCCTGGGGTGGCGCGCTTGCGGCTGCCTATGTTCTCGAAAAAGGGACCGGGGGAATTGTGTCGGTCACATTATCGTCACCACTACTGAGCACAGCAGACTGGATAGAAGATGCCAACTTGCTGCGTTCGCGGATGCCGGAAGACATCCAGCTAACCCTGACAAAACATGAAGAAGCCGGCACGATTGATTCCGAGGAATACCAGGCCGCCTCTCGCGAATTTTATGCGCGACACGTTTCCTATGGGGAACGGCAGGAAGATGCCACCGGTTGTGATGACGTGCCGCGAAGCTCGCTGATATACAACTACATGTGGGGGCCCACCGAATTTCGTGCGACAGGAAATCTTGTGGACTTCGACGTGACCGGTCGCCTGCACGAAATCGACGTGCCGGTCCTCTTGCTGGCAGGCGAATTCGATGAGGCGAGGCCTGAGCGAATGGCCGAATACCAAAAACTGATTCCCGGCTCGAAGCTCGTCATCATCCAGGATGTGGCGCACGCGTCATTAAGCAGGAAACCGAAGGAATACCGCGCGACGCTCGAGGTTTTCCTGGATGCCGCCGAAGCCAGAAGAAACTGATATGCCCGAGAATAACGTTGACAAAAAAGGCGCCGCCGTCAGGTTTCCACCGCCGGTTATCGGCATATTGACGATTATTGCCGGTTACCTGCTTGGTCACCAGGTACCTTTATTTGCACAGTACAGTCTGGCCACTCCCGACCGCTATTGGTCTGGCGGCGCAATCATCGTAGTGGCAGGCCTTGTCTTGGCCCTTTGGCCCATCTGGCTTTTTCGTAACACGAAACAGAGCATTACCGCCTGGTCAGCAACGCCCGAGATTATTGTAACGGGCCCATACAAATTCACGCGTAACCCGATGTACCTGATGATGATGCTGTCCAACCTTGGCTTTGCCATCATTTTGTCAGAGGCATGGATCCTGATCTTCATGCCAGTCCTTGCGTTATCGGTTTATCACATCGCGATAAAGCACGAGGAGGCGTACCTCGAAAAAAAGTTTGGCGAATCCTATCTCGCCTACAAGAACTCCGTCCGACGCTGGCTCTGAATAAGAGATCATTCAGTCCGCAATGGCCCCGTAAAAACAACGGCATCTGGCGGTTTTACGGATTTCTCTGTTTCAAAGGGAGTGGAGATGTCGATGTTCATGATGTCGTATCATGACGCGTCCTTTATGAGTTCCTGTCTGCCGGCACTTTGGGCGTCGGAGCGATCAAAGTCCTGAGAAAAAGCTGAGAAAAATGTTCCATTTATGACTGAACCGAAGGTAAAACCGGATCTGCGGGCTGCAAGGGGCCGCCGTGGTGCCACGCGCATCGGCGAGTGGACGCTTTACCCGGACTTAGGCGTATTGCGTGGCACATCCGGCGAAGTCCGGTTGAATCCCAAGGCACTGCATGTGTTGCTCGTGCTGCTGGATGCTGGCGACAAAGGCGTCTCGCGGAACGATCTGCTGGACCAGGTCTGGGGCCATAACTATCCCAGCGACGGCGTAATTTCGCGGGCAATGGCAGACCTCCGAGCGGCTTTCGGTGAGAAAGCTGGCGAACAGCGATACATCCGCACACTGCCCAAATTTGGCTACCAGTTTGTTGCAGACCATCGCGAAGTGCAGGGCGAACCATCAGTGGCGGCATCCCGGGTACCGGCCACGCACCTGGAGCGATACAAACATCATTACCTTCTTGGAGCGGTCGCCCTGCTCGCGTCGATACTCCTGCCTCAATTGATCAGGATGCCCGATGGGCCGATATCATCAGCGGTTATTCTGAGCGGGGCAAGACCATTAACGTCTGCTCCAGGTCTTGAACATCAACCGCGCCTGGTACCGGGCAGCGACTGGGTCGTCCACGCCGTGCAAAGACGTGACCGTAGCGACTGGGACCTTTTTCGGGTGTCGCTCGACGATGGGACCCTGCAGCCTGTTGCAGTGACGCCCGACGTGACCGAGCACGGCCCGGCAATATCACCCTCGGGCGATGAGCTTGCCTACGTGCGTTTGTCGGAAGGAGGCTGCGACGTCGTCGTGCAGTCGATTACGCTTGGCGTGCCGGATGTCATTACGCGGTGCACGCAGAAATTCCCGACGCTGGTTGACTGGTCTCCGGTCGGAAATCAGCTTGCCTATACGATCGCACAACGAGATGAAGCTGACTCGCTACGCCGCATCTATCTTGTCGACCGCGTAAACTATACGTCGCGTCGGCTGACCGATGCGGTGTCACCGACAGGAACCGACTTCTACCCTCGCTTCTCTCCGTCTGGAAACAAAGTTGCATTCCTTCGTGGTGAGCCACAACCGGATCACCGGGTGACAATGTGGACCGTCGATGTTGAGTCCCACGTCGAGCGTCAGCTGATTGATGTCCCGGCCCAGGTCGGCGGCATGGCATGGCTGGACGATCAGCGGCTCATTTACAGCGTCTCCGAGGCCGGTCGCATGCGTGGATGGTTGCTGAATATCGACAGCTTGCAAAAAACCTCCATTGAATCGCCTGAGTTTGTGCACCCGGAATTTGATGCAGAGAGAGAACTGCTCATTGTCGCTGAGTTACGCAATGATCTCGACCTGACTCTGTTGAGCACAGATGGCACGACGACAAGTGTCGGGCAATCGACGAGTGACGATCATCACGGCAGCCTTTCACCCGATGAAAACTGGGTTGCGTTTATTTCGCGCCGCAGCGGATTCGATGAGCTATGGATCGCCGCAACTGAAGGCAACGCGGTGCGACAACTTACCCGGTTCGAAGGCGCGACCGTGCGGTATCCCGATTGGCATGCGGACGGAAGAAAATTGCTCGTAACCGTCCAGGCAGAGACAGGCGAGCGCCTCTACTCCGTGGACATTGTCAGCGGAGCGGCGACAGAAGTTGCAACACCGTTTACCGACATCACGACGCCCCGCTGGATTTCAAATGACTGGCTGGCTGGTTGTCGCGACGAGAGCGGCTGGGGCATATGTGTTGGCAATGACAACGGCGTCGAGAAAGTCGCGGACGGCTTTTACCGCCCGAACCCGTCCGGCCCAGATGAGATTTACGTTGTTGATGACGCAGGCACATTGTTTCGACTTTCCCTTGCTGACGGTTCGACTACGAAGATACTCGATGGTCTGCCGGGCAATGGCCGCTATGGCTGGGAAGTCGCGGACGGCAAACTTTTCTTTCTGGCAGGCGGTGAAACCGGCAACACGGGCAGGCTGCTAAAAGTTGATATCACCGGCGGCGAACCGGAGTTGCTCCTGGTCAGCCCGATGCCCGTTGCCGACATGGCTATAAGCGTCGGAAAACAGAGCGGAACGATACTGCTGACGGTTTTCCAGTTATCAAGCGACGACCTTGTCATCTACGACAACGTAAGTTTCGAATGAAAAAGGAGTCGGATCCACGCCTAGACGGAACGCGTAATTCCACCATCGACTCTAATGTTCTGGCCGGTGATGTAGCCGGCACCGTCGGATGCAAGGAAGGCGATCAGCGCAGAAACCTCATCCGTCTTTCCGTACCGCTGCATCGGAATCCTCTCACGAAACTCCTCCTTCTCTGGCAGGCTGTCAATAAAGCCCGGCAGAACGTTGTTCATTCGAATGTTCTCAGCCGCATACTGATCGGAGAAAAGTTTCGTATAAGCCGCTAATCCTGCCCGGAATACGCCGGAGGTTGG
Organism: Woeseiaceae bacterium; assembly: GCA_024640345.1. Taxonomy (GTDB): domain Bacteria; phylum Pseudomonadota; class Gammaproteobacteria; order Steroidobacterales; family Woeseiaceae; genus SZUA-117. Next base: position 4,790 of record JAHEFD010000088.1, read on the forward strand.
AAAGACAGGGTCCGGTTCGAAAGCTGCAAATGTCGAAACGTTGATAATGACGCCGGACTTCTGCTTTTGCATTACGGGTGTGACGAGCCGGGTCGAACGCACAACATTGAGAAAATAGACTTCCATTCCCGTGTGCCAGTCATCGTCCGACAGTTCGAGCAGCGGTGCTCTCGGTCCATGACCCGCGCTATTTACGAGCACATCAATTCGACCCCATTTTTCCACCACCTGATCTGTCAGTCGCTTGAGGTCATTGTTTGACTGATTAGATCCTGTCACTCCAATACCACCGAGTTCCTTTGCCAGCGCCTCGCCTTTTCCGGACGATGACAGGATCGCAATTCTAAAACCATCGGCTGCCAGCCTTCGTGCGGCACCCGCCCCCATGCCACTGCCACCCGCGGTGACTATCGCTACTCTTTCCGTCGCCATTGCTTATTCCTGTTGGTTCTATGATCGAGAATGCTGCGGCGGCGCCAGGTTGTTATTTCGATTTGTTATTGGCGCCACGGTTTATATTAGCCTAATGCTTCCGATCGGTGTTAATCGAGGCAACGTCGCGCCGCACATATCAATTCCCTAAATTTCGTCAGCGACCGCACTCGTCGCGGGCTGAACAACCAAATTTTCAGTCGGCCATGCTCCTCAAAAGCCGCGTCCGTCATTTGTAAGGATTATTACGTAGCGATGGAACCCATAACGAGTATGACAAGTCATAAAAGCAACATGTGAAAATTCCAAGAAGGGTTATGAAATGCTTTGCAAACAAATATCTCTCATAGCAATTCTGTCGCTACTGATCTTGTTCAGCAACATGGCGTTCGCTCAAAGTGACTTTTACGTTTTTGGCGCCTTCAGTACCACAGACTCTGACCTTGTACTCAGCGACCTGACTGGCGTCAACGACAGTGACAATGGTTTCTCCCTGGGTGCAGGATATGCAGTCACGCCCAACTTTTCTTTGGAGGCAGCCTATCAGGATTTCGGCAGCCCCAATGGGGGATCCGACTGTCCACCGGAATTCTTTTGCCTTGTCATCCCCGTCTCGACAAAAGCGGACATCACGGGCCTCTCGCTGTCGCTGGTCGGGAACCTGCCGATAACCGACAAGTTTGACCTGTATGGCAAAATCGGACTGGTTGGTTGGGACATTGACTTCTCGGGCATCTCCACCGCATTTGACGACTCAGGCGAGGATTTCCTTTTTGGTGCCGGCCTGCGCCTGTCTATCGACGATCATTGGAAGGCCTTTGTTGAGTATCAAAAGCTGGATCTTGACCTGAAAACTGCCAGTATAGGAATTGGTTACAAGTTCTGATTCAAACGAACAAACTACTCCCCTGGCTGAGCTTCGGTCCGGGTCACTGATGTCAGATCCAGGCGCTTGTACAAATCGAGAGTTTTAACTTCCTCTCGGGCTAGAGACCGCTTTCGGCCGGGCGCAGACGAATGAGCAGACTGAAAAGTAACAAGATCTGGCTGCCGTTCGGCAACTGGTTGTCGTTAGTCAGCCTTGTCAACCCTCGTCGTCTTTACCGGCCCCTGCCCGATAATCTGAACCTCGACAAACCCTTCACTGCACGAACCGTCGAAATGGACGCCTCCTTTTGGGTGCATCACATATGCCCCGGCAGCCAAGGGAATCGTATCCTCGCATTTCCCCGAGTGGCCTTTACCAAATGCCCATACACCAGAAATCACCGTGATGTATCGGTCTTGGTCGTGGTAGTGAGGCGCGAACGTCTGGCCAGGGGGTATCTTCAGGCGAATAACATAGACTCCCGCTTCGTCAGGGTTACCTGACAAAACCACGTAGCCCAGCTCCGGTATCTCGCGGTCTGCTTTATACGGCACATCTGCCGCGCGAAAATGCACAAATCCGGATGTCGACTGATCATTTTGAGCTGTGGTGCCGGAGCTCGCTGCAACCAATGAGAACAACGGCAGCCAAATTCCCAATTTCATATTTTCTCCATTCACGCGAGTTACCGTGTTGGCTCAAAAGCAGCCGTTCATCGGTTTAGCCGCCCATTGCCTGCTTTCGGAATAAGGCGGCCGTCGAATACGACGGACACGCACCGTCGCAGTCTAATCTCTCAATTCAAACAAACCGATTGCTAAGCTCTCCGAACGGGACAGCGACCGCTTGGCCAGAAATACTGCAGCAAAGACAGCAACAAACCAGAAGACGAGATGGATCAGGGACAGGCCGGCAACTGACCACCTTGCGAGAACTGACATGGAGTTATTCTGGAGCACATCAATTGGAGAGGTCGCCGCTCCTGTCGCCAGGTTCATTATCTTGACGAACAGGTTGCCGAGGATGCAGCCAGTTACCGTGTATATCGCGGCTGTTACACCGAATTTGGTCGAAATCCCGCGACCGAGAAACCCCATCGACAATCCAATTACAATCCCAATACCTGCTGCCGCGAAACCGTAAGAAAACGCCCATTTTTCAACAACGATCCCGTAGGCGACGGCGGCGAGCAACGTAGCGAACGCTCCTGCGATAACGGCCGCAGTAAAATTCTGCTCGGACAAAAGCTTTTCTGCCAGTTCGAAGTTTTTCTGTTTTTCCTCGTCGTTCATAGGCGCCGAATATGGTTGCAAACCGACAAGTATTGAGTGGCCGGAAAAGATCGATACCAGCCTCTCACGAGTTTAGCAGCCTGGCGGCCGATTTCGGGAGGTGACTTCCTCCGCTCTATAGTTAGAACCCAGGTATTGCGTCGACCGGTTGAAATCACAGCCAGAAGCGGACGCCGGGATCAGCATGTTCAGAACATCTAAGCAGATTTTGAGCACATCTGCCGCCCTACTCTGATATGGCAAACTGGGCCGCCAAATATGATCGAAACGGCTCATCATAAGCCAGCTGCGATTCGGCCCAGAAACGCTTATAGCCAGGTCTCGTAGCCACGCGATATTTGAAAGATGCGTCTGCTCCGTTCCAAAGTTGTGAAGGGATCGAACCGTCATCGTTCTGGTAATACAGGTATTCCCAACTATTGAATTGCATCAAGTAGTAGCTACTACATCGGTACCAGCTGGTTCGATCCGCAGCTTCAGGATCTACATCACAATTGGCTAATACGGCAGCAAGATTCTCATTGTCGATCATCATTTCCAGCGGGCGTTGTGAAAGCTCAAGCCCGTTGTAGTGAGCTTGGCTGCGCAAGAGCCTGTTATTGTCCGAGACTTGAAGGGCAAGATACGCAACGGACAATACGACGGCGACCGCACCTACTATTTCGGCAAGAAGCGCCCATCGTTCCAGTGTTCTGTTTGAAGTCACGATAGACGGCTTAGGATCGTTTTCGGCGTTACTCACAAGGCATCCTCAATAATCCGGCATCGCCATTTTACCGGGATACTCAACAGAAAGGGTTGGGGTGTCAGCCTGTTTTTCGAGTCGCCGGCGTCCGACTGCTTTGAGTCAAAAGCAGGCTCTCATCATTCTAGCAGCTGGCAGCCACTTTCGGGAGGTGACTTCCTCCGCTGTATAGTTAGAGCTTAGGTGTTGCGTCAACTGATTGAAGTCACCAGGGCAAACCAGCCTCAGGAGCCTAACGGACCTGGAGCTGCTTTCGGCCAAGAGCGGAAGTTCGCATGCCTGCGAAGTCAATCATTCTGACTACCAGCTCAGCTATTCTCAAATTCCTTCCAGAGCCTATCTATCAGCTCGTGAGCAGACGGAAGGTCGTCTATTTTTTGAACACCCTGTCCAGCATACATGGCCATCTCATCCAAGGCGCCTTTGTACCCTTGCAAGGGCGGTTCGATCGAATATCTCAGTGTTGGCTCGTAGCCGGGATATTTAGCTATAACGTCATTCTCTCCCGGTCTTTTCCCGGTTTGCGGGCATCCGGCAGCCTCCCATTCGAGAAACGTCCGGTTTCTCAGTACCCTATGCGTGCCATTCCATTCATTGTTAAAACAAATTGTATAAGCTGTGCTGTGCTCGCCCGCCCTAACTAAGTTTTCTTTGTAGATGTCATGAGCATCGCTCTCCATTGTTGCCATAAACCTTGTTCCCATTACTGCTCCTGCCGCGCCAGCAACCAGCGCCTGTCGTACATCGTGCCCGGTTGTGACGCCGCCAGCAGCAAGTACTGGAACACCTTCGGCCACTTCGAGCACCTCTTGCAGCGTATCCGATAGTGAAGACGCTGCTTGGACATGTCCGCCAGCTTCCATGCCCTGACAGATCATGAAATCGGGATTTAGCTCCAAAGCTCGTTCTGCATTTAATCTGCTTGCCACCTGAATGCCCAATCGAGCACCAGCGCTGCGAATCCTGGAGACTAGGTCTCTATTTGGAATGCCCCAAGAAAACTGAACGATCGGACATCCTGCCTCGAGCGCCATATCCAAAGATTCTGGTTCAGAATCGAGGACATAGTTCGCATAAAAGTTTCCATTAGTTGTGTCTTTAATTCGGGTTACCAGATCAAATGCATTTTCCGGTGTTTCCCACGTAAGTGACACTGCTCCCATCGCACCGCTGTTGGCGACTGCCACTGCCAATGCCTCCCCGCCAGGGGCTGCCTGAAAAATCGGATACTTCAAATTGAAGTGATCCAGCAGTTTCTTGCTTGCCTCGTTTAGCTCACCCCGTTCTTTTTTGGATCGGTCAGGTGAACTCTCAAGCGTGCATGCTGGGGTGGTCGCGACTCCGACCGTTATTGCAGCACCTGTCTTGATGAATTTTCTTCTGGAAGTATTACCGAATTTGATCGATTTCATCGTTATCTCTCCAGCAGATAATCTGGGAACCCGGAGCCTGGATTCGCGAATCGCCACCTGCACATGACGCGCGTGTTGCCGAACTTCAGTTCGTCGTCTATTCGAAGTATTCACCGCGCAAGCCCTAGGTCCGCTTTGTTGTCTTGCTCAGGTTTAGTGGACGCTTTTATAAAGGTCTATATGGATCTTTAGGAGGTGCACGATGACCCGAAGAAGGCGGTACAGCAAAGAGTTTAAGCGCGGAGCACTTAGGCGTGCAAATTAACCCGGTGTCACTGATATGCTGGTTGCCGAAGAGCTTGGTTTTAGTACCCGCCAGCTGCGACGTTGGCGCGATGAGGCGAGCCAGCACGGCGAGGATGCCTTTCCAGGCAGAGGGCGCTGGTTGGCAAGATGCTATAGCATCATGCTCGACGATATTTATTTTGACCATTTCGCGGGTGGGCACAAACCGCCGACGAGCGCCGACTTTGGCCCGGTCGGCGGAAAACACGAGGACAATAGCGATGAAGAACACGATTTGCCTGTGGTATGACCACGATGCGGAAGAGGCCGCGAACTTTTACGCCAAAACTTTTCCCGACAGCACGGTCGGTGCAGTACATCACGCTCCGTCCGACTTTCCCGGTGGCAAGAAGGGTGACGTGTTGACGGTGGAGTTCACCGTGTGCGGCGTCCCGTGCCTCGGTCTCAATGGCGGGGACGCGTTCAAGCACAACGAGGCATTCTCCTTTCAGATCGCCACCGATGACCAGGAGGAGACTGATCGTTACTGGAACGCGATTATTGGTGGCGGCGGCTCCGAAAGTGCGTGCGGCTGGTGCAAGGACAGATGGGGCCTGTCGTGGCAGATCACGCCGCGTGTCCTCACAGAGGCAATGGCCAGCGGCGGCGACGTGGCGAAACGCGCGTTCGAGGCGATGATGGGAATGCGGAAGATCGACATCGCCGAGATCGAAGCGGCGGTGCGGAACGACGGTTAACTTTGACCTCGAAGACAGCGGGCTCGCGCCTTCGCTGGATTGTGCCGATTAGGCGCACCCGAGGTCGAAAAGTGGATAGCAGGACTTAGCTAAGGCGACCGTAAAAACCCTGGCAGAGCCATAACTCAGTTTGCGGACAAACCTTCTTTCCTGCTTTGGCAGCGCTTCAAAGTTTGTTCAACGCGCTGATGACGGCCTCAAAGAACACGTAGCTTTCAAGTTCCATTTCATCGACCCAGGCATCCGGCCACGCACTGAGCTTGATGATGACGACGCCGTCCTCGGGTGCGACATAGATCAGTTGTCCGTATACGCCCTGGCCCTCGAAACGTTTGTTCGGAAACAGCCACCACTGGTAACCGTAGCCCAGTGGGTAGCCCTCGTATAACGAACCATAAGCGACTGCGTCGCGGTCAGCCGTCGTCGCTTCGCGGACCCAGTCTGATGAAATGACTTGCTGATCTCCGGCTTTGCCGCCGTTCATCATCAGCAAGCCGAAACGGCCGTAATCGCGGAGCGACGCAACCAGCATTCCGCCGGCCATTTCCCGACCGATGTCCTCCGGGCCGTCCAGCAACCACCCGGCATCGAACTCCATGCCGGCTGGTTGCCATAACCGTTCTTCCATGTACGTCGTGAAGCGCCGCCCGGTGGCATTCTCGACAAGCCACCCGAGCAAACTGGTCTCCAGCGTATTGTAATTATATTTCGTGCCAGGCTCATGTGCCCGAGGCAGTCCGTTCGCGCCTTCGACGAAGCGATACCGCTGCCGCACGATGGACTGCTCCCAGTGCAAATTCAACGGTTTACTCATGTCGCTGAAGTCGTAGCTGGACTCATCCCATTCGACGCCCGACGACATTTGAAGCGCATCCTTGATACTGACGCCATCGTAAGCGCTGCCAATCAGTCCTGGCAGGTACTTTGTGAGAGGTTCGTCAACGCTGTCGATGTAACCGTCTTCAATCGCCATGCCGACCATTGTGGACGTAAAGGATTTGCCGGTTGAAAAAGATATGAAGCGGGTCTCCGGCGTCGATCCGTTTCGGTAGATTTCGGTCACGATTTTCCCGTCTTTCAGGATCAGCAATGCGTTGCTTTTAGTGCGTTCGTTAAAATCGTCTACACCGTAGGTAGCGCCTTCCCATTCGTAATGTATCTCGAAACCTTCCGGCAGATCCGCAAGCGACAATTGCAGCGGCGTCGTGGAGGCACGTAATCGACGGCTGGGATATATTTCGTCCGCAACCTGGTACTTGTGCGCACGATTCTCCGGATCAACGAAATCGCGACGCGCGGCTTCATTGTCGTCGGCA
>JAHEFD010000181.1 GCA_024640345.1 Woeseiaceae bacterium
TTTTCGATGATGCATGGCAGTTCACACACAAAGCTTCACTGCCCGCCGGTGCCGATCCCATATCTATCCTGCCTTTCCACGGCGAAGTATTAATCAGCGACTGGAAAAACGATCGTGTTTATCGTCTTTCTGCGAATGGAGACTTGTTAAACGATTTCTCATCAGCGGGGCTGGAGCAGGTATTGGCTGAATCGAGGGCAAAGCGCCTCCAGTATCGAATCTACAGCTATGCCGGCATCGCGCTTTTCTTGCTAGTACTTGTTGCGATATTTATCCGCATCCTCGTAACAAGGCAATCGACACAGCTGGCAAAAAGTCGAGCTTTTCCGAAGAACGAATCGAGCACGGAGGAAGCGATCTGGCTGGAACCGGACCCGAAGGCCGTGCGGAAGATAACCATCGCTTTGCGATTACTCACCATCATGACAATTGTTTTCGCTGTTCTGGTTTTGATATTGGCAATCCTATCCGGCAATTATCTTATCGGCCTTTCCTTTCTCCTGCCCGTAAGCGGACTTGCCGGGATATGCGCAATAATCAGCTGGGCAAGCCGCGCCAATATTGGCACCGCGATCGGGATCAACGAAAACACACTGACACTGCAGGATCACAAGGGACGCCGGTCCACCTGCGCGCTCAGGGATGCCATATACGACCTGACGGCAATTGCCACGCCTGATGTCGCTCTCTTCCTGGGGCAGCCCCACATGTCCGTGTATGACCGGCAAACATTGAATGACCAGGTATTTCCGCGGCTCAAGGACGCACGACGGGTATCAGTCTGGGCAATGCAAAAAGCGTTGTTCAGCAGGAGACACCCACAGGGTTTGAGCCTTGCTATGGTTCTTATCGGTGTCATAGCAGGTACCGCCTGGATACTGCTGGACAACCTGATCCGGACAGGCGCCCATTGATACTCCGCAATTCCGGATTCGTATCGTCAGTACCTCACTGTTCCGATGTGTTGACTCCTAATACCTGAACGAAAACTCGATGCCAGCCTGTCTCGGAGCGCTTGGCCATGCAATGTCGGCCGGCAAGCCGATGAATCGGGCAGCAAAGAACCACTCGATGTAGTCCTTATCAAAAAGATTGTTGACATACACCCTGCTCGTCCATCTTTCTTTCTCGAGCGCAAAACTCAGGTTGACGAGGTCATAGGCGGATTGAGTGTCCAGGTTATCCAGCGTCCAGTAAGTCTTGCCGCGATGTTCGTAATCCAGTCGGCTGACCAGATCCAGTGTTGATGTCAGCGCCACCTGGTGCTGCACGCCTACATTCAATGACCATTCAGGCGCGCCGGGAACCTTGCTGCCGATGATCTCAGCCGCCGGGACGAGCACACCGACAATATCCGCATACTCTATTATCTCGCTCTCGGTGAACCCGAGGCCAAAATCGATCCGCAAACTGTCAGTTGGCATAGCCTGGATTTCCAGCTCACCGCCCATGATTTCACTCTTCGGTACGTTGATATTCGCCTGCGTTCCCGTTTGATCAAACAGGAAGTATTGCTGGTCCGTGTAGTCGGTATAGAAAAACGAGAGCCCTCCCCTGATACGCCCGTTGTAAGCTGATCCCTTCATGCCGACTTCGTAGCTGACCAGCGATTCCTTGTCGAACCCGGGCGCGAAGTTACTCCCCGCCGAAAGATTATTGAAACCTCCCGCACGGAATCCTTTGCCGATTGTGAGGTACCCGAGCAGACCTTCCCGGAAGTGATAGGCAAGACTTGCCTTCGGCTGCAACTCACGGAAAGTCTCGCTCTTCCCTTGAGTGGTGTCCTCCGGCGTCTCGACGTCATAACGGAATGCCACCGTCAGTTCCAGATCGTCGCCAAGGTCGTAACTTAAATTGCCAAAAGCAGCGTAGTTTTCAAGCTTGAGATCCTGGGCGGCTGGCGGAACCGGCGTACCGAGGAAAGTGGTCGCAAGCGAGCGAAATCGATCCTGGTTGAAGAAATAAAGGCCCGTTACCCAGCGCAGGCTGGTATCAGCGTCCGAGGCCAGGCGAAATTCCTGGGCAAAGGTCGTGGACTCATCGATCACAATAATATTGATCGCATCGAAAAGTGTCTGGTCGAGATCCTGATCGTTGCCGGAGTCAACATCTGTGAATGACGTGATCGACGTCAACGTACCCCAGTCAAAGTCATAGTCGATTTTCGCCGACGTCTCGGTGAACTTTACAAATGACTCACCAATACGGTTCGACTGAATTTCATAGACAGGGTTGCCGAAAAATATTGGTGCCGCCGGCGGCGGTAACGGCAATACGCCCTCGCTTCCTGGCATGAAATATCCAGACCCGCCCTCCTGGTCCGAATACTGTGCCCTGAAGTCCACTGCAAGTCTCTCTGTCGGCTGGTACAACAGCCGTCCACGAAAGTTTGTCGATTTCTTGAAGTCCACCTTCTGGTTTCCCAGGTATGCGTTCTCGAGTTGCCCGTCACGGTCCTGGACCTGCACGGAAGCACGATAGAGTAAATTCTCATTCGAAAGCGGGCCGGACGCACTCGCTGCAACGGTAAAATCGTTGCCTTCCGCCGCGGTAACCCGGAACCGATATTCCGGCTCTTTGGTGGGCCGCCTGGTCGACACGAGGATCGCGCCGCCGATCGCATTACGCCCATAAAGCGCACCCTGCGGACCTCGCAATACGTCGACAGTGTCGATGTCAGGCAGATCCTGCGTAGTCAGCAGGTTGTTGGTCACACTAACACCGTCAATTCGAAACGAAACAGGTGGCTGACCTGTTCCGCGATTTTGCCGCACGCCGCGTATGACCAGCGTACTGATGCCTACCTCCTGATCGTCAGAAAATCGAAGGTTTGGCGTCAGTGCCGCGACACGATTTATCCGCTCAATTCGATGCCGCTCGATATCGTCTGCGGTGAATGCAGTAATAGAGTCCGGCACGTCAGACAGCTTCTCGGCCCTGTAACGCGAGGTGACGACAATCTCCTCAATGACGGAATCCATTCCCGTGCCTTGCTGGGCCTGGGCTGCCTGCAGCGAGAGGCCCGTGAATCCGAGGACGAGTGACAGCACCGCGCTCCGCACGGAAAGTACTTCGGTAATCAATATTTGATCCTTATTTATTAGTATCAGGCAGATGCAGAGGCGATATCGATACGGGATTTTCTGCAGCAGGCCGACATTATAGCCAAGCGAAACGGTCCTGCTTCATTTTTCGGCGCCACGACATCACGGAAATCGCTCGTTTGGCTATTTCCATGTCCGTGCGAGTCAAACTGCGGCAGCGCAGACACGTTGGTCATTCTGACAGACACACGATGGGCTACTTTTCACCAGGCCCTGTCTTCTTAGTCTGCAAGGCCGGGCAAATGACGGTATTA
>JAHEFD010000089.1 GCA_024640345.1 Woeseiaceae bacterium
GGAGGCCATTTTTTTCATTCAAGAGAGGTTGGCTGGGATGGAGCTGAATAAGAGTTCGCACCGAGGCCGGCCTTGTCGGCCGACAGGCGCGTAGCGCCCATCTTCTCGCCCCGACCAATTTCGAGAAACAAGAAAGACCACCTCACTGCTACGGGTGGTTTTTTTTGGTCGAGAAACAGGGGCGGGGAAACTGGAACTGAGTAGTAGTTCGCACCGAGGCCGGCCTTGCCGGCCGACAGGCGTATTAGCAAAGCTGATCGCCAATCCTTGAGCCCGGTGGTCTGCGCCTCCAGGTTCGACCTCTTAAGGGCTTGAATTAAAGATCAATTCAGGGCGGGCAATTTCCAGAATTCATGAGCAGAGGAGATTTAGTCACATCAGGCGACCAAATTATCAGTCGTTCGGTGTTTCAGGCATGCCATTTGGTGCCAGCTTGCGATCCTCGATGCCGAGTAAAATCGGCTGTGCCGTGTCTCGGTAAATATTGATTTTGGCGTTGTAGGCGAGACGGGTGAGGCCGTGCTTGTCCCTGATATGCAAGCGGCGAATGTTGAATTCACCACTCTCGAGACGTTCGCCGGTCAGGTAGCACTTGATTGCTGTGACCCGTTCGCCGGACAACACGAGGCCACTAAGCTGGGTGATGTTGTTTTGCGCACGTTGCAGAAACGTAACGGCATCCAGGTTTACCTGGGACTCATCGGCCTCTGAAATCTGGTCGCTGAGGTCGGCCATGAAGTCTCCAACGAGAATCTGACCCGGTAACGCGGCCTCGATCATCCTTGCCAACTCGATCGTCACGTCGCCGACGATGAAATCATGAACGGTTGGATTCAATCCCTCCGCTTGATGAAACTCATAGCAACTGCCTACGTGAAAACATGCGCGGAGCCTGGGCACAGACTTGGTGGATGTCTTACTGCGGGCGATTGCGTTGTCCGCGAGAACCAGGTGCATGAAATGATAAAGGTTGACGTTGGCTTCCAGGCCGTGATCGCGATTCCAGATGTAAAATCCGTCTCCGCTTGATGAGCGGGCGAAATTGATTCCGACATCCAGTTCCAGCATTTTGGCATGGGCGGAATTCAGCGAGTAGGAGAGGCTGTTCAGCTGCGTCATTTGTTCGAATGGCGTGAGCAAGCCGAAACTGACGATATCAAAAAGCGTTACCGCCCGGCTGTGGACGTAGTTGATCCCGTAACGACGTACCATCTTCTCAACAATCTGTGTCTCGACCGGATGATCGCTGAGTGCCTGACGAAGCGCAATGAGCTTCGGCTCGACTTGCAGCAATCTCGCGACCTTTTGCATCTGAGCCAGCGTCAGTCGTCGCTCACCGGAAATCAGTTCTGTAATGAACCGGGCCGACACTTTTTGCGGCATGGCGGGATCATTGGCGGGCGCCGCCGTGTATTCTGCGATTGCGTAATGAGGCACGACAAGAACCAGGATGCCGTCATCGAGAGGGCACCAGCTGAGAATGCTGTTTTGCCCCAATGACCATTCACTGTGCAAGCATTGTTCGAGATGGACCAGGTTGCTGCGCTGGCGTAAACCCATTTCACTGGCAAATCCAGCGAGTTGATCAAGATACGGCGAATAGTTAGCTATTCGCCGGATGCCTGATTGCGAAAGGTCGTCAAATTCCATTCAGTTGGCCAGATGCCTGATGATCGTTGCCCTTTTGATCACGGCGGAGGAAGTGCAGGTAGTATCGTTGTCGAAAGTAATCAACATTCGGAAACAGCGCAAGTATTATTAAGAAGTGTTTGTAGGTGCCTAAATTTTCAGCCAATGCATTAATAACTTGGAATTCATGGTTTACATAATGTCGAATCAGCATGGTGCATGATAACCCAATCGGGCCGCCGCCCATCGATGAGGTTCGCCGGCTTCGTGAGAAACTCCGGAGATGGCTGACCGAAACACCGGTTATGCGTTGTCGAAACCTCGAGTCTTGCCTTGCCGATGGGGCGGAGATTTGGGGCAAGCTTGAGTTTCTGCAACAAACCGGAACCTTTAAGCCGCGTGGCGCTTTGTCTTTCATGCTTGGGCTGAATGAAGATCAGCTCGAAGCCGGCGTTACTGCCGTTAGCGCCGGAAATCATGCAATCGCGACCGCTTTCGCGGCACAAGCCCTGGGAACCAGCGCCAAAGTTGTGATGATGCGATCGGCCAGCCCGGTACGACTGGAGGCGTGCCTGTCATACGGTGCAGAAGTCGTGCTGACTGAGGATGTTCATGAGGCTTTTGATAAGGTCGAAGAGATTCGTGAAGCGGAGGGCAGGTTCCTTGTTCACCCGTTTGAGGGGCCCGAAGTTGCTGCCGGAACTGCCACGGTAGGGCTAGAAATTTGCGAGCAGGTAGGGGACTTCGATGCGCTTGTCGTGCCGATTGGGGGCGGAGGCCTTTGTGCCGGTATTTCCAGTGCCGTGAAACAATTGAATCCGGGCTGCAGAATATTTGGCGTGGAGCCCGAGGGAGCGGATTCCATGCACCGAAGTTTCCGCAGCGGTCACGTGGAATCTGTCGATCGTGTAAACACAATTGCCGACAGCCTGGGTGCGCCATTTACGAAACCGTATTCTTTCGCCCTGTGTAGGCAGAATGTCGATGAGCTTGTGCTGATCAGCGACGACGAAATGCGTCATGCGATGGGTATGTTGTTCAGGGAAATGAAAATGGCAGTTGAGCCGGCATGCGCTGCATCCACTGCTGCACTGGCTGGCCCGCTACGCGGTCGCTTCAAAGGCCAGAAGGTCGTGCTGATCTTTTGTGGCAGCAATATTGACTGGGCAACGTACCAGGCTCATGCAGAGTTGGATTTATGTTGATTGATCAACTCAAGGCGATTGTCGGTGATGGTGGCTGGATGACCGATGCCGCAGATCTCGAGCCACACCTGACAGAGTGGCGGGACACCTGGGTTGGGAAAACACTGGTCATGCTGTCACCAAAAACCACGGGCGAGGTCGCGGACATCGTGCGTGCTTGCCATCAGGCCGGCGTCGCGATCGTCCCACAGGGTGGGAACACGGGACTTTGCGGCGGAGCTATTCCCGATGAAAGTGGCAAGCAGGTACTTCTGTCCCTGTCCCGGATGAACAGCGTAAGGTCCATTTCGCCGCAAGATCACTCCATCGTGGTTGACGCCGGTTGCACGCTTCTTGACATTCAAAAAGCCGCCGAAGAGGTCGATCGGTTTTTTCCGCTAAGCCTGGCTGCGGAGGGAAGCTGTCAGATCGGTGGCAATCTTTCGACCAATGCAGGCGGCATCAATGTTCTGCGTTACGGAACGGCAAGAGCGCAGGCGCTCGGTCTGGAGGTTGTGCTGCCGGATGGGACAATCTGGAATGGATTGCGATCTTTGCGCAAGGACACGGCCGGTTATGATCTGAAACAGCTTTTTATAGGGGCGGAAGGAACGCTCGGTGTCATAACGGCTGCGTGCTTGCGCCTTTACCCGGCTGTCATAAATTCACAAACCGCGCTTGTCGCACTCGAATCTCCGGACAAGGCGGTTGATTTGCTGGCAGAGCTTCGGCAACAGACCTCCGATCAGATCCAGGCATTCGAATTGATTCCGGATCGGGCAATTCGATATGTGCTTCGCCACTTCGCTGCAACCCGTTTTCCATTTGAGCCGGAGTCGCCGTGGTACGTATTGCTGGAAGTGACAAATGTGCGGAATGTGGAAGATGTGGAACAGATTCTGATGTCTTGCCTGCAATCGGGCCTGATCACGGATGCAGTTGTCGCGAAGAACGAGTCAGAAGCGAATGACTTGTGGCAGATTCGACATGCAATCTCGGAGGCGCAGAAAAGAGAGGGCGCAAGCCTTAAACATGACGTATCCGTGCCAGTCGCCAGTGTTGGCCGGTTTATCGCCGTCGCAGACGCCGCGGTGACCAAAATCGTACCGGACATACGAGTCGTTGCGTTCGGACACGTCGGCGATGGCAACGTCCACTACAATTTGAGCCAGCCGAAGGGGACTGATCCGGCCTCTTTTCTGCAACAAAAGGACATACTGGCTGATGTTGTCTACGAGATCGTCGATCGGCTTGGCGGCAGTATTAGCGCAGAACACGGCATCGGGCAGGCCAAACGCGATCATCTGCGGCACAGTCGTAGCGAAGTCGAAATAGGCCTTATGCGAACGATCAAAGCGGCCCTGGACCCGGGTAACCTTATGAATCCGGGAAAGGTAATATGACGACCAGTTCCCATTGGTGGCGCGGGCTTCAGGCTAAACTACTGCGGATATGAGCGCAGATTCCGACAAACAGGGCCCTGATTACGCCGAACAGCTTGCAAAGCTCGCAAGTCGGCTGCAGGGGCACGCGGGCGATGAGGCGATGCTTGCCGAGGTTGGCGCCGCTATGCGCTCTCTGCTCTCCGGTAACGGGGAAAGCGAAAACCAAATTCGTACCATGCTCCAGAAGCAGTTCGACGACGGTCACTTGCGGAAGGAGACCTACGAACTGGTGCAGAATCTCCTGGGAAAAATAGTGACAGAGGAACTGGTGCGTTCACCGTTGCCGGCATCGGCTTCAGTTGCCGAAGAACTGTTTGTTGACACGGCGGTTATCGAAGACCAGGCGCAAGCACAGATGAACGCACAGGCGCCGGTGAAAACGGTCTCGCAAACCCAGCTTCAGGTTGGCTCCGTACTGCGTGATCGATTCCTGCTGAAGCAACAGGTTTCAGAAGGCAGCATGGGAGTCGTTTATAAAGCACTGGACAGGCGTCTCGCCGAGGCCGGTGAAAAAAATGCCAATGTCGCAATAAAAGTTATCAGCCCGCAGCTGTCGCGGAATGGCGCAGCATTGCGCGCTTTGCAGCAGGAAGCAGCCAAAGGGCGCTGCCTTGCCCACCCGAATATCGTTCGTTTTGTCGATCTCGACCGGGAAGGCGACCTCTATTTCATTGTTATGGAATGGCTAGACGGCCGCTCATTGTCCAGCATCCTGGACGATAACCAGGGTAATGCAATCGATTTTTCGACGGCCATGGACATCGTCAGGCAAACCGCGAGAGCGCTCGATTATGCGCATCAGCGAGGCGTCGTTCATGCAGACGTCAAGCCGGGGAATATCATGATTACTCCCGGGGGTCAGGTGAAGCTGATTGATTTTGGTGTCGCACGTGTCCGGCAAAAAGAGAATGAAGGCAAGTCACGGTTTGACCCAGCCGTTCTCCGTACAGGCACTCCCGCTTACTCCAGTATGCAGGTGCTGACCGGCGAAGATCCCGTGCCGGCTGACGATGTCTTCTCGCTCGCGAGCCTGATGTACAGGCTGGTTGCAGGCTACCGCGTATTCGGTCCCAGGAACGCTGCACAGGCGGCCGAAGATGGAATGGAGCCACAGCAGCCACAAGGACTTCCTGACAAGCAATGGCAACCGCTGAAGAAAGCCTTGTCGTATTCGCGTGTAACCCGTTTTGCGTCAGCTTCAGCGTTTATCAATGCACTCGGTATCAAGGACATGAAAGCGGCGCCACCGCCTGAGTCAGCCGTGAAGACGCCTGAACCAGTCGAGCGGCCACAAAAGGAAACTGCTCCGGACATTCAAAAGGAAAGAATCCAGGCGCCGGAAGTTAAAACGGATCCGGAATATCGGCCGACTGTTCGACTTGAGAGGCCCATGGCTGCACCGATGCGAGCCGAAAAAGAGTCCATCATGTACCACCCGGACGATGACGATGATGATGAGGAACGCCGATCACCATGGCGCCTTATCGTGATTGGAATCATTATCGTCGCATCGGCTGCCGTTGTTGTGACGCAAACGGAACTCGTCGACCAGATTGGTGAATCGGTCGAGTCAATTGATATTTCGCCGGTCACCAATATCCTCAACGGTGGCTCCGAGATTATTGATGTGGCCCCAGTCGATGAAACCACCCAGGATATCGCTGAATTCAGTCCCGTAGATGAAGAAGGTGAGGCGGATGTCGACGGGCCGCAGATTGAGGAAAGTGCGGCGGCAGTGATCGATGCGGAGCCGGCGGTCCAAGAGGCGGAGACGCTGGTGCCGGATGAATTGCTCGAAGAACTCACGCCGCAGGAACCATTAATCGACTACACAACACTGCCTCCTGCAAGTCTGACGATGGCCCTTCCGCTCGCCGCTGATAGCGTACCGGAGGCAAATCTGACCATGCGCGAGGGAAATGCCGCCGCGATCATTGACGTTTTCAGAGAAGATTTTTCGGCCCCGCTGTCAGTCAGGATTGTGGAGGGCGCGTTTAGCGGTAACCAGTCTCCATGGAATTCCGGGCAGATTACTGTCGAAAACGACGGTCAGCTGGAGTTTTCCGCCGGACAGGAGCGCGCACGTCTGACTTTGTCGCTGCGGTCAAACCCGGTACGGGAACCCGATCGGGAAGTCGTATTGAGGATTCAGGATTCAGCGAATCCCGGGACAGACCTGGCCCGCATCAATCTCGTTCTCGAGGACGATGATCAACGGGCATTTGAACAAGGCCTGCCGGCAAACACGGTCGCTTTCGCCGTCAACCAGATATCGGTTCGTGAATTCGATCCGGCAGCACAAATCGATGTCATACGATACAACCCGGACAACACGAGTCTGGAAGTAGGTTATGTGCTCATCGATGTGACTGCGACCGAGGGCCAGGATTACTTTACGCCGGGGAGCACGCTCATTTATTTTGCGGCCGGCCAACGCACAGCACGCATTCTCGTTCCACTCGGGCAGGATGCAAGGCGCGAACCTGACGAGGCTTTCATTCTCGAATTGGAGACCCAGCCTGTCTCGCCTGATTCCAACATATTTTCACAAATCGCGGTTATGATTCGGGATGACGACTCGTAGGACAGGATTCTGCGAGAGAATTGGTTACAACTGAATCGAGCGAAACCCAATGGATGAAAAAGAACTGCGCCGCTACTCGCGCATCGTTGTCGATGGTGTCGAGCAAGCACCCAGTCGCGCAATGTTACGCGCTGTCGGATTTTCCGAAGATGATTTCAATCGGCCACAGGTAGGCATTGCATCGACCTGGAGCATGATCACGCCGTGCAACATGCACATCAATACACTGGCTGAAAAGGCCGGTGAAGGAACCGATGCCGCGGGCGGCAAGAGTGTCATCTTTAATACGATCACCGTGTCGGACGGCATCGCCATGGGCACGCCGGGAATGCGTTACTCGCTGGTGTCCCGTGAAATTATCGCTGATTCCATTGAGGCCGTTGCGGGGGCCGAAGGATTTGACGGCATCATCGGGATCGGGGGGTGTGACAAGAATATGCCTGCCTGTGTGATGGCGATGGCGCGCCTGAATCGGCCGTCGGTGTTTGTTTATGGTGGCACGATCAAGCCCGGTGCGAAACGTCGCGATATCGTTTCGGTGTTCGAGGCAGTCGGGGCCCACTCCGGCGGGAAAATCAGCGACGCTGAGTTACTGGAAGTTGAACAGACAGCGATCCCTGGTCCGGGCGCGTGCGGCGGTATGTACACGGCAAACACGATGGCCTCCGCAATCGAGGCTCTTGGTATGAGCCTGGCTAACAGTTCGGCACAGGAAGCCATTTCTGCCAGCAAGGCTGAAGACTGTCTGCGTGCTGGCGAAGCCGTAATCAATCTGATCAAGAAAGATATCAAGCCTCGCGACATCATGACGAAGAGGGCATTCGAAAATGCAATCGTCGTGGTCAATGCTATTGGTGGTTCGACAAACGCTGTAATGCATTTGATTGCGATGGCGCGTGAGGCAAATGTGGAGTTGGGCCTGGATGATTTCACCCGTATTGGCGCCACGACGCCGGTATTGGCGGATGTCAAACCCAGCGGCAAATACCTGATGTCTGAACTGATTGCTATCGGTGGGATTCAACCGTTAATGAAGCGCTTGCTCGACCGGGGACTTCTGCACGGTGACTGTATGACTGTTACCGGGAAGACACTCGCTGAAAATCTTGCGGATGTGCCGGATTATCCTGAGGATCAGGATATCGTTCGCGACTTCGACAATCCGATCAAACCCGAGGGGCACTTGGTGATCCTGTATGGAAACCTGGCAGCCGAGGGTGCCGTCGCGAAAATTACGGGTAAAGAAGGCCTGCGATTCGAAGGCAATGCCAAGGTTTATCATTCAGAAGAACTTGCGCTGCAGGCGATTCTTGATGGCGACGTCGTTCCCGGTGATGTCGTCGTAATTCGTTACGAAGGGCCGAAAGGCGGTCCGGGCATGAGGGAGATGTTAAGCCCGACTGGCGCAATCATGGGCAAGGGGCTTGGCTCGGATGTCGCATTGATTACGGACGGTCGATTTTCCGGCGGCAGTCATGGATTTGTCGTCGGCCATGTTTCTCCCGAGGCTGCAGTAGGCGGTGCAATCGCGTTGATCAGGGACGGAGACCGGATCGTCATCGACGCGCAAGAACGGGTCATCAACCTCGATATTTCCGACGACGAACTAAAAAAGCGCCGCGATGCCTGGGTTCGTCCGAAGTCGGCAGTGACAAGCGGGATTCTCGCGAAATATCGCGCAGAGGTCCTTTCAGCCTCAAAGGGCGCCGTTACTGTAGCTCCTCCGTGGGAAGATTGAGCGCTTGTCAAGCTTGACCTGAACGGCGCGGTCAGATTTACTACGTCGAAGAATTTGTTATCTGCCCATGTATTGTGCCGTGGTGTTGCTTCAGGCAATACCCGATAATTACTAAAACCAAAGGCGCGCCAGAGGTGCGTGGGTCAGAGCGACGGGGAAACTGGCCGGATTAAAAGAGCCGGAAAGCTGTCATAAAGCCCGCAAGGATCTCCGTGCGGGTTTTTTTTATGCCTTAAGGCATTGGTGGCGAGCAACGCACAGGCGTGCGAATCGATGTTGTTGCAGGGAGGAGCGGATGCAGGCAGAAGTTCAGGAAACCTGGTGGATCAGGAAAAGAGAGAAGTTGCTGCAAATTGCGGGGCAGCATCTAAACGCCTTTGTCTACGATCTCGAGACCATGGAGAAAGCTGTACATGAAATTCTTTCTATGCAGGCGGTATCACGCGTTCTTTATGCAATGAAAGCCAATTTCAATGAGGATGTACTGCGAACGCTGGCAGACGCCGGCGCGGATTTTGACTGCGTATCACCCGGCGAGGTCATGCATCTGCGGAAAGTACTGCCGAAAAACGAAAAGAACCGGATACTTTTTACGCCTAATTTTGCACCGCGTGACGAATACGAATGGGGTGTCAGGGAAGGCTTGCGTGTGACGCTGGACAACCTGTATCCGTTGAAGGCCTGGCCGGAATTGTTTCGAGGACAGGACCTTTTCATTCGTATCGATCCGGATACAGGCGGCGGGCATCATGAGCATGTCGTCACGGTGGGAAAACGCTCGAAGTTTGGCGTGTCACTCGAAGAACTCGATGAACTGGTGCGACTGGTCAAGCAGGCCGGTGCGAAGGTCACGGGTATACATGCGCATAGCGGTTCGGGAATCCTGGACCCCGAAAACTGGCACGCCGTCGCGAACGCATTGCTTGTGGCCGCGGAACGTTTTCCGGAAGCTGGCGTACTGGATCTTGGTGGCGGTATCGGGGTGCCCTTAAGGCACGACGAAACACCATTTGATCTAAGTGCTCTGGATCAGAAGCTGATTGAATTCCAGCAACAACACCCGCAATACAAGCTTTGGCTCGAGCCGGGTCGTTACCTTGTATCTACAGCGGGGGTTCTGTTGACTCACGTGACCCAAACGAAGGGTAAGTCCGGGATGAAATATGTGGGCGTCAGCACGGGCATCAATGCCCTGATCAGGCCGGCGTTGTATAGCGCATATCATGAGATAGTCAATCTCACGCGGTTGAATGAAGAAGCAACGGAGACTGTCACGATCGTGGGACCCATCTGCGAATCAGGTGACAAGCTGGGCCAGGATCGTGCATTTCCACCGAGTCGGGAAAATGATGTTGTGTTAATCGCCAATGCGGGCGCTTACGGCCGTGTAATGAGTTCGAACTATAATCTAAGGGATATCCCGCCGGAAATTGCAATATAAACCTGGGGAGACAATTATGAATACACGGCGTGAATTTATTTTTGGATCACTCGGTGCGGCATCGCTGGGATTATCCGGTGCTGACCGGGTGTTCGCACAGGTGAGTGGTGGCATGAATATTCTGGTGCTCGGTGGTACCGGCTTTATCGGACCCCACCTGGTCAGTTACGCATTGGAGCGCGGACACAAGATCACCCTGTTCAACCGCGGGCGAACCAATACACACCTTTTCCCAGAAGCCGAAAAACTGGTTGGGGACAGAAATAACAATTTGAAAGCGCTCGAGGGGCGCCGTTGGGATGCGGTAATCGACAACTCAGGCTACACGCCACTGCAAGTCAGCCAAAGCGTCAAGCTGTTGAAAAATGCCTGTGATCAATACCTGTTTACCTCGACGCGTTCCGTGTACACGGATTTTACGCGGGAGGTCATGGACGAAGATGCACCGTTAGGTCCGAAAGACGTACCCGAGTCCGAATGGGAAGGGTACGGTCCCAGCAAGGTATTGGCGGAGCGTGTGGTCCAGGAAGGCTTTGGCGCCCGCACGTTGATCACTCGACCGCCTGTCATTGTCGGCCCGGGCGATCGGACCGATCGTTTTACCTACTGGGTCGACCGCATCGATGATGGGGGCGACATTCTCGTGCAGGGAGAGCCGACCGATCCAATCCAGTTCGTTGATGTTCGTGATCTGTCCGAGTTCTATGTCCGCTTGCTGGAGACATCGACCACCGGTATTTATAACACCGAAGGGCCCGGGTCAGCCCTCAACACAGCCGGGCTTGTCCACGGCATCAAGGCCATCACCTCGACACCGTCTGATTTCCATTGGGTGGAGTGGGATTTCCTTCTTGGGGAGGGTGAGGAGCCGCAGGGCAGTCTTGCTTTCTGGCAGCCGCCTCGCGGTCGCTATCTGAACTACGGGAGAATGAATAACAGCCGGGCTATCGCAAAAGGCATGTCATTCCGGCCGCTGGCGGTGATTGCCAAAGACACCCTGGATTGGCACAGAACCCGGGATGCCGCGGAACAAGAGTCGCTCAGAACAGGACTGGCGAGGCCTCGGGAGGCCGAGCTATTGCGCAAATTCGCTGCGCTTTAAGAAGATAAATAAGATGAAGAAAAGCAAATAAGCTCCTGATTAAAAACACTAAAAATGACCGAAGTGTTCAGCGATAAAATGCGCCGGAAACTCATCGAATTGCGCGGTGAGTTAGAGGCAATTGCGACGGCCGGCCACGATGCCTCGCGGGTCGTCGAGCTGGATCAGTCCAAGATCGGGCGCCTCTCGAGGATGGACGCGATGCAGGCACAGGCAATGTCGCAGGCATCTGGTCGTCGACGGGAGGCGACATTGAAAATGATCGGGCTGGCATTAAAGCGGATCGAAAACGACACGTTTGGCATCTGCCTCTCTTGCGATGAGCCAATCGCCCGCAGGCGCCTGGAGTTCGATCCGACTGTGTCACTTTGCATCGATTGTGCATCGCGCGCTGAGGCTTAACCGAGAGATGACATTGCGCAAGAATCGATTTGACCAGCCGGTTGGACCATCGATCGTTGGCTGGACCGTGCCGCCCCC
>JAHEFD010000090.1 GCA_024640345.1 Woeseiaceae bacterium
TCGATCGCCGCCGTTACCTCGTCGGGTACCGGAGCTGCTGGGCCCTCTGGACCTGCGGGGCCCTGAGGGCCTTGCGGGCCGGCCGCACCGGCCGCTCCATCGGAGCCAGAGCACCCCCACAGCAGGGCGACACTAAATAGTACTGCAATCAGGAAACCGCGTTTTTGGTTGGGGCCGAACATTGTAATTCCCCTAAAGTTTTAGTGGTGAAACTGGCATCGGTGAGTCAAATCAATTCAACGATGCGGAATTCTCGATTTACAGAGCACTTTTACCAAATGGTGTATGCGTTTCTCACCTCGGCAAGTACTTATCCGGCTACGCAATTCCTATCAGCAGTAGCCGGAGGGGCTTTATCTGGTTTTCCGGGCCGCGAAAGTCTGCCCGGATTTGCCCGGCAAAAAATGTGATATTTTCGGGTCGTGTTGATCGATTCCCGGAAAGCAGGACCCAGGTGACGGTGGCCCGGTGGGCTCAGAATTTTTGGCGGAGCAGCGATAGTGACAGCAATAATCAGCGATTTTTTCCGAATCCGGCCTGTCAGCGACGCTATTTGTTCGATGACGCGCTGCCCGTGAATATCGACGCGCTGATCGGCGACTACATTCGCCAGTACAACCAGCACAAACTGAGCTTTCCGCCGGTGTCTGCCGGCACCTCGCTGCCGCCGCCGGATGCGGGCCAGAGTTATTTGCTGTACCTCCATATTCCTTACTGCGTCATCCTCTGTCCCTTCTGTTCGTTCCATCGCGTCCAGTTTGAGCCGGGCGAGGCAGGGAACTATTTCGACTGCCTGCGCCGGGAGATAGATCTCGTTACGGAAGCGGGTTTCAGGTTCGATGAATTATATGTAGGCGGCGGAACGCCGACGGTCGCGCCGGACGAACTGGCAAAGACAATCACGCTGGTACGTGAACAGCATACGATTGGAGGCGTATCTGTCGAAACGAATCCGGACGACCTTGCGAGGGACAGCATGGCGGCTTTGCGTTACGCAGGCGTGAATCGCCTTTCGGTCGGTGTACAGAGTTTTGATAATGATCTGCTTCGTGAAATGCAGCGCCTCGACAAGTATGGCAGCGGCGAGGAAATCAGGACGCGATTGCAGCATGCGGAAGGTCATTTCGACACGCTCAACGTCGACATGATATTCAACATGCCGCATCAGACGGAAGCGTCGCTCCAACGGGACCTGAATATTCTTACGGACGATGTTGGCGTCGACCAGGTTTCGTTCTATCCGTTGATGACCGTTAACAGTACCCGCAAGAAGATGCAGCAATCGATGGGGAGTGTCGATTACGATCGCGAGAAAGCTTTCTATGGCCTGATCGCGAACCACATGCTGGCATGTGGCTACGTCAGGACTTCCGCCTGGTGCTTTTCCCGCAAACCCGGGCTCTTTGACGAGTACATCGTGGAGCGTGAGGAATACCTCGGGCTTGGCAGCGGATCATTCAGCTACCTTGGGGGCAAGCTGTATTCGAGCACGTTCTCGATCAATCATTATCTGCGGCTGGTGCAGGCGGGCAAGACCGGTACCTTCGGTTGTCTCGATATGACGGACCGGGACCAGATGCGCTATTACCTGCTGATGCAGTTGTTTAGCGGGTCGCTGGACAAAGCCGCTGCAGAGGAACGATTTGACGGCCGATTCCAGCGGACCTTATGGCCGGAGTTGACGATGCTGCAGACGATTGGCGCTGTCCGCAACGCGGGCGTTCAGCTCACGTTAACGGAGAGGGGTTATTATATCTGGGTTATGCTGATGCGGAATTTCTTCACCGGCGTGAATAACCTTCGCGATCAGATGAGGCACAATATCGCGCGTGAAACCGCCATACTCGAAGCAGAATAGCTGAAAAGCCTGCGCCTAGTACGTATCGCAAGCGATATAGTGTAAACCTACTATTCATAGTAGAAGCTTGACACCAGAACATACTGAATCCTGCTACAGAAGGAGTACGACCTTGAATACGAAAAAAACCTGGATAACAGAAATAGCGATTGCTGCCGGGCTTTGCTTTTGTGGCGCTGCCATGGCCGATGTCGCGACCCTCGCGAAGACCTGCGATGGTTGTCATGGTGCGGATGCCAGCATGCCGGCCATAGCCGGACTGTCTGAGTTTTACCATGCCGATCAGCTGTTCTTTTATCGCGATGAAGAACGTCCTTGCGCCGACGCAACGAGTGCTGGTGGCGAGACGACGAACATGTGTGCGGTTGCCGCCGATCTCAGTGACGAAGAAATTGAAGAGATTGCGGCACATTACGCCGCGATGCCGTTTGCTCCCGCGAAGCAGAAATTCGATGCGGCGCTCGCCGCGACAGGGCAGGCTATTCACGAACGTGACTGCGAGGTATGCCACACAGAGGGCGGCTCAAACGCTGCCGATGACTCGAGTATTCTCGCGGGCCAGTCGATGGCCTACATGGAAATGACATTCGGCCAATATGGCGCCGGAGAACGCGAACAGCCGGATCCGATGAAAAAGAAGATCGATACGCTGAGTGACGACGACGTCAAAGCATTGCTGCACTACTACGCGAGCCAGCAATGACCGGAGGCAATCTGATAGCGAACAGGCTTGACAGCCTGTTCGCTGCCATTGACGCGAAAGACACCGACACGTTTCTCAGTTTTTTGACTGATGACGCGGTTTTTCGCTTTGGATCCGCACCTTCAGTCACCGGCCAGGATGCTATTCGCGAAGGCGTCGACGGATTCTTTTCTAGCATCGCGGGTTCCAGGCATTCGATCGGCAACGTAATCGAAAGCGGTGCCACGCTCGTCAGTGAAGGCGAGGTCACGTATCGACGGCACGACGGCAGCGAAATCACCCTGCCGTTTACCAATGTGTTTGAAATCAGCGGCGACCTGGTCTCCCACTACAAAATCTATATCGATATCGCGCCGCTGTACGCTTAGTGCTGTCCCTGTTCGAGCTGTTGTTCACCCACAGTGAGCACAGCTAATATTTGCCACGATACGGCTTCGGAAATCACCGATTGCCGTTCGTTGTTGTTTCGCAATACTTAACTCACTGAAGTTAAATTGCCGAGTCCGACGAAATGTCCATTACAAACCGTTTCCGCGGCCGGATTCCGGCGCTGGGATTGGTTGCGGCGCTGTTTCTGGCTCCTTCCGCCAGCGGGCAAGTCCTTGACTGTGCCGGCTGTCACGATACCGACGCTATCGCATCTACCGTTCATGCAGAGATTTCGTGTACGGACTGCCATGGTGAGGTAACGGCTGCACATCGTCGGCAGGGACTCGAAGCGCCGGATGATGCTGTGTGTGCCGGTTGCCATCGTCGACCGAATCGAGAGGTTGAACGCAGCGTTCATGGTGGGCATGCCGCCTGCATCGACTGCCACGGCGCGGCACATGAAATCGTGCCGGTCAGCGAACTTTCATCGGCCGTTTCCCCGGTCAGCCAGATCAAGTATTGCGGGGGATGTCATGATGAGCCGGCGTCGCTCGTCGATGGGTACCTGACCAGCGAACATGGCAAAGCGCTGTTGCTCTCGGGATTAATTGACGCGCCGAGTTGTAGTGACTGTCATGGTTCTCACGGCATCATCGCTGTCGAAAACGACAAAGCCTCCACCTCGCACCTCAACAGCCCGGAAACCTGCGGCGCCTGTCATGCGTTGCTACTCGAGGAGTGGAGAGCTAACAGTGCGCACGGACAGGCGTGGTCGGTCGACGAATCCGGTCCGGTTTGTATCGATTGTCACGCAACACATGAAATCGCCGATCCAACGTTGCCACCAACACGCCTTGCGTCAGCCGGTGTCTGTGGCGAATGCCATGCAGAATTCCTGACCACGTTCAGGGACAGTTTCCATGGTAAGGCGAATGACCTGGGCTACGTCAACGGGGCGACGTGTTCCGACTGTCATACGCCCCATTCGAACCTGGCCGTTGATGATCCGCTGTCCAGCGTTCACCCGGACAACCTGAGTGAAACCTGTGGCAAGTGCCATGCGGGTGTCACCGCATCGCTGCTGAGTTTCGATCCGCACAATGACCCGTCGGACCCGGACGACAATTTCTACGTTTACATTATCTGGGTGTTCATGACCGGCCTGTTGATTGGCGTCTTCGCTTTCTTCGGCCTGCACGATCTTCTGTGGCTGCAGCGCACACTGATCGGTTCGCTGCGTGGCGAATTTCGCGAAGTACACAGGGCGAAAGAACAATATGTGCGGCGCTTTTCGAAGATGCACATTCGCATGCATGTAACGATCATCGTAACTTTCCTGTTGCTCGCGCTGACAGGATTGCCCCTCAAATTCCACGACGCGGGCTGGGCTCAGCAGCTGATGGGCCTGCTGGGTGGTGTGGATGCTTCGCAGTACATCCATCGCGTCGCCGCTCTCGGCACCTTCGGTTATACAATTTTCCACCTCGGAAACATCTTTATCCGCTGGGCTCTAAAACGCGAGCGGGGATTGTTCTGGGGAACGAATTCAATGGTCCCGCAACCGAAAGATATTGCCGACATATTCGCCAACTTCCGTTACTTCATTTACCTCGGCAAACGTCCCGACAGTGATCGCTGGAACTACATCGAGAAATTCGACTACCTGGCTGTTTTCTGGGGTGTGATGATTATCGGCCTGTCAGGGTTGATGCTCTGGTTCCCCATGTTTTTCACGAGCTTCCTGCCTGGCTGGGTAATCAATGCGGCCTACGTGATTCATAGTGACGAGGCACTGCTCGCGACCGGTTTTATCTTTGTCTTCCACTTCTTCCATACGCATCTGCGGCCGGAGAGCTTCCCGATGGATACCGTGATTTTCACTGGCAAGCTGTCGCTGGAGCGATTCAAGATCGAGAGGCCGCTTGAGTATCAACGACTGGTCGACAACAACGAACTTCAGAGCTATCTTGTCGATCCTCCGACGGCTGAGGAGCGTCGGCGGGCGTACGCCTGGGGCACAGTATTTCTCGCGGTTGGCGTCTTGCTGGCTGTCGGGATAATCTGGGCGCTTCTGACTCACTGAGGCGGGTTCAAAAGCAAGGCGCGGCCTGAATGGTCACAAAGCACCGCCAATAATCAACAATAGCCAATTAGGCCAACAGGGATAAGTCATGCTCAAAAATTTTCTTGCGTCCATTACTCGTAATGGAATCAGTATCGCTGGTACTGCACTTGCGATCGCAAGCATTGTTCTCATCATCAGCCTGGCCTTCATGGAGCAGCTGGGTTTCGAGGGCGGTCCGTACCTCGGTATCCTGACCTACCTGATCCTGCCGATGATATTTGTCGCCGGACTGATCCTGATTCCGATAGGCGCCATACTTTACCGGCGCAAGGCAAACCGGCTGCATGGCGATGAACATGTTCCACTGATGCCCGTGTTCGACCTGAACCAGGCGAAAACCCGACGCTGGTTGTTCGTCCTGCTCGGAGCCACCATGCTCAACATCGTGATACTCGCGGGTGCCACGTACAAGGGTGTCGAGGTGATGGAGTCCGTCGAGTTCTGTGGCCTGGCGTGCCATTCTGTCATGGAGCCGGAACATACCGCACACCAGAGGTCTTCCCACTCGCGGGTCGCCTGTGCTGAATGTCACATTGGTCCGGGCGCCGACTGGTTCGTTAAATCGAAACTCGATGGCGCGTGGCAGCTTGTTTCCGTCGCGTTCGATCTTTACCCGCGCCCGGTTCCGACACCATTGCATGATCTTCGCCCGGCTCGTGACACCTGCGAGCAGTGTCACTGGCCGACCAAGTTCGTCGGCGACAAGTTGTCGATACGAAAACGCTACGATGAGGATGAGGGCAATACAGAACTGACGACGGCACTGTTGCTCAAAGTGGGCGGCGCCGAGGGTGAGCAGGCACACGGCATTCACTGGCACGTCGATCCAGGCGTACAGATACGCTATCGGTCAGACGAGACCCGCGAGGAGATTTACGAAGTCGAGTACACCAACGCAGAAGGTGAAACGAAATTGTTTGCCGACAGGCGTGCTCCGGAAGATGGCGGTCAGTGGCGTGAGATGGATTGTGTCGATTGCCATAACCGGCCGAGCCACAAGTACTACGCGCCCGGTTTCGAAGTCGATCGCGCGCTGCGCGATGGCCTGATTGACCGGTCGCTGCCATTTGTGAAACGGGAAGGCGTACGCATCATCGATGCACAGTTTCCGTCTCACGAAGAGGCGAGAACGGCGATCTCGGCCGAACTTACGAACTACTATGCCGAAAATTACCCGGACATAGCCACCAGCCAGGCGGACGCGATCAATGCCGCAGGAAATACACTTGGCGATCTTTATTCGGTCAACGTGTTTCCGGAAATGCAGGTCTGGTGGAATACCTACCCGGAACACATCGGTCACCAGAGCTCGGATGGCTGCTTCCGTTGTCACGGACGCAAGCTGCGCACTGAAGACCGCGAAATGATTTCGCAGGATTGTGACGTTTGTCATACCCTGCTTGCCGAGAAAGAAGCAGTGCCTGACATCCTGTCGTTGCTGAGTCCCTGAGCGCATTTTGAACTGACCGAGGAACGACAGCATGCCGGGCAGAACTAAAAACCTCGACGGTTTCGCAAACGCTGCGAGCGAAGCACGCCGACAGATCTATTACGAGCTGGCAAGTGGTGCAAGCGGCCTGGTGCTCGCGCTGTTCATGTGGGGCCACATGATTCTCGTCGG
This sequence comes from Woeseiaceae bacterium, assembly GCA_024640345.1. Lineage (GTDB taxonomy): Bacteria > Pseudomonadota > Gammaproteobacteria > Steroidobacterales > Woeseiaceae > SZUA-117. The sequence continues at coordinate 6,677 of JAHEFD010000090.1, forward strand.
TTCGATTCTGACCGGTGAGCGGGGCTTCAACTGGCTCGCCGGCATGCTGGAGGTCTATTACATCGCGCAGCCGACTGTCGTCGTTATCTTTACCCTGTTTCTGGTCCACGCGGCGCTCGCAAGCCGAAAAATTCCGGCGCAGCTGGCGGACCGCCGCCGCATGATCGAGCTGGGCAAGGGACTCGCGAATGCCGGTCGGTTTCGACCGGCCAATGCCAGCGAAATATCGCCGATGCAGGCGCATATCGAGTCGAGGCTCTGGATCTGGCAGGTACGCACAGGCATGGTCATCCTCGTGCTGGGCAGTTTTCACGTCGTCCTGCTCGGTCTCGATGTCCTCACGCCGCTGTTCGGCGAGCATCCGGGCATCGAGGCGCTCACCAGCGTGGCACGGGTTAAAGCCGGCCTCTGGTTGCCGTACGCAATATTGCTGCTTTGCGTCGAATTTCACGCCGGCGTCGGTCTCTACCGGCTGGCTATCAAGTGGGGTGCAGGGAGGCTGCTGTCACGCAATGTGCTGCACGCGATCGAGCGGGTTCTCCTGTGGTTTTTCCTCGGACTGGGCGTCGTTGTGCTGCTCGTGCTTGCCGACGTCCTTCCACCGCCACTTGCCTTTCTTCTGACGGAGCCCGCGATATGAGTTCCGACCTGATCAGTACCGACGTACTCGTAATTGGTGGCGGCCTGGCAGGCGAACGCTGCGCGATAGAAGCTGCCGCTGCCGGACACAAAGTCCTGATTCTCTCGCTCGTACCGCCGCGGCGAAGTCACAGTTGCGCGGCCCAGGGAGGCATGCAGGCGGCTCTCGGAAACTGCGTCAAGGCTGACGGTGATAATCCGACAGTGCATTTTCTTGACACGGTGCGTGGCTCGGACTGGGGCGCCGACCAGGAAGTTGCACGCATCTTTACGGAAGAGGCGCCGGTTGCCGTTCGCGAACTGGCGCACCTTGGTGTGCCGTGGACCCGGGTTCGTGGCGGAAAGAACAGCTACGTGATCAAGGGCGAGCGGGTCGAAATCGAGGAAAGCATCGAAAATGACGGCCTGATCATGCATCGGGACTTCGGTGGCACGGCGAAATGGCGGGCGTGTTATGCAGCCGCGGCGACGGGTCATGCGGCGCTTTATGCTATCGACAGCGAAGTAGTCAGGCTGGGCATAACGGTGCGCGATCGTACCGAAGCTGTCGAACTGATTCACGAGGGCGGCCGCTGCCAGGGCGCCGTTGCGCGGTGTCTCCGCACCGGCAAACATTTTGCGGTCGTCGCCAAGGCCACGGTCATTGCGACCGGCGGCTATGGACGCATCTATGGCCAGTACACGACCAACGCGACGATTAACGAGGGCATGGGCGCGGTCATCGCGCTGAATACGGGTGCCGTGCCCCTGGGCAACATGGAAGCGGTTCAATTTCACCCGACCGCACTCGCGCCAAGCAACATCCTGGTCACCGAGGGCTGCCGTGGTGACGGAGCGTATTTGCTCGACAAGGACCTGAATCGCTTCATGGTCGATGCGGAACCCGAAAAGCAGGAACTGGCCAGCAGGGACGTCGTATCCAGGCATATGAAACAGCGTATGCGCGATGGCAAGGGCGTCGATACTCCCTATGGTCCTCATCTCTGGCTCGATCTGCGCCATCTCGGGGAGCAGCATCTGACGACCAAGCTTCGCGAAGTCTGGGAGATCTGTCGTGACTTCGTCGGCCTGGACCCGGCTCGTGACCTGATTCCGGTGCAGCCGACGCAGCATTATTCGATGGGCGGTGTCCGCGTCAACAAGGACGGCCAGGCCTACAATATGAGCGGCCTCTTTGCTGCAGGTGAAGCAGCCTGCTGGGATATGCACGGATTCAATCGCCTTGGCGGTAACAGCCTCGCAGAGACGGTGGTCGCCGGGCGAATCGTTGGGCGTCGCGTTGCAGAGTTTGTTGCCGATAAGGATTTCGAGATCCAGACCAGCGTGGCTTTCGCAGCTATGAAAAAAGCGGAACGACGAGCCGCGGAATGGCTGAATCGTACGGGCAGCGGACCGAGCGTCTATGCGATTCGCAACGCGATGGGTGAGACGATGATGGGCAAGGTCGGCATCTTTCGCAACGGCGAGGAGCTCGAAGAGGCCGTTGCAGAAATCACTCATTTGCTCGCGGAGTGCGATAAAGCGGTACTGCGTTCCAGGGTGCCCGGGATGAATCCCGAGCTCACTTTTGCGCTGCGGCTAAAGGGGATGCTGCGGCTCGCCCTGGTAACGGCGAAGGGCGCACTCCTGCGAACGGAAAGTCGCGGTGCACACTATCGGTCCGACTATCCCCTGCGCAACGATGCGGAATGGTTGAGTCGAACGCTGGTGCGATGGGCGGACGACGAGGGCGAGCCGACATTTTCTTACGAACCCGTTGGTGAAATCGATCTGCCGCCGGGCCACCGCGGTTACGGCAGCGATGAGCGCATCGAGATGCGCGAGTCGCTGGAGCAATATAATGATGGTGTTTATGAGCGGCAGGCCGTGCATGGCCGGCTTGCTACGGTTGAAGCAGCGGGCAGCAGGTTGCGCCGTGGCGAATGGAAAGGACTGGTATGACGAGTAACGAGGGCGGGGCACCCCGTCGGCTGCGATTCGAGATTTTCCGTTATAACCCGGAGGATCCCGGGTCAAATCCGCAAATGCAGACTTATGAGCTCGACGAAGCACCGTACATGTCGCTCTTTATCGCGCTGAACCAGATTCGTGAAACGCTGGATCCCAGCCTGCAGTTCGACTTCGCCTGCCGATCCGCTATTTGCGGATCCTGCGGGATGATGGTCAACGGACGCCCTGCGCTGGGATGCCGCACACTGACCTCTGACCTGCCGGACGTTATACGGCTGCATCCTTTGCCGGTGTTCAAGCTGATCGGTGATCTGTCGGTCGATACCGGAACCTGGTTCCGCGAGATGGTGGAGAAATCGGAAGCCTGGATACATGCTGAAGAGGCATTTGATCCCGAGGCGCAGGAAGCGCGGATGGATGATGAGCTGGCTCAGGCGATATACGAGGGTGAGCGCTGTATCGAATGCGGCTGCTGTGTTGCGTCCTGTGGCGTTGCAAACGTCAATGAAGACTTCACGGGGCCGGCCGGACTCAATCGCATTGCGCGTTTCATGATGGATCCGCGCGATAAGCGCAGTGACGCTGACTGGTTCGAGGTCGTATCGAACGCCGATGGTGTATTCGGTTGTCTTGGCATGATGGCCTGTCACGATGTCTGTCCAAAAGAGCTGCCGCTCCTCGAGGTATATGCCTACCTGCGCAGGAAAACACTTGCCGCCGCGTTCGCGGGCAAGGAAGAGTAAGTAACTAACCAGCGAGTCACGGTCGGGAAAGCTGCCTGGCCCCCGACCGGTCCGGAGCGGGCGTCCGCTTCGGGTTCTACGTATTGTACGAATTCCCCATGCTACGTCTCATAGGCACTGACAAAAATAATTGTGCAATCAATATCCAAATATTGATGTGACGATCCGCAGATATTGTTAGCACGTCGGTCTTTCGCGTTCTCATTGCAGAGCAGGAGCGACGAAAATGAAGTGGCATGTACTGCGCCCACTATGGGTGGCGATCGGATTGGTCGGATCTATTCTGGTCGCCAGGGTGTTCCTGGTACCGGATGACTTCGGCATTAACGGACGGAATTTCACCTACGGCTTTCATCGTCTGAGCAATATCCAGGAGTGGAAAGACTTCCCGGTCAAGTATCGAGGCAGAGAGTACTGCGTCGAATGCCACGAGGAAAAAGTCGATTCGCTCAATGCGTCACCCCATCAGCCGGTTGAATGCGAGAACTGCCATGGCGCCGCAGTCAACCATCCTGACGACCCGGAGTTGTTACCGATCGACAGGTCGCGTGAACACTGCCTGCGATGTCACGCACAGCTCAACTACCCGCACAGCGCCAGGGACCAGGTGCCTGGCATCAATAACAGAATGCACATGCGTCGTCGCGATTGTGCCGAGTGCCACAACCCCCACAGCCCCGCGGAGGAGAAACAATGACCTGTTCCCGGAGAAGTTTCCTGAAAGACGCTGTGGGTGGGACGCTGGTTTCGTCGCTGCCACTCAGTGCGTTCGTATTCCTTAGCAACGAAGAGGCGATCGCCGCGGTGGACGAAGCCAAGGTCAGGTGGGCGTTCCTCGTCGATACGACCACGTGCACGGGCTGTGGCCTGTGCGTTAAGGCATGCAAGACCGAAAACGAAATTCCCTATGACGCGCCGGTAACTCGTACCTGGGTCGAGCGCTACGTAGTGACCAAGGATGGGCAGACTCATATCGACTCTCCCCTCGGAGGTCGCGATGGTTTTATCGACGACAAGATTCGTGACGAGGAAATCGATCCTGACAATATCGACAAGGCGTTCTTCGTGCCGAAACTCTGCAACCAGTGCGACAACCCGGCATGCGTCCAGGTGTGTCCCGTCGGCGCAACGTATCAAACCCATGACGGCGTTGTCCTGATTGACCGGAACTGGTGCATCGGATGTGGCTACTGCATCATGGCCTGCCCCTACGGCGTTCGGTTTTTCCACCCGACCGCGAAGGTCGCCGACAAGTGCAATTTCTGCTACCACCGGATCAGCCAGGGTATGCAACCGGCCTGTGTCGAATGTTGTTCTTTTGGCGCTCGCCGGCTCGCGAATCTCAACGACCCGGATGATCCGGTTACAAAAATTATCAAGACAGAAAGAGTCGCCGTATTGAAAGATGAATATGGGACGAAACCGCATGTCTTTTATATCGGTCTCGACGAGGCTGTGAGGTGATCTCATGAATGAAGACATCATCGTGCACGGAGTGGAGTGGACCGTAAAGGAGCTGTTTGTCTATCCGAACGAGTTCATCTACTGGAG
>JAHEFD010000019.1 GCA_024640345.1 Woeseiaceae bacterium
GTGCCTCAGCCATGACTTTCGTCAGCGCTGCTGTCAGCGTCGTCTTACCATGGTCTACGTGACCAATCGTGCCTACATTTACGTGTGGCTTCGTTCTCTGAAATTTCTCTTTGGACATGACCTAATCTCTCGTGACTCGTGTCTAAACAAAAAACAAATTCGTTTACAAAAACTAACTACAACTCCTGAACTGGAGCCCACACCCGGATTTGAACCGGGGACCTCTTCCTTACCAAGGAAGTGCTCTACCCCTGAGCTATGTGGGCGAACGTGGCCTATAGCCGTTCAGTGATCTAGCACAACACCCTTCTTTGGAGCGGGTGATGGGAATCGAACCCACATCATCAGCTTGGAAGGCTGAGGTTCTACCGTTGAACTACACCCGCCTGCTCTTTTATTTCAATGCCTGTTTCAGGCACGCGAAAATTCCGACAGTCCCTGTTGATCAGACTTCGATCAAACTGTCCGAATTTCAGATTCAATAATTTTTTTCTTCCCTAAAGAGAAACTGTTTTCACCGCTCCACAGTCACTCTGCAGTAAGCCGGGTTGCGTCACTCAAACTTTCAAGCCATCAATTGCGTCGACGAAATCTCTCAGCCAACTGACCTGCTATACTTGTTCGACCGCCTCCTTCCACCGTCTGAATCTTGATCTGGTGGAGGGGGTAGGATTCGAACCTACGTAGGCATAGCCAGCAGATTTACAGTCTGCCCTCGTTGACCGCTTGAGTACCCCTCCGCGGACGCAAGCCGGCTATTGTCTAATCGTCGCACCTGCCTGTCAACACATAAACGATTGTTTTTTGGTATCCGGCAGGCCGGCTGAACGCGGGCAGTTCGCCTCTGAACCGCCTGTGCCTAGGGCGATTTACCGGAAACTATCTCTTCCAGCGCCCAATGCCAGGGTTCATAGACAAACCCCCATGGATTTTCCCGGGGATAGGTCATCGTGAACCCGAAATTCGCGGCATTGGCAGTCAGCCATTCAAAAGCGGCGGATTGTTCAAACTCTTCGGTGAGCGGTCTGCTGCCCGGCGAGGCAATATCAACAGCCGCGCCGGTGTGGTGCTGGCTGAAACCGGGGGCCGCATTCACGGTCAGGATTTCCCCTATGTCCTGGCCGGCATCGATCTTCCTGCGAATCAGCTCCGCCTGGTAATCAAAACTGCGAAAACCCGAGATAATCAACAGCCTCACGCCCTCGCCACTCGCGGCCTCCACCAATTGCTGCCAGCGGGCGGCTGCCAGCGGCGTCAGGCTTTGCATCCTGCCGACGAGATTCGGTCCAACCTCAACCAGTTCCCTCGCCTCCGGGTAGAAAGGCGGACGGCCGTCCTGCGCGTAGTCCGCCGGGATACCAAGTTCCTGGTGCAGTTTTCGGTTGAGGTCGTTCAGCATGGCAGCCCTGATGGCGTGAAAATCTGCGGCGATTGTCCCATAACCGCCGGGAACGGCAAGGAGTTCGCGTAAAATAGCGAAAACTCGCTAAAAATGGTGCTATATGCACGTAACGTCGGGAAAAAGGATTCATCCCCCTGATTGCTTCGACGGTCACTTTGCACACTGCCCCGGGACGCGGGTTCGAATCAGTACCTGTTCGGTCGCCACGCGATTACAATGCCCGCCCGGCCCACCTCCCAGCAACGCCTATGTCGAAAGATCAGATCTACAGCCAACAAGATGCCGCCGCGGGCTCGTTCGAATTCAACGCCGCCGTTGCCGACGTATTTCCGGACATGCTGAAGCGATCCATTCCAGGCTACGGGGCAACGATCAGCGCCATAGGCCAACTGGCCGCTCGCTATGTCCGGCCAGGGACCCGTTGCTATGACCTCGGATGCTCGCTTGGCGCCGCCACGCTCGCAATGCGAAGCAACATCGTGGCGAAAGACTGCGAGATCATGGCAGTCGACACTTCAACGGCTATGACGGAGCGATGCAGCGCCCTGATCGACGAAGATGCGAGCCTTACGCCATGCACGGTTCTCGCGGCAGATGCGCGGCACATAGAAATTTCAAACTCCTCGATGGTCGTGATGAACTATACGCTCCAGTTTCTTCCCGTCGACGAAAGGCTGGCCATGATTCGCAAAATCTACGACGGGATGATCGAAGGCGGCGTCTTCGTACTTTCCGAAAAAGTTGCCGATGACGATCCCGCTGTCGAAAGCCTCCTGACTGACCTGCATCATGCATTCAAGAAAGCAAATGCCTACTCTGATCTGGAGATCAGCCGGAAACGGACGGCGCTGGAAAATGTCCTGATTCCGGAAACCACGGACTGTCACCTTCGGCGACTGGGTGATGCGGGTTTCAGTCATCGAAGTGTCTGGCTAAAACATTTCAATTTTGCCTCTATTCTCGCTATTCGTTAGGTGCTGAACCCTGCAGACATATTCGGCGATCTCGACGAGATGGGCCTGACCCGCTGGCGCGAAGTATTAATGCCGCTGGTTATGGAACGCATGGCCGATAACGCTCACGGAAACCTCGCGAGCTGGAAATCCATCATTGCCGGTTTGCCGGCTGCCGGAAACGAATGGGCGCCCCAAGACCGGGACGCGGTCCTCATCGCTGATGGAGAGATTTCGAACGAGGAAGCCGGACGGATTCGCACCTTACTGCAGGGCCTTGTCCCGTGGCGAAAGGGACCATTCGACATTTACGGCATCCACCTGGACACGGAATGGCGTTCTGACATGAAGTGGCAGCGAATCCGCCATTCGATATCGCCCCTGCAGGGGCGCAACGTTTTGGATGTTGGCTGCGGCAACGGGTATTACGCGTTTCGTATGAAGCTCGCCGGCGCGGCGAGAGTAATTGGAATAGACCCTACCGTGCTGTTCGTATGCCAGTTCCTTGCGCTGAAGAAACTGTCCGGCGCAACCGCCATTCACGTACTGCCACTTCGTTCGAACGAGTTGCCGGCAGAATCTAGATCATTCGACACGACCTTTTCCATGGGTGTCCTGTACCACCAGCGAGACCCGGCCCGACATCTGGCCGAGCTCCGCAACTCTTTGAGACCCGGCGGCGAACTCGTCCTGGAAACCCTGGTAATCCCTGGTGACTCAGCAACGGTTCTCGAACCCGAGGATCGGTACGCACGGATGCGGAATGTCTGGCACATCCCGTCGATTCCGGCACTGGAATCGTGGCTCCGGGATGCCGGGCTCAAAAATATCCAGCTGGTCGATGTTTCGAGAACGACTGTCGATGAACAGCGAAGCACCCAGTGGATGCCATTTGAGTCGCTGGCAGAATCGCTGGACCCGGAAGATTCGTCACTGACGATCGAAGGCCTTCCTGCCCCGCTCAGGGCTGTCTTCACCTGCGCGGCCACTTAAAATTCTTGACTCCATATCCGTTATTTTTTAAATTTCTGTTAAAACAGAAATAAGAGAAAGTTATGAAAATGACGCCGGCTGTTGAAAAGTACGTCCTCCATTGGGGAGAAATGGGCACACGCTGGGGAACCAATCGAACCGTCGCCCAGGTCCAGGCACTTTTGTACCTCTCACCACGGCCGCTTCGCGCCGATGAAATTGTCGACCTGCTGTCGGTGGCAAGGTCCAATGTCAGCACCAGTATCCGCGAATTGCAGAGCTACGGAATTGTCAAGATGACACACATGCTCGGGGACCGGCGCGACTACTTCGAATGCCTGAGCGATGTCTGGGAGCTGTTCCGGGTCATTCTTGAGCAGCGGAAACAGCGGGAACTCAATCCGACGTTGCTGATGCTAAAAGGCGTAGCGGTTGAAGTGGACAGTGAAGATCAGACGGATCCGGTTACGAAAGAACGAATCCAGAATATGTTGAAATTCATTGAAACCACGAGTGACTGGTACGACAAGATCCAGTCTGTGCCAACACCGACGCTGCAGAAGTTAATGAAGTTAGGGTCAGGAATTACGGGCGCATTGAAGAAATGACCGATGCGCGCTGGCCGTGAAATTCCCAGGGTCTGCGGCAACACGGTGCTCAGCAGGTCTTCTTTATTGCCTCCCGGGACAGAAGATTTAACCCGCCGGCGCGTCGCAACCGGCAACTTCTGCAATTTCTTCCTGAGCGGACACGCGCATGATCCAGACCGCCCCGGTTGACGTCGTCGCATCGGGTCCACCATGAACAGCTCCGGGTGGCCGCTGGAAATAACCCCCCGGCAAATACGCCGATGTAGCGACCTCTCCTCCCACACACTCAGAATCTGTAACGCTGCCTGATAACAGGTAACCCTCGAGAACTTGCGAGGAGTACTGCCAGTTCTGCACGGCGCCGGGGTCGACTTTTTGCAGCCACGTCCTGGCGCCGCTGCCCGGGTCGGCACGCAACACCTTGACCGACAGGCCATTGCTGCCCGCATCAGTAACCGGCGCTTCCCAGTCCAGGAAGCTTTCGTTGGTTATGAGTGGCGTCTGGATGACCGCCCTGTCGTTCGCCGTATCGAGAAAGTAAAGAATGGTGGCACCGTCGTCGGATCGCAGCGGCAAGCCGGACGACCCCGGCGGCACATAAGCATAGCCGCCAGCCGTCAGCGCATACTCACCCACCTCCAGTTCGCCTTGGAGTACAAAGATCTCGACACTGAGGCCAGGCGATGCACCGCTGGAAAACTCCCAGTCGGGGGGAATCTGGATACGGGCTCCCGAGCGCCGCGTTCTGGCATCGCCGGCAAGTTGTTTTGCACGGACGCCGGGCAGCCCGGCGACGAACGCGTTGGGCAGTTCGTCTACCACGATGAATGCCGGATATGGCACGACTGGCGGACCGGATGCGCAGCCTGAGGCAATCATCAGCGACGCGACAACGACGAGCAACACGCGATATCCAGATTCAGTTTTCATATTGCATCCATAAACAGTCGATTCCGTCGAGCAGCATGTGAATAACAAGGCCGACACCGACGAGGCGTGTTTTTGGCCATAAAGCGAGCGCCCCGTAAAGCAACATTACCGGGTACTGGTGCAATGGATGAAATCCGATGCTGCACCGCCCGGGATCGTAAACAGGATCTGCGAAGAGGTGGTCAAGGTCGACCAGCATTGTCGCAAGCATGATCAGCCACGCCCTCAAAAAAACCTTGCCGAAAAATACCCTGGCGACCCCGCCCGGCACAGCCACGTGCAGCAACAGGTGAATCACAGCCCGCATCACTTCACCATGACCTCGAAAATTGCCTCGATAACGTTGTTCAAGACCCTGGCCCTGGCTGAGTGCGGTCTGTTGACCGACGTTCCCCGGGTCAGCGCACCCGATCCAGCACCCGGGTGGGACAGGATAGTACCGCATATAAAAAAGCCGCCCAGAACCTGGGCGGCATTTAAAGCAGGTGTGTCTCGGACCCCGACCTGGCATTTGCAGAATTCCCGAAACCTCAATGTTCCTGACGAATCCTGCCAACCATTTCGACAATGCCACCATGAAGCCTGTCGGCTGATGTCGGCTCGCGCTGTCCAGGCGAACAAGCCATCATCAATTGCTGAGTGCGCGATGAGAGGTAACACGCAATCTCATTACCGATCCTTGCTCCCTGCCCGGCCTTCATTCCGGCATTGCCCGAATAACACCCCATCTCCGTGCGTACCGATAGGGTACGAAGGAATGCTACTACATCTTGTGGCTGAAGGCGAGATTTCTACTAGATATGGATTGATGTAAAAAAAACCTCGATTTCCCGGTCCATCGTCCCGTCAGCGAGCGGACCCAACGCGTCAAAACGGGTATTCTGGCGGCCCGGTTTGTTCGCACAACACGTGCTCCCAAAAAAAACGGATCAAGTCATGCCCGAATCATTCGCAATAACAAAGAAGAACAAGGTCCGCCAGCTCAATAAAAAGGCACACTACGACACCGACACCGTTCATCGGATTCTCGATGCCGGCGTCGTTGCACACGTGGCGTTCATACAGGACGGCGCGCCAATCGTGGTTCCGATGATTTACGGCCGGGACGGCGGCACGATTTACCTACATGGTGCTCGCAAGGCACGGGTCATTCGGCTGCTGGAACAGACCGACCAGGCTTGCCTGAACGTAACGCTGCTGGATGGCATTGTGCTGGCGCGCTCGGCGTTCAATTCGTCAATGAATTACCGTTCCGTGACGGTCTTTGGTAAACCGACCCTGGTCGAGGGAAATGAAGACAAACTCCACGCGATGAACCTGATCAGCGAACACAGCATGCCGGGGCGTTGGAGTGAGCTTCGCGATTCACACGATCGCGAAGTGAAAATGACCGGCGTGATCGCACTAAAGATCGAATCGGCGTCGGCGAAGATCTCGGCTGGCAAACCGGATGATGACGAGGCGGACTACGAAATACCGGTCTGGGCCGGCGTGCTGCCGGTAACGACAACCATAGGAATACTCGAAGACGATGATCGCCTGCTGCCGGGCGCAGACCCGTCAGATGCCGTGAAGGCATTGCAAAACAGGACGATTTAGGCTCCCTGGTTCCCGGGCAAATGACCGGACTTTACCCAAAGCATCGTATCCCGGTTCGCCTGCAGCTTTAGCTTTGCGCCGACAGGAAGCCGCAACCAGGAACCGTCAGTAAGCTCACGGCCGTCGAATGTCAGCGACCCGCTTGTCACGAGCAACTCGATACCACCATCACCAACCACCTGCGAAAAAGTGCAGGCTTCCGGCAAGCGCAACATTTCCACCTTCTCCCTGCCGAACTCGTGCAAGGTGATGCCTGAAATGCCGTCGCCCGGATCGATATCCCAAAGCGATGCGTCGCGGGTATCGATAACGACAGGGACCAGGTCCTCTGTATCGAACTGCCGCAGCTTTACCAGTATGCGACAGCCACCCCTGCTGAATGGTGAGTGTCCAGTACCGGGCGGATTCCTCACGTAAGTACCAGCTGGATAGTCGCCATGCTCGTCGGAAAAGATGCCATCCAGCACGATGAATTCCTCGCCGAGCGCATGCTCATGCCTGGAAAATCTGCTCCCCGCCGCATACCGGACAATGCTGGTTGCACGCGCTACCTCGTCTCCTATCCTGTCGAGCAGGATCCGGTTGACGCCCTGGACAGGCGACTGAATCCAATCTTGTTCGTCGGCAGGGGAGATCGCGGGTAGTAAAAAATCGGCATTGAGGCGCATTGGTGAATACTAGCGGAATCAGGGCAAAAAAAAGACGACTCCTGACGGAGCCGTCTTGATTCATTATGAGCCTGGCGCGTTATTCGACGATGAACTGAATTTCCGCACCGTATACGCGCCCCTTGTTCAGCGGGGAGAACGTTGCACCAGGGAAGAACGGCAGCTGCGTGTCGCCACCGAACGTCATCTGGTTTTTCAGATTCTTGCCAAATAATGAAAAGATAATGCTGTCATCCTTGAAGCCGAAGCCAATGCGGGCATTAAACATGTCCACTTCACGCAATTCGCCGCGATTATTGTCCGTATAAAAAGCAGCATCTCTGCGGTAGCCACTGCCCTGCGCAGTAAACGATCCCCATGAAGTATCGCGTTGGTAAATAATTTCGCCACCGTATGACCAGGGCGCCAGTCGTGGAATCTTCAGTTCCGCGTCGGTGCTGTCAACCACGCCGTCACCGCTGATATCAAAGAGAACCTCGTTGTACGCCCCATCTACGTAGCCGAGGTTGGCCTTGACCACAAGGTTATTCGTCAATACAGCCGTAATCTCGGCATCAACGCCCTTGATCGTGGCATCTGCTGTGTTTCGGATCAGCTGCACGACGCCGGCCAACGGGTCGGACAGGTTGATTTCACGCTGCATGTTGTCAATACGATTACGATAAGCCGCCAGGTTGGCTCGCACCTTGCCGTCCGCAAAATCCTTCTTCAGACCGACCTCTACAGAACGTTGCTCTTCTTCGTCAAACGCAGCGTTTGGAATCGCGACTGCAGTGTGGCGCATATTGTAACCACCACTGCGGAATCCCTTGGTCCAGAACGCATAGAACTGTGTGTCTTCATCCGGCTGGACCTGGATGCCAACTTTGGGCGTAAAGTCGTCCCAGCTTCGTGAATCAACAAAATCATAAGATGCGCAACCATCATTCAGCGTACAGGTGTTAAACAGAATTGATGCAATCTGCGCGTCTTTTTCTTCTTTCGTGTACCGCCCACCGAAATTGAACGTAATGGAATCGCTGACCTGCCAATCCATTTGTGCGAACAGGCCAACGGTTGTCTGGTCCTGCGTGCCACCACCTGTAATGCCAGGCGGCACAAATCCCACCGGCGGAATCTGGCGATTTTCGAGGTACGTAAACTCCTGGGTGAAATAATACAGGCCGGTTGTCAGGTATAAGGAATCGAAACTTCCCGCGTACCGGAGTTCATTTGACAGCTGGCTCTGATCTGTCTTGGCGGGCGCGTGAAACAGGAACAGCGGCGTCGAATCGATATCGCCCAGGGTTGCCGAGTCGTAATTGCGATAGGCAAGAATATTCGTGATGCGCCCATTGCCGAATCCTACGTCCCAGTTTGCTTCTGCGATGACGTTGTTCCACTCGTTGTCGTAGTACCCTTCCTCGTCGATCGCAAAGTCAAATCCTTCCGGATCATACTTACCTGCACAGACGCCGGGAAATGCGAATGCGGTACAGCCACCATTATGTGCTGCCGGCCCATCGCCGTCCGATTCGCCGTGTTCAACGCGAACGATGAAGTTGAATGACTCGTTCACGTCGACTGATAACGCACTTCGCACCATGGTCGTATCGGCCTTGCCGAAATGAGTGTTGCCGTTCGCCAGGTTGGTATGCCAGCCACCATCGTTATTATTGTAGGCAGCGACCTTGAAACCGACTGAGTCACTGAGTGGCCAGGACGCGACCGCCGAAAGGTAGCGGTTGTCGCCGGACTCATAAGCTGCCCTTCCGTTGAATGTAAATTCTTCGGTAGGCCGGGTGGTATTGATGACGACAGCGCCGCCCGTCACGTTTCGCCCGAAGAGCAGGCCCTGGGGGCCTCGAAGAACTTCGACACTCTGCATATCGAACACATCGAGCACGACGCCGGCATTCAAGCCGTAATACATACCATCAACGAACACACCGACTGTCGGGTCGATGGAAGGAATGGAACTGTTAATGCCGAGGCCGCGAATCGAGAAGTTTGCGGTACCGCGTGCCGTTCCGATGTCTTCAAGCTGCACGCTCGGTGCGCTGAATCCCAGTGCACTCAGGTCACGTATGTGCATGGCATCGAGTTGGTTGGCGCTATAAGCGGTCACTGCAACTGCCGCATCCTGGATAGCGATGCCACCTGCTCTTTTCGTTGCGGTGACTGTAATTTCTTCGAGCATCGCCTCTCCCAGGTCCTGCGCCTGTACGACACAACTGAAGCTGATCGGGGCAAGCGCAGCGGCGATTAGAGCGGCCCGCCTGAATTGAACTGGAGTTTGCATGTCCGTGTCTCCGGAATTGGTTCGTTTGACTGGCGTGCTGTCGTCGGGATTACGACAAGTCGGGAAAAGAACTCAGTCGCAGCAGCCCACCAGGCCTTGCCCCGTATAGTACTGAATCCAATCGATTAGTGGTATTCATACAAACCCGGAAAGTGCCATTTTTATAGTTCGACGGTCATTTTGTTGTAAAAATAAAACAAAAAATGGGGGTTTTCGCCTGCCAAGTCCCCGTTCAGGCGCCATGCGGAAACTGGCTATGTTCCAGTTCCAGTCGCAGCAGCGCCTCCTTGGTCGGGATTCCGCCACCGAAACCCGTCAGGTCACCGCCGGCACCAATCACCCGATGACAGGGAATGATGATCGGCAGAGGATTTCGGCCATTTGCCGCACCGACCGCCCGAACCGCTTTCGGACGTCCAATTCGGCGCGCGATGTCACCGTAGGTGACTGTTGTGCCATAGGGAATCTTTTGCAGCTCCTCAAGTACCTGCAGCTGGAATTCGGTTCCCGTGGGCTTCAACGGCAGGTCGAATGTTTTCCGCTTCCCGGCAAAGTAGGCTGTCAACTGTTCCCGAGCCTCGGCGAACGGCTTTTCAGAAAATATCCAGTCGCCCTCCGGCTCCAGGCGCATCGACCCTTCGGGAAAACCGATGAGGCAGAGCGCGTCTTCCTCGCCGGCCAGCAGCAGGTCTCCGATTGGTGTTTCAAGGTAGCAGTAATACATCAGTCTATCCTCCGGAGCCCGGCAAGGAACTCCATAAAAGCAAGGCGGCGTAGGCCCGCCATGGCCGCCATTCTTCGGCCAGGTTCTTAAGTTGTTTTGGGGTCACGCGATCCGGATACCTGATTGCCTTGATCAGGCCGAGATCGCCTTCGGGGAACGCATCGGGATTCTTCAGGGCGCGCATGGCAACATATTGCGCGGTCCAGTCACCGATTCCACGAATGGATTTCAGTGCAGCACAAAACTCCTGTGGGTCTTCTGCCGCATCAAAACAAAGGTCACCACAGAGCACGGCTTTCGCAACTCGGCGGATAGTCTCTGCCCTGCTGCCGACAATGCCGATGTTATTGAATCGCGCCCGCGCCAGGCGCTCCGCCGTTGGGAAGATCCGTACAAGTTCGGACTCCTTGTGATCGCCGTCGAGGACCAGCGGCTCGCCGTAGCGATTCGCAATTCGACCCGCGAGTGTCGTAGCGGCCTTCACAGATACTTGTTGGCCGAGAATTGCGCGGACAGTCAGCTCGAATCCATCCCAGGCACCCGGAACCCTGATACCCGGATACTCTTTAAGGAATTTACGAAGGGCTTTGTCCTTGCCCAGGACCTGGCGAATCTCGGTAACCGGCGCATCGAGATCAAATACCTCGCGCGCTGCCTGCACCGTTTCGAAGAGTGCATCCGTATTGACGCTGTGAAGCGTTAACGAAAGATAACCGGCACGGGAATCAGGCTGAATGCTCACGACGCTGTGACGGCCGTTAGACGAAAGTGTCCGACGATAGGTTTGGTCAACAACCTTCTCTACACCGGGAATTGCGCGCCCGGCAAAGAAGGCAAGCAGGTTCTGCCAGTCAAACGGTGCCCGGTAGGGCAACCGCACTGTCAGGGATGCCGTCCTGCCGGCAAGTTCGGAATCCTCTCCTGCTCGCCGCAGCTCGCGCGGCGGGCGACCGTAGGTTTGGCGAAAGGCATCGTTGAATCGGCGGATACTGCCATAGCCGGCGGCCGACGAAATGTGCTGCATGGGCAGCGTCGTTTCATCGATGAGCCTTTTGGCGAAATGTAATCTCTGGGTGTGAGCGACTGCCAAGGGCGATGCGCCGAGATGATGACTGAACAAACGACGCAAATGCCGGCTCGTTACGCCGAGCCGATCGGCGAGCGCTTCGACGTTACCTTCATCGAGCGCGCCCGCGGATATCAGCCGCAGTCCTCTGCGGACCGTCGTTGACGTACCACTCCAGGCAGGCGTACCCGGTGCGCATTCCGGGCGGCAGCGAAGGCAGGGTCGAAATCCCGCTTCCCCGGCAGCTGCGGCACTGGGATAGAACTCGATATTCTCGCTTTTTGGCGCGTTAGCCGGACAGATGGGGCGGCAGTAGATACCGGTCGTCTTCACGCCGACATAAAACTGGCCATCGAAACGCGCGTCGCGTGCCAGCCTTGCTCGTTCGTAAATTTCGTTCTGCAGCATCCGCTGACCCCTTAACCAATAGAGTCAGTATACGCCCCTGCAAACTCTAAAATAGCCAGAATCGGACCTGTATGATTCAGCTGTATTGCGACGACCAAACGCCACCGTTACTGGTCGATGCCACCCATGCACATGTATTTTATTTCGAGATAATCATCCAGCCCGTACTTGGATCCCTCGCGACCCTGGCCCGATTCCTTGACACCACCGAACGGCGCCATTTCGTTCGAGATGATTCCTTCGTTGATTCCGACGATGCCATACTCCAGCCCTTCCGCGACACGCCAGATGCGCCCGATGTCGCGAGAGAAGAAATAACAGGCGAGGCCGAACTCGGTGTCGTTTGCCATGGCGACAGCTTCCTCTTCCGTCTTGAACTTGAACAATGGCGCGACCGGGCCGAAAATTTCTTCGCGAAAAACTCGCATGTTGTCGTTAACGTTAGTGAGTACTGTCGGCTCTATGAAACAGTTCCCAAGGTCCGATCTGCTTCCACCCACCGCAACACTGGCGCCATTCGCCACAGCGTCCTCGATAAATCCGAGCACGTCGTTCGCCGCCCCTTCGTTGATCAACGGACCCATCGTTACACCGGCTTCAGTGCCTCCACCAAGCTTGAGCCCGGCCGTGGCGGCCGCAAGTCGCTCCGCAAATTGGTCATAGATTCCTTCCTGAACCAGGATGCGGTTAGCGCAAACACAGGTCTGGCCAGCGTTACGAAACTTGCAGATAATTGCATTGGCGACTGCCGAATCCAGGTCCGCGTCGTCAAATACGATAAATGGGGCATTGCCGCCCAATTCCATCGAAGTACGTTTGACTGTTTTGGAACATGCAGCCATCAATTGCTTTCCAACCGGTGTCGACCCGGTAAACGTCAGTTTCCGTACGATCGGGTTTGCCGTCATTTCGTTACCAATTTCCGACGTTCGCCCGGCAACGATGTTGATAACACCGGCTGGCACGCCGGCTCGTTCTGCCAATACGGCAAATGCGAGTGCGGACAGCGGCGTGGCATTTGCCGGTTTGCAAACGACGGTGCAACCGGCCGCAAGTGCCGGTGCGATTTTCCGCGTCAGCATGGCATTTGGAAAATTCCACGGTGTAATGCACGCGACGACGCCAACGGGTTGCTTGATGACAACGATTCGTTTGTCGCCAGACGGCGCAGGAATCGTGTCGCCGTAAATACGCTTTGCTTCTTCGGCAAACCACTCGATGTAACTTGCACCGTAGGCAACCTCGCCGCGGGCCTCCGCCAGGGGCTTCCCCTGCTCTGCGGTAAGGATCTGTGCAAGATCCTCCTGGGCCTCGACCATCAGGTTGAACCATTTCCGCAGAATCGCTGCACGATCCTTGGCACTGCGCGCCCGCCAATCAACCATTGCCGACTCTGCGGCTTCAATCGCCCGTCTCGTTTCAGCCGTGCCGCAGGAGGCTACCTCGGCAATAGCCTGGCCATTGGCGGGATTGGTTACTGAAAATGTACTGCCATCATCGCCATCAACCCATTGGCCATTGATATACGCCTGGGTCTTTAATAATGATTTATCGGAAATCTGCATGCTCACCTGTACCGGCTCCTGTCTGACTCATCCCAACGGCGGGCGAATGAGCATAAAGGCTAAAGGAATAAGCCTCAATGGCAAGTATGAACATTTGTTTCGCGGGGTAACGAAGATCCCGGATATCTCACCGGGATCCCCGTTGCATTGATCTTCAGGCCGCTCGATCCTGTCGTTCTGCCAGCCAGTTGCCGAGATCATCCGAGCCGCCAACCAGTTGCCCGTTGACGAAAATCTGCGGGACGGTCTTAGCCGCGCTTACTGCTCGCAGGGTGCGATCCGAAAAGTCCCTGTTAAGCTCGAGCGATTCGAACTCAATGCCCGCGTCTCTCAGCATTCCCTTGGCACGCGCGCAGTGCGGACAGCCTGGCCTGGAGAAAACCGTCACGTCCAATGGCGCCTGCTTGCCGGGAGCGATGTATGCAAGCATCGTATCGGCATCGGAAACCTCGAACGGATCGCCCGGCTGCTCCGGCTCAATAAACATTTTTTCGATCACTCCGTCACGAACAAGCATCGAGTAGCGCCATGAGCGTTTGCCAAAGCCAAGATCTTCCTTGTTCACGAGGAGACCCATGCCGTCAGTAAACGAACCGTTCCCGTCAGGGATAAACGAAATGTCGTCAGCGTGCTGAGTCTCTTTCCACTCATTCATTACGAAAGCGTCGTTAACGGACACGCAAATAATGTCGTCAATACCGAGCTTCCTGAACGTTGGTGCGAGCTGGCTGAAGCGCGGCACATGTGACGATGAGCATGTCGGTGTAAATGCGCCTGGCAGTGAAAATACGATCACGGATTTGCCTGCAAAAACATCGTCGGTGGTGATGTTCTTCCACTCGTTATCGGCGCGTGTCCTGAACGTAACATTTGGTACGCGCTGTCCTTCTTTAGATACAAACATTTTTTTCTCCAACAAGTTAATCAAAATTTAGAAGTTATTTATCCAGCATGCTGCGAAGCATCCACGCATTCTTTTCGTGAATTTGCATACGCTGAGTAAGCAGGTCGGCCGTCGGTTCGTCGCCGGCTGAATCGGCTGCCGGAAACGCTTTCCTGGCCGTCCGCACGATTGCTTCCTGCCCGTCGACGAGACCACGAATCATTTCTTCAGCGGACTCGCCACCTTTAGATTCCTCGATACTCGTCAACCTGGAGAACTCGCGGTAGGAACCCGGCGCAGTCACCCCAAGCGCCCGGATCCGCTCGGCAATTTCATCTACTGCGGTTGCGAGCTCCGTGTACTGAGTTTCAAACATCGTATGCAGCGTACTGAACATCGGACCCGTGACGTTCCAGTGATAATTGTGGGTCTTCAGGTACAGCGTATAGCTGTCAGCCAGTAGCCTGGACAGGTGATCGGCAATGCTCTGCCTCTCTGCGTCGCTTAACCCTATATCTATGGTCATCTCTGTTCCTCGTGTTCCTCAACTGCGGTCAAGATTAAAGCCGGTCTGATGATTCGTAAATCCGATTTTTACTGTCGTATTAATCGCTTTTTTCGATTACAATCAGTCGCACGATGATTTATCCGACAATCAAGCAACTTCGCTACTTCGTCAGTCTGTGCGATGAGGGGCATTTTGGGCGCGCCGCTGCAGCGTGTTTTGTCTCCCAGTCAGCATTCAGTACTGCAATCCAGGATCTCGAATCGGCACTCGATGTACAGCTCATCGACAGGACCAACCGGCAAGTGACGATCACCGCCATTGGACAGGAGGTGGCGACCCAGGCGCTCCTCTGCCTGCGGGATGTAGAAAGCCTCGTGGAGATGGCGGGGCAAAGACGAAAACCTTTATCCGGCCCCCTGAGACTGGGCATCATTCCATCTATCGCGCCATTTCTCCTGCCCGCGCTGCTACCTCGTCTCAGAAAGACATTCCCGGAACTTCGACTGTTTTTGACCGAAGATCAGACCGACCGGATACACGCAAAGCTTCTCGACGGGGAACTCGATGTACTGATACTCGCGTTGCCTTACGAGCTTAGAAGCACCGTGTCATCACCCCTTTTCAAGGATAGGTTTTGCCTGGCTGCCAAACCCGGAACTGCGTTTATAGACCCGGAAAAATATCGCTTTAACCGGCTGCAGTCCGAGAGTGTGCTGCTCCTGGAAGACGGCCATTGCATGCGCGACCATGCGCTTGCTGCCTGCAGAGTAAGGAATACGGAAAAGGTCAGTCGATTTTCAGCCAGCAGCCTGCTGACACTTATCGAAATGGTCGATGCTGACCTGGGGATTACTTTCCTTCCGGAAATGGCTCGTGGCTCATCACTGCTCAAAAATACACGCGTCAAAATGTACGAGCTCGACGACAAGAGTTTTCGTACGATCGGGCTTGTCTGGCGAAAGGGCAGTATGCGCGATGCCGAGTTCGAACTGCTCGGTGATTTCATCCGCGAGCATCACAAAAAGTAACGTGGCCGGACGCCGCCGCATGGATGGGAAAATGTGACCCTGGTCACAGAATACCAGTCACCGACGCCGGGGCTTTCGCGGCCTGTGAATGCTCGCACTGTTTTTACGGGCAAAACCCGGCATTGTTGCGGCTGAATGAACTGACCTGAAGTGAACCAGACCATGTGGATTCCCGGCCCGATTTATGAAAGCTTGCCCTACGCCTGCATCGTAGGCGGCGTACTGTTCATTTCGGGCACCCTGTATATCGGCCTGACCGCTCCAGGGGCACCACTCTATATTGGTTGTGGCCTCCTCAGTATCGTCTATGGCGCAACCATTTTTGCCAAGCGCCAGGCGTATCGCCGCGGCCACTCAAACATCGATACGTCCAAAACCGCCTGACAGCACGAAGTTCCACTCACCGCTATAGCTCGTTGTTCGTGGTCACATGCGCCACTCCATTGGAGTTCGCCCAATCGTTGATTGCGGCAATGTCAGAACTGCTGATCGACCGGAGTTCCGATTTCCGGTCTTGCCACTGATACTCCAGGTCAGACAGTCTCAGCAGGGAGCCTTCAGATACCGGGGCACCAGCACGATCAATGACGTCAAGGACATGGCGCATATGAACGTCCAGCATGGGAGGCAGATTATCCTCGTCCTCAAGAGCCTCGTACTGGGTTTGCGTGACCTTGTTTTCCCACACAGTCAACCGATCAATCGCCTGGTTACCTATAGTCTGCAACTCGACAGCGCCTGGATAATCTTCAAGCAGCATTTCAATCTGACTTCGCGCTTTGCGTGCGATTGCAAGGTTGTCGAGCAACTCATTCAGAAGAGCCGTTGACTCCCGACGTTTTTCCGCCAGGAAACGATAGGCATCGTCCGAGGCTTCCTCACGGGGATCCGGAAGCAATGTCAATTCCGCTTCACTGGCCGCATCGCCAACCGAAATCCGCACACGATATTTTCCGGGTATCACGCTCGCCCCGTCGAAGCCTGCAAACAACTTGACGTCATCGATGCAATTAAGACCCGTCAGGCGCATATCCCAGGCAAACTGGTTAAGGCCTTTTTCTATGGACGGGTATTCTATTTCACTCCTTGTTCGCGTAACCATGTTACCGATTACGCACCTTTCGAAGTCCCCTTCCTCGCTAGAATAACTGCGCACGAGGTTGCCGCTGCTGTCCGTAATGTCAATCGTTAGCGGTCCGTCCTGATCGTCGGCAATGTAATAGGACAGCACAGCCCCCGACGCCGGATTGCTGCCTTCGTTAGCGCCACTGGATCTGCCGCCTCGAATCATCGCCGTCACATCCGGCGTGAATAGGTGAAGCTCTTTATTCGCGAGAGCGTCGCTCGCCTGACGCATGACTGACAGATCGTCCAGCACCCAGAATCCGCGACCTTGCGTCGCCGCAACGAGATTGTCCTGACGGAATGCGAGGTCAGTGATCGGGACCGGTGGCAGATTCAGATCCAGCGCCTGCCAGTGGGCACCGTCGTCGAATGACACGTACATGCCGCCCTCCGTTCCCGCATAAAGCATCCCGGGTCGATCAGGGTCCTCCCGAACCACGCGCACAAAATTCTTGTTGGGCAGATCGCCGCTGATCTTTCTCCAGGTTCGACCGTAGTCCGTACCCT
Source organism: Woeseiaceae bacterium (assembly GCA_024640345.1). Taxonomy (GTDB): domain Bacteria; phylum Pseudomonadota; class Gammaproteobacteria; order Steroidobacterales; family Woeseiaceae; genus SZUA-117. Next base: position 17,210 of record JAHEFD010000019.1, read on the forward strand.
TGAAAATTTGCGGTCGGAAATCGTTCATCTTGTAGCCGGCAACGGCAACATAAACCGTGCCAGCATCATTCGGGCTAATCTCTATCGCGTTTACCTGGGCACCACCAAGATTTGCAGGTGTAACGTTATCCCATGTTTCGCCATTATTCCGCGTTACGTGCAGCAGCCCGTCATCGCTGCCTGCCCAGATCGTTCCGGACTCATGCGGCGACTCCACAATATAGAAAATCGTGCCATAGAATTCCGCCCCGACATTTTCCGCCGTCAGGGGCCCGCCATTGAGTCCCTGCTTGTCGACTTCATTCTTCGTCAGGTCGGGACTGATTTCTGTCCATGTCACTCCGCGATCAGCGCTGCGCAATACGTACTGGGTGCCGTAGTACAGAATCGACGGATCGTGCGGAGACGAGGCCATCGGCGCATTCCAGTTTGTGCGATATTTGAGATCCTTCGATTGCTGTCCATAGACATATTCGGGATATGGCTTGATAGGGCGCATCCGTTTTGTCTCGTGGTCATATTCGGTCAGCGTCCCGTTGATCGACGTCGCATAAATCAACCGCGGATTATTTTCATCAAACGTTATGTGCGCGCTCTCGCCACCGCCGACTGAATAATAGTCTTCGTGGCCAATCCCGCGGTCAAAAGTTCGACTGGCAATAGACACCGTCGAGTTGTCCTGCTGCCCGCCATAAATACGGTACGGAAACTGGTTATCCGTGGCGACGCGGTAAAACTGGGCGGTGGGTTGGTTCATGATGCTGGACCACGACTCACCCCCGTCGAAGGTAATCGTCGCTCCGCCGTCATTGCCGTTGATCATGTTGTCGCTGTTATCCGGGTTGAACCACTGATCGTGATGATCTCCATGTGGCGTGGATTTCTTTTCGAAGGTAACGCCACCATCGATGGACTTCATGATGGGCGCGTTCAGCACCCAGACCGTGTTTTCATTCTGCGGATCCGCTTTCAGGTGCATGTAGTACCAGGATCTCGTCCAGAGCACCCGCTCGCCGTTCTTGAGCGACCATGTTTTGCCATAGTCATCGCTGCGATAAAGTCCGCCCTTGCCGGGTTCTGCCTCGACAATTGCATATATTCGACTGGGCTTGCTGGCAGATACATCCAGGCCTATCTTGCCGATCAGTTCCGGCAAACCTCCCGACAGTTTTTCCCACGTGTCGCCAGCATCGCGGGACTTGAAGATACCTCCCGCGGTACCGCCAGACTTGATAAACCAGGGCTTGCGACCATGCTCCCACATGGCCGCGTAGAGAATTCTCGGATTCGAAGGATCCATGGAAAGGTCGGTCGCGCCTGTCTCGTCGTCGACCTGGAGGATAGCCTCCCAACTGTCGCCACCGTCCTTGCTTCGATAGACACCGCGCTCTTCGCTTGGTCCCCATATCTGGCCCTGGACGCCGACGTAGACAAGATTCGGATCATTCGGATGAACAATGATGCGCGCTATCTGGCCCGCGTCCGGCAGTCCAATATGAGTCCAGGTCTCACCGGCATCGGTCGACTTGTACATGCCGTCACCGTGACTTGTTGTCACGCCACGAATCGGCGCCTCACCCGTTCCCGCATAAATTATGTTGTTATCCGACTCCGCCACGGCGAGTGCGCCGATCGTTCCCACGTTAAAATAGTCGTCGGAAATGTTTTTCCAGGTGATGCCGGCATTGTCTGTTTTCCAGACGCCACCGCCGGCCGCGCCCATGTAATAGAGCCGGTCATTACCAGGCACGCCGGTCACCGCGGTGACCCGCCCGCCTCGCCACGGGCCAATCTCCCGCCACTTCAGCCCCGAAAACAATTCCGGGTTAACGGTGTCGCTGGCGCTAACCAGGCTGGGTGAAAAAAATCCGGCGGTGATTACGTTCGCCAGCAGAAATGCACAGATAAATGCCCTGATCTTCACGTTTGATCCCCCGATAGGTTGCCGGGCTAAAGTAGCACGTAAGGACCGGCATTTTTAGCTGCGACAATTGCGTACAACGCAGCTAACCAGCGTAGCCGCACACTCGGAGCAACCTGCTACCCCGATACTACCGCGAGAACTCGAATCGCTGGCCTGCCGATCGCCGGCGAGCGTCTTTTACAGATCGCGCCAGGCAGGTATTTCGGAACCAGGCAATGCGGTCGCCTCGTAAATCGCACGCGCAATTGAACGTGCAAGGACATCGGCGGCCAGCGCGCCGAGTCGGGTCACAAGAAATGCGCGCGGCATATTTTCCGGCGCTTGCTGCTGCGCGGTTGAAATAGCAAACACAACGTCACCGTCGAAAGGAGCGTGCGCGGGACGCAACGCGCGAGCCAGGCCATCCTGGGCCATGATCGCAATGCGCTGCATCTCGACCCGGGTCAGCGCGACATCGGTGGCGATACAAGCCAGCGTGGTATTGGCCCGTGGCCTCATTGCCCGTCCGTAGTCCTCCGGACCGGCTGCCAGGCCGTCTGTACCGAGACCGCCGAATTCGCCATCCAACTCTACGGGAGCCGCCCAGAACAACTTGCCCCCGGGCGCAACCGCGGAACCCAGGCTGTTGACTGCCACGAGGGCACCTACCGTAATCCCGTCCGCGGACAAGGCCGAGGCAGATCCGGTCCCGCCTTTCAGGCCACCAGAGTTTGCACCGTACCCGGCACCCGCCGTGCCAAGAGAAAAATCGCTGGATATCGCCTCCAGTGCACGCACCCCCAGCCTGCGATACGGCGGATCCTCTCCCCAGGCCTTGTCGCCACCGTTGGCGAGGTCGTAAAGACATGCGGTGGGAAGAATTGGCGAGGGTGGAATCCCGGGAGTAGCCCGCATCGCAAAACCTCGTCCGCGGGCTCCCATCCAGGCCGCGACGCCATCTGCCGCTGCCATTCCATAGACCGAGCCACCAGACAGGACAATTCCATCAACCTCCTGCACGAGATTTTCGGCCGAGAGGGCATCCGTCTCGCGGGTCGCGGGCCCGCCACCGCGCACATCGCAGGCGGCAACTGCCGCTTTGTCCGGGATGATCACGGTAACACCCGTCTTGATCTCGGCATCATCGGCCTGGCCCACTTTCAGCCCGGCAACATCGGTAATCAGGTTACGGGGCCCGGTCCGGGACGCTCTTGCGGCTGCGCCAGCGCTCTGCCCGACAGCGACCGTGGGCGCAGTTCCTGAGCTTGCTGCGGCTTTTCCGGCCAACCCTGTCGCGGTGATTCCCGCCAGGGCACCAAGGAGGTTTCTCCGATTCATCTTCGTTTCCCTTGTCTGGTTGCACTCTTCGATTACATTCTGACCCATTGTCCCCGTCGCGGAGCAAGGGAAACGGCATTACCGGTACTTCCTGTGCGGCCACATTATTCAAATTCCGGAACTATGTCGATCCGGCCACCGAACCCGACAACGCCCGGTTGAGATCAGGTACCGCGCCGAGTAGCTCCGCCGTGTAAGGATGACTCGGATTATCGAAAACGTCTGCCGTTCGTCCTTGCTCGACGATGCGACCGTCTTTCATAACCAATATCCTGTCAGTGATGGACCTGGCCACCGACAGGTCATGCGTGACGAAAAGATAAGACATGCCGAGCCGGTCCGACAATTCAGCAAGTAAATCGAGAATCTGCGCCCTGATTGAAACATCGAGTGCCGATACCGCTTCGTCCAGCGCAATGATCGCCGGTTCGGTGATGAGGGCTCGCGCAATTGCGATTCGTTGCCTCTGCCCGCCGGAAAACTCATGCGGATATCGTTTCGCATCGGAGGAATTCAAACCAACCCGTTCGAGCGTTTCATCGACTCTTTTCCTCGCATCCCCGCGCGTTAAGGGCGAATCAAACAAGTGAAAGTTTTCGGTGACAAGCTGCTCGACCCGCCAGCGTGGATCGAAGGTACCGAACGGGTCCTGGAATACGACCTGTATGCGCTGCCTCAGCTGGCGCAGTTCCTTATTCCGTCGCGGAGGAAATACCTGACCAAAAACACGAACCTCCCCGGACTGAGCCTGATCGAGACCCAGAATGGTTCGCAAGAGGGTTGATTTGCCACATCCCGATTCACCCACCAGTCCAACGGTCTCGTTGGGGAAGATCCGGAAACTGACATCATCAACCGCACGCAGTGCTTTGACCGGTCCAAAGAACGTTCGCGCTCCGGCATATTCGCGGACGATATTGCAGGTTTCCAGGACCGGGGTGTCACCAATTTTCCTCGAAGTGCGTTCAGGAACATGGACCGCGTTCTCCATCAGCTTCCTGATATAGGGCACTTTCGACGCCTTGAATATCTTCGCAACGGCTCCCTGCTCGACGATACTGCCCGCTTTCATCACCGCAACCCGGTCCGCTGTTTCTGCGATTACGGCGAGATCATGCGTAACCAGAACGAGCCCGACACCATCATCGCAAACCAGTTTCCTGAATAGCGCCAGAATTTCTGCCTGCGTGGTGACGTCAAGCGCCGTTGTCGGCTCGTCTGCGATCAGCAACTTCGGTTTGAGTGCAATCGCAATCGCGATTGCGACGCGCTGTCTCTGGCCGCCCGACAGGTTATGTGGATACCGGTCCAGCGGAAATCGTGACGAAGGCAGGCCGACCTTTTCCAGCGTTTCCCGAGCCAGCAGGCGAGCCTCGTGACGCGAAACCTTGCGATGTACACGCACCGTTTCCGCCACCTGGTCACCGATGGTCATCACCGGATTGAGTGCCGTCATCGGCTCCTGGAAAACGATGCCAATATCCCTTCCCCGGATGCCGCAGTATTCGCGCTCGTCTGCGTTCGGCAAATGCACGCCATCGAGTATCACTTGTCCCGACATCTCGGCGCGAACAGGCAAGAGCCCGGCAATCGCCAGGGCCGTCATCGTCTTCCCTGAACCCGACTCCCCGGCCAGGCCGAGAATCTCACCTGCCTTAAGTTCCATCGATACCGAGTCCAGAACCGGTACCTCGTTGATGGACACGCTCAACGCCTTGATATCAAGAAGCGTCATTTAAAGCCCCCCTCAACGCCCGCGCCTGATTCTTGGGTCGAGGTGATCGTTCAGGCCATCGCCGATCAGTCCGAAGCCGAAAACCAGCATCATGATTGCCAGGCCGGGAAATATGGCAAGCCAGGGCGCAAAACCGATCATGGTTTGTGCCTCGCTCAGCATCCTGCCCCAGCTTGGCAATGGTGGCTGCGCCCCCAGCCCCACGTAGGACAGGCCCGCCTCCGCAACAACGCCAAGTGCAAACTGGATGGCCGCCTGCACAATCAAGAGCCCCCGCAGATTCGGCAGGATATGCTGAACTGAAATCAGGAATGGTCCCTTTCCGGCAACTCTTGCTGCCAGGATGTACTCCCTGGCCCACAAGCTCAGAGCCGCGCCGCGCGTCACTCGCGCAAACACCGGTATGTTGAAAATGCCAATTGCGATGATGGCGTTGATGGCACCAGGCCCGTACACCGCCGTAATCATCACGGCCATCAACAACGAGGGAAAAGCGAAAATCAGGTCATTCATACGCATGACTGATTCGCTGACCAGGCCCTTCCTTGCCGCAGCCAGCAACCCCAGCGGTACACCGATACCGGCGCCGATTCCAACCGCGACCAAAGCAACGGCGAGCGAGTTTCGCGCACCCACCATGATCATCGACAGGACATCTCGTCCAAAGTGATCCGTTCCGAACGGATGCGTCAACGATGGCGCCAGCAGTTTACCCGGGATGTCTATTGCCTCGACGTCATAAGGCGTCCAGGCAAACGAGACCAGGGCAGCGGTGACGATCGCGACAACCATAAAAACGCCGATTCGCAGACCCGTGGCCATATTGAAGGCGAGTTCCGGGGCGATCACGCGCCCGTTGCCTGGGTCCGGAGGTACTTCCCGCACGAATTCACGATCGGTCATCGGGTCGATTTCCTCAGGCGCGGATCGACGACGGTGTAGGCAATATCGATCAGGAATGTCACGGTTACGACGGCAAACACGAGAACGATAACAACACTCTGCACGACAATCAGGTCGCGCTGGGTTATTGCCTGGAAGACCAGCCGACCGAGTCCGGGCAACGAGAACACGTTTTCGATAATGATCCCGCCTGCCAGCAGAAACGGAAGTTGCAGACCGATAATTGTCAGGACCGGAATCATCGCGTTGCGTAATGCGTGGCGCCACAGGGATTGCCGCCAGGAAAGACCCTTTGCGCGCGCAGTACGCACGTAGTCCTCGTTCATCGTATCCAGCAACGCAGTTCGCAACACGCGCGCGATGATCGCTGCCTGTGGCGCAGCCAGCGCAACCGCCGGCAGCAACAGGCCTTTAAGCGCGGGAATGAAGCCGGCATTCCATCCAACGAATCCACCGGCAGCAAACCAATGCAGTTGCGTCGAAAATACGAGAATCAACAACAGGCCGATCCAGAAATTCGGCAATGCCACACCCACCTGCATGATTGCATTAAGCGCTGTATCAATAGCGCTGCCCCTGCGGCTTGCAGCAATAATGCCCACAGGGAGTGCTATGGCCAGGGAAAGCGCCATTGCGAGCAGCGCGAGCGGGGCTGACACCTGCAAACGCTCGGCAATCAGTTCACCAACCGGAACCATGTACGTGTAGCTCGTGCCAAACTGGCCCGTCACGAGGCCACCCAACCAGGCGAAGTAGCGTTCCGGCGCAGGCGCATCGAGCCCCATTTGCTCACGTAACGCAGCAACCGACTCCGGGCTTGCATTCATACCCATCATGTAAGCGGCCGGGTCTCCCGGGACGACCTGGATCAGTACAAAAATGACGACGGACGCCGCCAGGAGCGTGCCTGCATGAGAGCCCAGGCGCCCCAAAAGATAGGCAGCACCCATATGACGCATCGTCAGCGCGAACAAAGCGATAAGCACCAGCGGAATGACAAGTTTTACCCAGGACGAATAAGAGGTGCCGATTGACCGTCCAGCCTGGCCAGGCGAACCGCCACCCTCGAAATAGGCCGATGCGACAATATTGGCCGGTATCGGTGTATCAACCCACAAACCGCGGAGATTGGCCTTCCACACACCGAGTTGAGCAGATTGAATCAGGAAAACATTGACCGCATCATCCGCGATCTTCGTTTGAATCCGCCGCAACAAATCGTCTTTGGCGCGTTCATCGGTTTCAATTTCGGACTGTGCCAGAAGTGACTTGAACTCCGCGCTGGAATAACCGAAATAATATTCGTCACGCCCGTAAATACCGATATCCATCGGCTCTATATGTTCGATGATCGTCAGGTCATATTCGTGGCGGCTGAATACCTGGTCAAGCCATTGCGCCCACTCGAGATTCTCGATCTCGAGGCGAATTCCGATGGTGGCCAACTGTGCCGCAATAATCTCGCCCGAGCGTCGGGCATAGGGTCGTGGAGGCAAACGCAGCGACGCCGAAAAACCATCCGGATAACCGGCCTCCGCCAATAACGACTTCGCCCTCTCGATGTCATAGGGATAGCGATCGGTAAGATCAATATAGGCGCGGCTCTGACGCGTGTAGTGGCTGCCGATTGGCTGGCCGAATCCGAACATGGCTCCGTCAATAACGGCGTCGCGATCGATCGCGTGCGAAATCGCTGCCCGCACCAGGCGGTTATCGAATGGCGGTCTCTGGTTGTTGATCGCCATGATGACTTTACCCGCGGTTGCGCCCACAACCACTTTGAAGTTCGGATCACTTTCAAATTCGGCGATATTCTCGGGTGCGGGGTAATTAGGGTATGCATCAATGTCGCCCGCTTTCATCGATGCAAATGCCGCAGCCGGGTCCCCGATGAATTTGAACACGACACTGTCAAGTTGCGGAACGGGTCCCCAGTACTCCGGGTTCCTTTCCAGTCGAATCGAGTCTCCTCTTCTCCAGTTCGAAAACCTGAACGGTCCGGTACCGATTGGACTGCTTGCATTGTTGGCGGCACTTTCAGGGGCGACGATCACGGCATCACCCCAGCCGAGGAAATACAAAAGCGTGCTCGATGGATGATCGAGCGTGAGCGTGACGGAATACGGGCTGTTCACCTCGACAGAACTGATCGGGCTCAGTAGTGCCTTCTGGGCATTCGTGGAATCCGGTGCAAGCGCGCGGTCAAGCGAAAACTTCACGTCATTCGCATCGAACTCCGTACCATCATGAAAACGGACATCGCGACGAAGATCGAATCGATAAATCAGTCCATCAGAAGAGATGTCCCAGGAATCCGCCAAAGCAGGAGCAACATCGCCGGACTGGGTAATCCTGGTGAGGCCCTCGAATATGTTTCCGTAAACGATTGAGTCCACCGCAGCAGCTGCACCGGATGTTGGGTCGAGATTCGGCGGCTCCAGCGGCACTCCGAGAATGAGCTCGTCCGCCACGCTGATATTCTGCAGCACGAAGTTACTGCCCAGTGCGAGCAGCACGACGCTTAGTGCGTTCGCCATTCCCTTCATCAGGATATGCCGGATCGCAACACTGCGATCGCCGTCAGGCCGTTCGTCTGAGCAGGCGCGATGTTGTCAACGCCATGACTTTGGCGGCCGAAATCATATCGTCGATACCGACCCACTCATCCGGCTGGTGAGCAAGGTCAAGCTGGCCCGGTCCGTATGCAATGCAGTCTTTCAATTTACCAATGCGATCGACATGTTTTTGATCGTAGGTACCGGGAGAACAGACAATGGCCGGCTCGACAGCCAGGACTTCAAGGATGGCAGCGGCCGTGGTGGTTGCGACTGCACCATTCCTGTCAGAAATGCTCGGCTCAACCGCAAACATTTCCCGAATGTCGAATTGAAAACCAGGGCGGCTCTTCGCGAGGTCATCAAGGATGTCAGTCACCTCTGCCTTGACCTGTGCCAGGCTTTCCTCGATCAGGAAACGTCGATCGATGATCATCCTGCAGGAATCCGCGACACAGGGTGCAGGCAGTCCTTCGTGTTCTTCTCCCTGTCCGCCATGCAGCGAATTGATATTCAGGGTCGACTGTCGGGCGCCATCTGGCACAACGGGCATATCGGAATGGCGTGCAGCAAGCATCGGGTACAGCTCTCGCTCGAATCGTTCCAGTACGGCCGCCATATGACGAATCGCCGAATCCCCCAGAAACGGCATCGAACCGTGAGCCATGCGGCCCCGGGTTTCGATTTCCGCCCACCAGACACCACGATGCCCGATACAGACACGATCAACGTTTAACGGCTCTGGAATGATGACGTGATTTACGCGCGGCGCTGAAAACCAGCCTTTCCCGGCAAGATAGGCCACCCCACCGAAGCCGCCTGATTCCTCGTCAACTGTGCCCGATATTTCGATCGTTCCGGGATAGTCCGGCTCGGCCTCGATCAGGGCTTCGACAGCAATAATTGCCGATGCCAGCCCTCCTTTCATATCGCAAGCGCCGCGACCGTATACCCTGCCGTCCCGAACAAGCCCGTCGAATGGTGGCACCGTCCATCCCGATCCGACTTCAACCACATCGATGTGGCCATTAAAGTGAACGCAAGGACCGGGCCTGGATCCCTCCCGCCTGGCGATGACATTCACCCGCGGGTAGTGATCGCTGTCGCCAGGCGCTCCAGTGGCGCGCACGTATTCAATGTCGAATCCCTTTTTCGCCAATCGCTTGCCGATGAATTCGGCGCAGGGCTGGTACGCTTCACCGGGCGGGTTGATGGTCGGAAATCGAATGAGGTCGCGTGTCAGTTCAACCAGGTCGTCAACCCGGTCATCTATCCGGTCCAGTGCTTGTTGCAATGTCGGTGTCACGATTGCAGCGCCTTCTGCGTACCTGCTGTCACCTCATCGAGGCCGGCAAGTATGGCATCGGTAATTGCCTCGCCACTTACCACTTCTTCGCCGAAGACAGCTATGTCTGCGGTTCTAAGGCCCTGTGCGAGCGCGCGATTGATCGATTGCTTAAGCATGCCAGCCGCGGCAGGTTCGTTGAGCGAATACTCAAGGCACATCCCGAACGACAGGATCGAAGCCAGTGGATTGGCAATACCCTTGCCGGCAATGTCAGGGGCCGTTCCGTGGATCGGCTCGTAGAGCGCTCGTCGGGGCCTTTTTGGATCGGCCATATCCAGTGTAGCGGAAGGTAGCAGGCCCAGTGATCCACTTAATGCGGCGGCTTCGTCAGACAATATATCGCCGAACAGATTATCGGTCACGATGACGTCGAACTGCTTCGGTTCGCGCAACAGTTGCATCGCACAGTTGTCGGCGTACATGTGGCTCAGTTCTACATCCGCGTACTCTTGGCCGATTTCGGTGACGACTGATCGCCACAACACACCGGTCTCCATCACATTCGCTTTGTCCACCGAGCACAGACGGCTGCCACGTCGGCGTGCGATTTCAAATGCCGCCCGGCAAACTCGCTCAATTTCCGTCTCGCTGTAAGCCTGGGTGTCGACGGCGCTGCGCAGTCCCTTTTCGTCGGTCTTTATGCCGCGTGGCTCGCCAAAATAAACGCCGGAAGTACTTTCCCTGACGATCATGATATCGATCGAATCTACCAACTCCGGCCGCAACGAGGATGCCCCGACAATTTCGGGGAAATTCACGGCCGGACGTAAATTCGCAAACAGGTCCAGGTCTTTTCGCAAACGCAGAATACCCATTTCAGGCCGGACGGCCCTCGGGAGGTGATCCCATTTCGGGCCACCGACAGCGCCGAAAAGGACTGCATCAGCCCGCAATGCTTTTTCCATTACCGTTTCGGTTATCGGCTCGCCATGCTCGTCAATCGAGGCCCCGCCAACCAGCGCCTGTTCGATATTGAATCGCACACCAAGGTAATCGCCGAACCAGGCAACGATTCGCAAAGCCTGATCGACAATCTCCGGACCAATCCCGTCGCCGGGAAGAACCAGCAAGCCGAACTGGCGATTTGATTTCAATTCAGATACAGCGTCCACCGTCTACCTCTAATGCCACTCCGGTAATCATGGACGCATCATCCGAGCACAGAAAGCATGCTGCCGCTCCCATGTCTTCGGGGGTCGAAAACCGCCCAAGCGGTATCGAGGCAAGAAACTTTGCCCGTATTTCCGGCGTATCTTCCCCCATGAATGTTTTCAGAAGCGGTGTCTCGCCCGCCACCGGGTTGAGCGCATTAACCCGCACACCGGAACCAGCCAGTTCGATAGCCATTGAACGAGTCGCCGTGATCACCCACCCTTTCGATGCGTTGTACCAGGTGAGATTTGGACGTGGACTGACGCCGCCTGTCGAACCGATATTCAGAATTGCACCAGAACCATTCTCTTTCATGACCGGCACCACCGCCCGCGCGGTCAGGTAGATCGACTTGATATTCACGTCGAAAAGCCGATCGAATTCTTCTTCGGACAAACTCTCCATTGGCTGCGGTTTGTGACCAACGCCGGCGTTGTTCACAAGGATATCGATGCCACCCGCGGATCCGGTAGCGGTCTTTACCAGCATCGCCACGTCGCCAGGGTCGGCAACATTTACTTTCAAACCGGTAGCCGCCTCGCCCAACTCGGCTGCCAATTCGATAGCGGCCTCACCATTGATGTCCGCAATGAATACACGAGCGCCCTCTTCCACGAAGCGACGCACGATTCCCGCACCGAAACCGGATGCGCCACCCGTGACAATGGCTGACTTACCCAGCAGTTTCATTCAATTGCTTCCCTTGGCATGCAACGCCGCAACTGTTTTTAAAGTCGTAAAACTGTACAACGCTTCAAAACCCTTTTCACGACCATGACCGGATCGACCGACCCCGCCAAACGGCAGCTCTACGCCACCACCGGCACCATAATTGTTAATGAATACCTGGCCTGCGCGCAGTCTCCTGGCCAGGCGCATCTGCCGGGCTCCGTCACGCGTCCAGACTCCGGCGACCAATCCGTACTGAGCGCCGTTTGCGATGCGAACCGCCTCTTCCTCGTCAACAAAAGGAATGACCACGACAACCGGGCCAAATATTTCCTGCTGTGCGAGTTCATGATCGGAGTCGACACCGACGAACAGGGTTGGCCGAACGTAATGCCCATCCGCAGGCGCATTCTCGACAATGGTCCCTTCAGCCGCGATTTCGAGACCGCTCTCTTTACCACGGTCAATAAAATCCGACACCAGTGCCTTTTGCTTTGCGGAAATGAGCGGGCCAACGTCCCGGTCGTCGACCGCCGGACCAACTCGAAGCGCCCCGAATCTTTTTGCCAGCAGGCTTACAAGCTGATCGTACACACCCTTCTGCACAAGTATTCGCGACCCGGCCGAACAGGTCTGCCCCGCATTCTGCACTCCGGCATTCACGAGATATGGCAGGGCGGCATCCAGGTCGGCATCGTCAAACACCAGTTGCGGGGACTTTCCACCAAGCTCCAGCGTGACCGGCACGGTGTTCCGGGCCGCGGCAGACTGCACGGCAATACCGACCTCCGTTGAACCGGTAAACGAGACATGATTGACGCCCGGGTGGGCCGCGAGGGCCGCGCCGGCGTCCAGGCCCGTGCCTGGCGCCACATTGAGCGCGCCCGCCGGAAGACCGACATCCATGGCGATTCGCGCAAAAGCCAGCGCCGTCAGGCAGGCCTCCTCCGCCGGTTTCAGCACCGCGGCATTGCCGGCTGCCAGCGCAGCGACGACGGAACGGCCGATGATCTGCATCGGGTAATTCCAGGGAATGATGTGGCCGGTTACGCCGTGGGGTTCGCGCAGCGTGTAGACCGTGTAATCGTTGAGGTAGGGAATCGTTTCGCCATGAAACTTGTCGGCAGCACCGCCGTAAAACTCGAGATAGCGGGCAAGCGCCAACGCATCGGCGCGCGCCTGTTTCAACGGCTTTCCGACATCGAGCGCTTCCAGTTCTGCCAGTGACTCGACCTGGTCGGCAACGGCCAGGCCCATGCGTGTCAGTAACCTCCCGCGCTCCACCGCGCTCAGATTGCCCCACGAGCCATCCAACGCAGTTTGCGCTGCAGTAACCGCTGCATCGATATCGGCCGCTTGTGCGGCGGCAATCTCCCCGATCACCTGGCCGGTTGACGGGTTCTCCAATGGTAAAACGCCACCACCGCTGGCACGACGCCATTCGTCGCCAATCAGTATCTCGCTGGCGTAAGCCGGTAATTTCATCGTTGCACGCCCGTTGGTCGCCAAACTGGTCAGGATAAGCCGGCGCTATTATTCGTCTTGTTGTCTGGTACCCAGTCTAAGCGGGCGCGTTTGCCGGTTGCAACTGAATGTTAGGCGAGATACCTGGATCGACGATCCCACAATCGCTTTCGCACAGATCTGTCGCCAGCGTGATCCGCCGGCCTCCGACCGCACGTGACAGGGGACATCCCGCAAGCGATAACCTGAATACTACTGGATGAAATGAATATCGCGGCTGTGTACGATGCGAAAACAAAGGCCCAGCCTGTGGCAGGCCATTACAATGGATCCGTATTGCCGGCAGCATCAGCGATGCCGTTTGGCGAACAACCCAGTATCCCGGACACTGCGTGCTCACTGACTGAGGATGCCGTGATCGAACCTGAATCGACGAAGGCTGAAGGCGCGGCGCCGACCCAAGAGAAGGCAAAAAAATAAACTAATGCAATACCAATCGGAGTTTAATTCGACGTTCACCGGCACTCGCGCCAGGTTTGACACTAATACCCTGGCCCATGCACAAAGCATCGACGCCGAGTTGGTTCTTGCAGTAGGGAACCTCTGATGGCGAAATTCATGCCGTTGAGGGACGCGATCGCCGAATTCCTGCACGACGGCGACGAGGTCGCTTTCGAAGGGTTTACTCACCTGATCCCTCATGCAGCCGCACATGAAGCGATCCGCCAGGGCCGCAGGAATCTTACGCTGGTCAGGCTGACGCCGGACATTATCTACGACCAGATGATCGGCATGGGCTGCGCATCGCGGATCGTTTTTTCTTACGCGGGCAACCCGGGTGTCGGCTTGTTACATCGCCTGCGCGATGCGGTCGAGAACGCATGGCCAAACCCGATCGAGATATGCGAGCACTCGCATGCCGCCCTCGCCAATGCCTACGAGGCTGGCGCGTCAGGACTTCATTGCGCCATTTTCCGTGGTTACAAAGGCGCCGACCTGCCAAAGGTTAACAAGGACATAAAGACGGTAATCTGCCCCTTCTCCGGCGAGGAACTGGCCGCCGTGCGCGCAGTCAGGCCCGACGTTTCGATCATCCACGCACAGAAAGCCGATCGGGATGGCAACGTACTCGTCGAGGGAATTGTCGGCGTGCAGAAAGAAGCCGTACTCGCCGCGAAGCACGCCGTCGTGACGGTCGAAGAAGTTGTAGACGATCTCGACGTTCACCCGAATGCATGCATACTGCCCGGTTGGACAGTATCAGCGATCTGTGAGGTCCCCGGTGCAGCCCATCCATCGTATGCGCATGGCTATTACGGCCGTGACAACAGTTTCTATCTCGAATGGGATCGGATTTCGGCAGACCGTGAATTGTTTACAGCATGGATGAAGGACAATGTGCTGGACGAGACACCGAAGGTTTTCGTCTCGCGGGTCGCGGCGCTCCGGAGCGGCACATGAGCAATTACACGCCGGTCGAGCTTATGACGATCGCCGCATCGCGAGCATTATCGAATGACGACGTTTGTTTCGTCGGAATCGGTGCGCCTTCGGCGGCCTGCAACCTCGCCCGCCTGACACATGCGCCCGACATCACGCTGATTTACGAGTCGGGCACAATCGGCACGAAACCTGATGTGCTGCCGCTGTCCATCGGTGACGGGGAACTCTGTGATACGGCCGTAACGACTGTGCCCGTGCCGGAGATGTTTCGCTACTGGCTACAGGGAGGTCGTATCACGATCGGGTTCCTGAGCGCGGCCCAACTCGATCGCTTCGGCAATATCAACACGACAGTGATCGGTGACTACTTCGCACCAAAGGTGCGTCTGCCTGGTGGCGGTGGCGCGCCGGAAATCGCTGGCTCCTGCGGTGAGATTTACATCACGATGCAACAATCGACACGCGGGTTCGTGGAAAAAATCGATTTCTTTACCTCTTTTGGACACGGCACAGGCGGCACGGCACGTGAAGAAATCGGACTAACAACCAAGGGACCAACCCTGCTTATCACGGATCTTGCGATCTGGAAGCCTGATCCGGCTACCAGGGAATTTACTGTCGTCTCGCTTCATCCCGGCGTCACGCGGGAACAAATGGCGAAAAGCGTTGGTTGGGAAATTCGCTATGCCGATGATGTCGAAACAACACCGCCGCCAACGGAACAGGAACTCGCTGTTCTCAGGGACCTGCATGCGCGAACAAAATTGGCTCATCAACAACCCGCCGGTGCATAGC
Source organism: Woeseiaceae bacterium (assembly GCA_024640345.1). Classification (GTDB taxonomy): domain Bacteria; phylum Pseudomonadota; class Gammaproteobacteria; order Steroidobacterales; family Woeseiaceae; genus SZUA-117. The sequence goes on from JAHEFD010000019.1 coordinate 32,515, forward strand.
GAAGGCCACAGTGCCGAAATTGATTCGCGTAACTATTGGCAGCGGTAACGCTTCGTCCGGCAGTCTGCTGAGTGCACCTGTTGAATAGCGCCCTTGGGAAGGTGAGATCGCTTTAGCCCACCGTAAGTCAACCGGGTTAATTATCACCCTGGGGATAAATCGTTAACCAGTCATCCTTCATGCTGATCACATGCCAGCCGTTCTTCTTGGCCGCGTTCAACGATGCATTGTCGTCCTCGGCGTAGGCAAACTCTCTTGCCGCATCGTTGTGATCAATCAGCAACTGGAGTGACAGTCCCTCCCTTCCCTGCGAGTAACCCAGCATACCGATATCACCTGCTCCGCCCGCGTTGCCCATTACAAGCAGCGGGCGCTGGCCGATATGCAGATCGATGTTGACGGCTTTCTGCTCCTTGTTGTTGAACGTGTTTAACTCGGATGTCGACACAAGAACCCACTTGCCATCGATTTCATGCAGCTCTTTTTTGTACGATGTGCCAATAACCTCGTCTGTCTCAACGCCATAAAAATCGCCCGACATCGCCCGCATGAAATCGACACCGCCGCCGGAACAGATATAGGTTTTGAATCCATTGGCTCTCAGGAAGTCCAGGAGTTCCAGCGCGGGCTGGTAGACAGTCTGTTGAAATGGCACATCAAGAACCGGGTGACGGGCGGATGCAAAGAACGCCTGTACTTCTGCATCGAAATCCTCGCGATTCAATTCCGTCAGCGTGCGCCTGATTGCTACCTGGTAATCACGCATCCCTCCTTTCTCGAAGAATTCCCTATCGTTCTCGATGGCTGCCTTATAGGGCTGCTGGTCGCCGAGCGAGGGATCTCTCTTTGCTGCATTCCGGAGCATCTGCTCGATGAACAGTCCCTGGACCCACGGCCTCTCGCTCCACAACGTGCCATCGTTATCAAAAACAGCGATGCGTTTCGCGCGCGGCACAAAGTTGGCTCCGCCTTCAGACGTGACGTCGGCAACGAACGCCTTGATCGCCTGCTTGACGCCGCCATTGGCCCACGACGGCAAGGGATCCACCGCCTGCGCATTCGCTGAAATTCCGGGGATAACGAGAAGGCAAACGCAAGCCAAGAAAGATGCGATTCTCCGAACTTCATTTTTTACAATCATCGATCCTGTCACGGCCACCTCTCATCGAACTTTACACACCACGGAAACACTCAACGCGACGCCGCGTACAACCCTGGCATATAAATCGACGGGTCCGCTTCGCCTTATGGATCGTTTTATTCTACACGACAGCGAAGGACCCTGGCCCAGCTGAACCTGCTTCCCGCGCAAAACGAATGCTAGCTGGATTGGAATTAGCCGTTCACAGGTGGAGCAACTCGTACGGATGATTCAACGTCAACGCCGCTATATAGTACGAAGCCAAAGACTTTAGCGGCAAGGTTTCACTGGACCTCATTCGCAATGGTTGGGTCAATCGCGAACATCGCAGCTCAGTAGCTGCTTTCGGCCAGAAGCGGGCGGTGACGACTCGAAATGATAAGCTTGCGGGCCGCACAGTGTCACCAAACGGATGAGAATCACTTGAAAGCCATTACCTATTCAAACTATGGGCCACCTGATGTACTTCGGATTAAAGAGGTGGAGAAACCCGTACCGAAAGACGATGAGGTTCTAATTCGGGTGCAGGCGGTGGAGGCGACGAAATCCGACTGCGAGATGCGCAGCTTCAAGTTTGCGGTGAAGTGGTTCTGGCTACCCTTACGGATCGCATTCGGCGTGAGAAAGCCAAGGCGACAGATCCTGGGAGGTTATTTCTCTGGAGAGGTCGAAACGTTCGGCAAAGACGTCACCGGGTTCACTAAGGGTGACCAGGTTTTTGGCGCGGCTGGCCTGAAGTTGGGTGCTTATGGTGAGTATGTCGCCTTGCCAGGAAACTACACTATCGTCCCAAAGCCCGGCAACATGACCTTTGCAGATGCCGCGGCGGTACCGCTAGGTGGGCTGAACGCGCTCCATTTCATGCGACTCGCAAAAATCCAGCCAAGAGACAAAGTATTGATCAATGGTGCCGGCGGTAGCATAGGAATGCATGCGGTGCAGATTGCCAAGTCAATGGGCGCTGAGGTCACAGCCGTTGACAGCACCATTAAGGAAGGCCTGCTAAGGCGAATCGGCGCCGATCACTTCATTGACTACACCAAAGAGAGCTTCACGGCGTCGGGCGAGAAATATAACGTCATATTCGACATGGTTGCCGGGAGTTCCTATCCAGCTAACCTTCGGGCGCTCGATACAGACGGAATCTATTTAACAGCCAATCCCCGCCTTTCTGTCATGATTCGTTCGGTTTTTACAAGCCGGTTTAGTAACAAGACTGTCAAGTTCGCATTTGCTCAGGAGACCAGGGAGGACTTGTTGGAGCTAAAGCAAATGATCGAGGATGAAAAGATCGAGACAATCGTGGACACAGTTTACCCAATGGAGCAGGCAGCCGATGCACACAGCCGCGTCGAAACCGAGCAACGCCTCGGGGCCGTTGTAATCGCAATCGGTGATCGCGCTGACTAAACCATCCTGAAGATCAGGATTTCTGGATCGGTGACATAAACGCCCGATAGGGGCAGACGATCCGGACGCCCGCTTTCGGTCTTTAGCGGCCTCTCACCATTCCAGCAGCTAAGCAGCCGCTTTCGAGGGCAAACCAGCTACTCGGTCGTCTAAGGTCCTTGGGGCTGTTTTCGGCCAATAGTTGCCATCTTCTGGCGTTACGCAGGGGGTGGCCGTGCGGCCACCCCTTCCTTGATGCGTTAACAAGCAATCACCGTTGCATGTTGTGGTCGTTACAGCTGCTAAGGGCGTAGTTGCTCCACGCCGGACCCTCGGGGCCCGTAAATTCGAAGCTTCGAGCACCTTCGGTAAAGCCACCACTCCTCATAGCGTCGCCCCATCGCTGATCACACTGCCGCGTATATTTGCTGGTCGAGTCAGACCACCCGTCATAGTTCGTTCCATTTTGAATTGTCTTCGATTGTCCATAACTGAACGGATCGGCCCATTCACCTGACACATACACAGGACCGGGAAATGGCCATGACTCTGTCTGGCACCCGCTGATCGGGTCACACGATTCCATGTAATCATATGAGTAGCATCCAGCTCCTTGCGGATCGAGGGTTGCCTCTAGCATCACGCCATTGGGATGAGCCACTAACGCCTTTTTGTCAATTGGGCAACTCAGGTAGCGCCAACTGTTCGACCAGCTTCCGTCGCCGGGATCACTTCGATAGCGGTAGATGCTTATTGTTGCTTCAGTGAACTGATAAGAACCCTTTACATCATAGTTTTCAAACGCATAGAGATCGCGACAGATATATCCATTCGAAATGTCGTAGCAAATCCCGGCGCCCGCCGAGTTCCCATACGATCGATTTTGTTCATTGGATATCGGTGGTGCTGCCGTAGCAGAGATTGCTAACAGGGCGGCAACTATCCCTCCAATCCAGATTCTTCGTATATGCCGATTCATTGCAGAGTCCTCCACATTGATTATTGGTTTGCTACTGATTACGGGTACTAGCGGAGCACTTACGCCGCAACAGCAACTTCCATCCAACTCACAGCGGATATTTCAAGGCCGCCATGAACGGCAGCCTGGCAATCTTGGGGCCCTTCGCGGCGTTTGCAGAATGCGTCGCGGAAGAGGCGAGGACCCGTTGGCTTTGCGTCTCCAGCTTTTGCTGAATTTGCTTTTATCGTAGCGTGATGATCGAGCGGCAAGCTCGCGGGCTCAATTCTGGTAAGTACTTATGGCGTCCTTCTGCTTCGGGTCAATTGCAGCCTCTCATCATTCTGGCAGCTCGGTGGCCGCTTTCGAGGGCAAACCGGACACTCATGAGTCTAACGGCCCAGGGGCTGTTTACGGCCAGAAGCGGCCATTGACAATCCAGTTTCTTTACGCTTTTTGGTTCGACTCATAGTCAAATGTGAAATCACCATTAGTCGGAGTTTAACTCAGTACAGTTTGGCTGCTCCAAATAGTGACCGAGTTCGTGGCACGTCCTAGCTCGTATTGATAGCCTACTTTGCATGGAGGCAATAAGAAGGACAATCCTTGACGCTGAACGAATTAGCAAAACGCTTTCTGGATGCATGGAATCAGAAAGACATTAAGGCTGTTTTGAAGCTGACACATCCGCAAGCTTCCTTTTACAACGCGTTTTGGGGAGAAACCTGCTCTGGCGATGATCTGCCAAAGTTCCTCCGAGCCAACTTCGACGAAGATACGCGATGGTACAAAATGGATGGCGAGGTTATCACCACCTTAAATGGCATGGTCGCTCGCTACATCGCATTTAGTAACGGCGACCCAGAAGGCTTGCACGCCATTTACAATGGTGCCGAGATATTTACGATATCTGATGGCCTGATTATGACTGTTAGCGACTTTTATTGTGACCCGAACCCAGTCGACCTAATCGAGATCTCAAAGTTTGTGGAAAAGCAGCATGGTCGAGCGAACATAGTACCACTGGGCTTGAGCGCAAAGGCTTCGAACGCGATCAACCGCCGGTTAAGAGCTCTCGCCGAAGATGGCGCGGTATTTCTTGAGCCTACGTTAACGGTCACTCAGCTGGCGGATCACGTTGGTTGCTCAGTGATGCACCTTTTTTATGTGCTCGAGGAGGAAAAGCAGACGACGTTCCTTCAGTTCGTCAACGAATGTCGGGTGCGGATTGCGACTTCAGTAATCGAGACTATGCCGAGAATGGATATCAGTTTAGATCTGCTTGCGAAACAATCGGGTTTCAGGACCACCAAAGATTTTAACACCGCTTTCACTTCGACCTTTTCGATGAGCGCGGAAGAATACGTAAGAAAATTTGGTCAATGACTGACAAATTGAACGCCCATTTGATCAACCAATGATTCCGCCGATTCTTTCGGGCATGCAAGTTGGCGGCTCAAGCCGAAATCACTCGAATCGGATATATGATAACTGTTGAGCATTCAGCCCAACCCGTGGCGTTTCAAGCCTGTTCCAGCTCACTTACTAACTTTAGCCAAAAGCATGTACTCGTCAGCCAAGGCTCTTGACGTGCCGTCATACGCCTTTCCTGGCGAATGGGCAACTATAGCTCTGAGGAGCAAGACAATACTCACATTGATTGCCAACGGGCATCGCTGAATTCAGTGTCAATAACATTGGGGGGTGAACACAGTTTTCGATCTGACAGAATGCCGACCGGCTCCTATGGCCCGACTAAATCCCGCTCGTCCACATTTTCAAAAACAAGGCAATAAAAATTCATTACACGCCTGATTTGCACGTGGCAATTGATCGTCCGTTTTGGGTCATTGGCGGCCTCTCAATAATTCAGCAGCTCAGTGGCTGCTTTCGAGCGTAAAGCAGTCTCTCGGTAGTGCAACGGCCCGGTGGCTGCTAACGGCCACAAGCGGAAGTTTGCGGTCGCCGAGAATGCCTTGTACTAGCCAGAATGCGGCAGTCGTTTGTCCGATACAAGTTGAAACAAATTGTTACTGCGGCGACACCATTCGGTCTGCGATGGCCAGCAAAATTAGGTTATATCAAACCAGAGGTAAACGTATGTCCACTCTTCAAAAGATACTCGCACCTGCCGTTTTGGTCGCACTGTGCGCGCCAACGGCTGCGGCGGCACAGGATCTCGGCTTCACCTACCTCGAGGGTGGCTTCATCGCCGGCTTCGTCAACGACGTGGAGGAGTCCGGGGCGTTCACGGACAACGGCGTGTTCGAGCTCGAGACCGATTCCGGCGGCGGCGGCTTCATTGGCGGCGCATGGCAGTTCTGGGAGAACATGCACCTGTTCGGTGAGTATTCGTCGGCCAGTCAGGACCTCGAGATCAGCGACGGCATCGACACCGACGAGGGTGATTTCGACGTGGTGCGCTGGCGGATCGGTGTCGGCTATGCCTACCCGTTCTCGCCCACAGCGAGCTTTTACGGCCGCCTCAGCTTTGACAATGCCGAATTCAAGGATGTGCGGGTCGCCGGTTTCGATCTCGACGCCGACATCGACGACGACGGTATTGGCGGCGAGGTCGGCATGATCTGGGCGGCGACGCAAGTACTCCACCTGCAGGGCCACGTGCGCTACACATCGGTCGGCGAGGTCGTTACCGAAGGCTCCGACACCTTCGACTCCGACACGCTGATCGGCCTGAACGGCCGCTGGTACTTCCGGCCTAACTTCGCATTCATCACTGGCTACGAGTTCGGCAAGATCACCACCTGGAACCTGGGAGTGCGGTTCACGTTCTGAGTTCTTCGATTCCGCTGCCTCGCCCACTTGAGCGGCAGTGGCCTCGAAGCCCCTGCGACTTACCTCGGCCCGGAATTTAGTGCGAGTCAGTCGCGCGTTGTCCGCTTTGGGTCATTAGCAGCCTCTGATCATTCCAGCAGTTCAGCGGCTGCTAACGGCCAAAAGCGGACATCGATGTTGGTAGCAGTTTTCAGGTACTGGCGGACCAGTATTGGTCCTCCAGCTTTCGGTACTGATTCAGCCCTCGAATCTGCATTACTGCGAAGAAAAGCACAGCGACGGCAACAACATCAACCAAAATCAAGGCTGTTGGAGTAATCGTTCGATAATAAAGAATGGTAATAGCGACACTTGTGACGACCCACGCGATGTCGCCACTGATGATGCTTGTTATTTCCCAGGTACGGATGTTCTTTGTTCGTACGATGTTGGTGAGGTGGAGTGCGAAGACGGCAAGGAAACCGGCAATGACATAAATAGGAATGGCGCTGCCTAGAGCGAACTGGGCTGCCAGCCAGCCGCCACCGATGAACATCAAAAGGGCTGAAGAGCCTGAAAATATGGCGTTTAGGGTCAATGCTCGAAGCAACAGGTTGTTATCGGTGATCATCGTATTCTCAGTTTAAAAAGGTATAGTACTTTAAAAACATATAGTATAATGATAGGCTGGTCAAGTATGGCGAAACGCAGCTACAAACAGAATTGTGCCTTGGCCCAGGCAAGCGACGTGATCGGTGATCGCTGGTCCCTCCTGCTCGTTCGCGACCTACTGGTCAGCCCCAGGCGTTTCGGTGAGTTGCAGCAATCTCTTCGTGGAATAGGAACCAATCTTCTTTCCTCACGATTGCGTGAGTTGGAGGCCGCCGGGATCATTGAGCGCCTGGATGGTGGGGAATTTCGACATCATTACGGGCTTACTGAGGCCGGCAAGGCCTTAGAGGTGGCCGTGCTCTCCCTGGTCCGCTGGGGCCTTGCCTATGGCCCCGAAAATCAGAAGGGCTATCACCACCAGAACGACTGGGACCTACTAGCATTGAAAGCGCTATTTCAGGCAAAGCGAGCCGGTGATTTGTCGGTCTGCGTGCAGTTCAAGACAGATGATTTTGCCGGATGGATGGCTATTGAAAATCAACGCGTCAGGATGGGGCTCGGTGAAGCTGACTCGGCCGACGTGATTGTCGATGGCACAATCAAGGATGTATTTGATGGGCCGCCATCAAATCGGCTTTGTTCATCTGGATCGAAAGAAAAATTGCAGCGGTTTATGTCTGCCTTCGTCCTGCCGGCACAAGCAGAAAGGGTGTGACATTCAATTTCGTCGCGCGCATCTATCTAAAATCGTACGACGGCTTTCATTAAGTCAACGTCCGCTTTGGGTCATTAGCGGCCTCTCAATAATTCAGCAGCTCAGTGGCTGCTTTCGAGAGTAAACCAGCCCCTCAGGTGTCTGACAGCCCTGGGGCTGCTACCGGCCAGAAGCAGACGCTCGTGAGCGGCAAGAATGGGGCAGGACTTGCGGCTGACGTACACTACGATTCACGCTAACGCAGGTTGAGAAAATAGCAATGAGCCAATTCGAATACATAATGGTCATGGTATCGTTGATTCTAGCGCT
>JAHEFD010000091.1 GCA_024640345.1 Woeseiaceae bacterium
CTTTCAGAGTAATCACACGTTGCGTGGCAGAATCGAGTTTTCGCTTCGCCAGCTTTGCCTCCGGGATATTCAGGGCCCTCACCATTTGCTCCGCATTCATGTCAATCAGTACCGTGCCCTGATAAATCAACACGTCGCCATCGAAAAAACCGCCTGTTCCGCTTATCTTGCGACCATCAACCTCTATGTCGTTGCGAGGTCGAAACTTTGCGTCGACACCCAACCTGGACAGCCCGGCAGCCGCAGCGGTGCAAATTTCGCTCGCCAGTTCAGGCAGCGCCGCAATACCGAGCGAGGAGCGATGGAATACGAGCTCCCATCCCAGCTGCCCCTCGTCGAGATAGATGGCGCCACCGCCGGTCATGCGACGTACGGTGCCAATACCGTTCTCCGCGCAGTAATCAAGATTAACTTCCTGGCCGAGGTCCTGATGGCGCCCGATCAGGGCTGTCGGTGGAAATCTGAGAAATCGAATCGTGTCGGGTATCCGGTTCGCCTGCCGCTCATCGATGAGCGCGGCATCAAACGCGATATTGGCGCGACCCTCACGTACGCCCGTATCGATAATTCTGAACTTGCCCGCCATTGTTATTTATCGTCTGCCGATTATTCGACGCGGACCGGAATTTCGAGCTGTTTGCGAATCTTTTTCAGATCCTTTTTCTTTGGCTGGAACGGGTAGCTTGCGATATCGCTCGGCGGTGAGTCGCCATATGGACGGTCGCACGCCGAAATATCATCCTGGAATTTTCCCGGGCAGCCGGACGTGCGGAATGCGATACCTTCGTCGATGATGCTCGCCAGCTCGGACTGCGGAAGGCCATAATGTGTTACCCGCCCGAGCTCATCGAATTTCATCTGGCCAACACGGACACCACGGTAGTCGATCAGGTATCGTGCGAGCTGTACTCGGCGCCACTGGTCACGCGGAGTGGCAGGCAAATGGTCCATCAACGACCCCTGCTCCGGAAAGAAACAGAACATGTGGCTGTGTCCGCCAATATCGACGAGTTCCTGAACGAGACTGAGCACCTCGAATTCGGTTTCACCCATGCCAACGATGATATGTGCGCCGAATTTCTGAGGGCCATAAATCTCTTTGGCGTCTTCGAGGATCTCCCAGTACTTCGACCATTTATGCGGCGACTGCACGCCTTTGCCACGTGTTCGATCGAACACTTCCGGCGTCGCGGCGTCGAGCGCGACGGTAAATATGTCGGCACCGAGATCTTTGGTTTTTTGCACATCCTCGCGTGTCATTGTTGTCGGATTCGACAAAATCGACACCGGGATCGCGTCAGGATCAATCCGGTCGGTCCACTGTTTCAGCACAGTGAAAGTATCGTCTTCGGATCGTGGGTGCGTGATCATCGAGATACACATTCGATGGAAGGGACTCGCCTCCGGATCCTTCGCAACGATGTCGATAATTTCCGCCATCGGGACGGCCGGCCAATCAACGCGAATAAAATTGCGATCAGCATAGTCGCGATCCGCCTCGCGATGACGTGCCAATCCGCAATAGGCACAATTCGCCCTGCACCCTTCCGGATAGGTCAGAAGAAGGTTCAGGCAACGCGTACACTCACAGCCATACATGCGCCCACCCATGATACCAAGCGTTATGGCGGCAGCAGTCGAGAGCTGCACGTACTCGGGCGACTTCATGTGCGGTGCCATAATGTTGTTATTCGGCAGGTACACGCCCTGCGGTGGAATATCATTTGCCTTGACGTGGCGACCGTTTTTGCGCTCCACAGGAGTCTTGATTGGAGTACGCGGTTGCATCGCATCGAACGGGTTGTAATCCTCCCCGGTTCGCTGGTCCACCGATGCCGGACTGCTCTTGTGATCTATACAACCCATCGTTTTAATCCTGATTCCGTATTATTTGTTTGTCACGCGGCGAAAGAACGTCCCGGCGCCACGCTGATGTCACGACCGAGTTTGATTGAGCAGCATGAATGCGCTTGTTCAAATGGCCTGCCAATTGTATGTGCGACCGATACGGCGCCGTCTGCGGGAAACGCAATGCCATCGAGTCCTGCCATAACTGCGTATGCATCCGTAACCCGCTTGTGCATTCCGGGCGGACGCGCACATCCGAGCAACACCTGCTTGTCCGGTAATCGTTGCCGCGCTTCGCCGAAAATTCGACCAACATCCTGGGTCTCAGGCGTGACAAATGTGCCTGGCTTGGCATAAAACGGCATGATCACAACCAGCACAAGTGCGGTAACCGGGTAGCGGCTGACAATATCCAGCGCATTCGCTTCGCCAAGAATCCTGCCGTAATGAAGTCCGATAACAATGTGCGGAGTCACTTCCATCGACGTTGAACAAAGGGCAGCCAAAGTCTCTTCAAAATCGGCAACCGGTCGGTCGAGCTTGTAAACTTGCTCAATAGTTTCTGCTGCGCCGATGACGTCCATCATCACTGTATCTACGCCGGCCGACTCCATGGCTTTCGCGCGACGCTCGTCTAGCAACGCACTGTGGATCGCGACACGCAGGTGCGGATAGTCCTCCTTGAGTTTTTCGACCACCGGAAGATATCTACCGTAGGGGATCTCATTCTTCTTATTGGATCCGCCGGATAACAGGAACCCGTTCAATTCCTCGGTCTCAACCAGGTGCCTGACCCTGGCATCCAGCATGGCCGGGTCGGTAGCCGGAATCATTGGCTCGAGAATTTTCTTCTGGCAATGGTCGCAGTTGAGTCCGCAGGCCCCGGCAGTTATGGAAAACGCCGGGAAGCTGTTCTTGCCACAGCCTTTCAGCTCGGTACTCGAATACTCCTTGAAAGTTGGCGTAGAAAACCGGATCGGCCTGGGGACATTTCCCTTCGCCATCTGCTCGAACTCCCGGACCAGGCCCGCATCGAACGCAGCGTCCTCAAGATCTTCTATTCCAGTAATTTTCTCAAGCCATGTCATTCGCAATTCCTAAAATCCAGGATCTTGATCAGGATACAACGAGTGAGGCGACGGATTTTACGGCGTCCCGGACCGGTCCGACATTCGGGGAATCCGCCATTGTTGTCAGCCACTTCTCATCCACGTCTTCATCATCGATCAAATCGCATTCCATAGCACTCAACATTGCGACTGCTTCGTCCGGCAATTGCCGGGGGATGTCCAGATCATTGATTTTTAACCACATACCAGCCCAATATCGAGTAACCGTCCACGGATTGTAGCCGCCGCCACCGAGAATCACCGTTGGCAGGTCAAGCGCCCTGAAGTCACTAACGGTATCCCACAAGGCTACATTGCTGAGCATCATCCCGGACAACGGGTCCCCGGCAAGGCAATCGGCACCACAACAAAGAACCAGGGCATCCGGAGAAAACGATCGCGCCAGTGGCAGTATGGCATTTCGCACCAGGTAATCGAGTTCGCTGTCATTGAATTCACGCGGCACGGGCATATTCCTGGCACCGCCATTGCGGCGGTCCTCCGCCGCCCCGCTGTATGGCCAGCGGTCAGCTTCATGAATCGAGACGGTCATTACCCGCGATTCATCGACGAATGCGTCCTCCACGCCGTCTCCGTGATGGGCATCGAGGTCAATATACATCACACGGCCCATGCCCTTTCGCAACAAGGTCAATATCGCGAAGACAGGATCATTGAAATAACAGAAGCCGCTTGCCTGGTTTCGTCGGCCGTGGTGCGTGCCGCCGGAGGGATGAAATACAACATGACCCTCGCACGCCAGCTCTGCCGCCAGTATGGAACCGCCAACTGTCATTGAAGCCCGTTCAAAAAGACCGGGGAACAACGGATTTTCCAGCGTCCCGATCTGATACCTGGCACGCATTTCGGGATCGACCCTACCTGTGGAGTCTGCGTATTGAAGCGCCTCGATATAGGCGCGATCATGAAATTCAGCGAGCTGCTCTATGGTAGCCGGATCGTTGACTCGAAACGCGTTTTCCGGAAGCGAGTCGAGAATTCGCAGTAAATCGACGACAGCGGAATGACGGACGATATTGAGCGGATGATTGCCGCTGAAAGCCGGCCGCCGATAGACCTCGCTGCCCACATACAACGGCAGGTCTTTGGCAAGGGCATGGGCCATTTTTGATGAAGACAGATTCTGCACGCCCGGGTGACCCACTCTTGAGTTTGTAGACAGCTATGTCAATCGAGAATATTCTATTCCCCTAATAAAGACAATTCTGATATTCTAATATGCACCGCATCGCCACGCCCCGTTACCATTGAAATCCGGCCCCGGGGCGACAACCAAGAGGAACCAAGCAATGTCCAGTCCCGAAGAAAAGAGCATGTCCATCATCGTTACGAAAGGCAGCCTTGATTGGGCCTATCCCCCGTTCATTCTTGCAACCACCGCGGCAGCTATGGGATTGCCGGTCACGATGTTTTTCACTTTTTACGGCCTGCCATTGTTGTTGAAGAAACTGGACCTGCAGGTAACCGCCGCAGGTAATACAGCGATGAAGATGCCTATGATGGGCATGCACATGGGACTGCCCAACCTTCTGACCGCTGTGCCTGGCGTTGACGCCGCATGCTCGGTGATGATGAAAAACCTGATCAAGAAGAAGGGCGTTGCATCCATTGAGGATCTTCGAGAGATGGCGATCGAGGCGGAAGTGCGAATGATTGCGTGCCAGATGACAATGGACCTGTTCGAATACTCGACCGACGACATGATCGACGGGCTGGACGTCGGTGGTGCAGCAACTTACATCGAATGTGCATCACAATCCGATATCAATCTTTTCATCTGACATCTGCGAAGCAGACATACTGATTGGAGCAACAAGAAATGGCTGACCACACACTTGACGCAAAGGGAATGAATTGCCCGCTGCCTATTCTCAAAGCCAGAAAAGCGCTGAAAGAGGTGCCCGCCGGCGGAACCCTTGAAATCCTGGCCACCGACCCCGGTTCGGTAGCAGACTTCCAGGCATTTTGTCGCCAGACCGGCAATGAGCTCGTCGAGCACTCGGTCGACGACAAAATCTATCGCTTCCTTATTAAACACACGGCCGCGTAAACAAGACCGCCATCCAGCGCTGAGGCATCACTCAGCGTCAGCCTGGCGCAAAGCGAACTTCCGGCGAAGAGAACAACCATGCGCATATTACCCGGCTTGATCCTTGCTTTCGCTCTTGCGATTGCAGGCCAATTTCTGTCCGATCTGATTGGCATCAATCTGATGGGACTTCCAAAGAGCCCGATCAGCGCCATCATGATGGCAATTATCCTGGGCGTAATTATTCGAAACACGATTTCGTTGCCTGATATTTTTCAGCCCGGCATCAGGTTTGGACTGGTCAGGGTATTGCGACTTGGAATTGTGCTTCTCGGTATCCGCCTGAGCCTTGCGGAAGCCGGTGCAATCGGTCTGCAAAGTTTGCCGGTCATTATTGGCGCCGTCGCATCGGCCCTCCTGATCGTCACCTATCTTGCGAGAAAGGTGGGCCTGAGCGGTCGACTGGGGACGTTAATTGCCGTTGGCACCAGCGTTTGCGGCGCAACTGCCATTGTCGCAACGGCACCGGCGATTGGCGCAAAGGACGACGAGGTCAGTTATTCCGTCGCCTGCATTACGCTTTTTGGTGTGATCGCAATGCTGGTTTATCCCTTCGCCGGTCACTGGATTTTTTCCGGCGATGCTTTCGCCAGCGGACTGTTTCTCGGAACGTCTGTTCACGAGACAGCACAGGTTGCAGGGTCCGGCCTCGTCTATCAGCAGTATTATGATGATCCGCAGGCGCTTGATGTGGCAACCGTAACCAAGCTGGTAAGAAACCTTGGCATGCTGGTCATCATTCCTTTAATGAGCGTTATCTACCACCGAAGCTCCGCCGAGACCGGTGAGGCTCCCAAGTGGTGGACAATGATTCCGTTATTCGTAATCGGCTTCGCACTGATGAGCCTGCTCAGAACCGTCGGTGATTCCACTGAGCTTGCATTTGGTTTCCTGCAGCCTGAAACGTGGAGCGCGATCGTCAGCAAGACAAAGACCATTGCGGAAGTCTGCCTCGCCATTGCCATGGCATCTGTCGGACTTGGAACGAGCATCAAGGGCCTGAAAAGCATTGGTCTAAAGCCTTTGGCAATCGGTCTCTTTTCGGCGGTGCTGGTAGGTGGCGTCAGCATTACTCTTATCAAGCTGCTCTACTGAGGCATCGACAATCGATTAATCGAAGTAAAGCAATCCGGAGCGAGTCAGTGTCAGACAAAGAACGCGGAATACATGAGCTTTATGCGAATAATCCATACGAGGCAGATGAACTCGTATGGGGGCGCAAAAGTAATCCTTTAACCAGGCGCGGCTTCTTGAAAAATAGCGGCCTGACCGCCATGACGGCTGCTGTTGGGGCATCCATTCCGTTTGCTCACCTGATGCCCGGAGGGCTGATTCCCGCAGCGCTGGCCCAATCGGACGAAGGCTTTCAAATCCCGGGCAAAGAAGGCCTTATCATCCTGAACGATCGGCCCGTGAATGCCGAAACACCGGCGCACTTGCTGGATGACGACATAACGCCGGCGAAACACCTGTTTATTCGCAATAATGGCACGCCCCCCTCAAACGCCAATATCAATCCCGATCTGTGGACATGCGAATTCGGCGGCGAATCAGCCAAGACGCCCCAGTCGTTTACCGTTGCGGAACTCAAGAAGCGCTTCAAACACTACACCTATCAACTGCAACTCGAATGTGGCGGTAACGGGCGTAATGAATTCGTACCGCCGACGTCTGGCAACCAGTGGTCAATTGGCGCAGTGGGATGTCCGGAGTGGACCGGCGTGCGACTTAAGGACGTGCTCGATGTTGTCGGTATAAAGAAAGACGCGGTTTACGTCGCATATTACGGCGCAGACACGCACCTTAGCGGCGACCCAAAAAAAGAACCCATTTCGCGCGGCGTACCCGTGTACAAGGCGCTGGAAGACGAGACATTGATCGCATGGGCGATGAATGGTGAGGATATCCCGCACATGAACGGCTATCCATTACGTCTCGTCTGTGCCGGCTGGCCGGGCTCCGTGTCAGGCAAGTGGCTCAACAGGATTGTAGTCCGCAACCAGGTTCACGACGGTGAAAAAATGACAGGCACTTCCTATCGTGTCCCCTGCAAGCCTGTCGCCCCTGGAAGTGAAGTTCCCGAGGATCAGATGTGCATCATCGAATCGATGCCGGTTAAATCCCTGATTACCCATCCGGCCTCCGGCATCGAACATGATCGGGCGAAGAAACTCGCAATTCGGGGGCATGCCTGGGCGGGAGATCTTGACGTGAAGAATGTCCATGTCTCGATTGACTTCGGCGCAACGTGGCAGAAAGCGCACCTGGAAGCGCCGGTAAACCGGTTTGCCTGGCAACACTGGAAATCGAACGTTGGTTTTCCTTCGGCCGGGTACTTCGAAATTTGGGTGCGAGCCACCGATAGCGCAGGGCGTGCCCAGCCCATGGTTCTGCCAGGCTGGAATCCGAAAGGATATTTGAATAACGCCTGTCACCGTATTGCAGTTCAGGTCGTCTGATGACTGCGAATCGGATAATCGCGCTCGGCATCGCTGCGGTACTGATTTCGCTCGGTGCGACGGCTCAGGATCGGGAAATTGACGAAGTAACGGGGTTCGTCAAAACCGGAGATTGGGAACTCGTGCGAGCCAACTGCATTGCCTGTCATTCATCCAAACTCATCACCCAGCAGCGTGGAAGTGCCGCTCAATGGCTGACGTTAATAAAGTGGATGCAGGCAAAACAGAATCTTTGGCAGTTTGCTCCCGATGTGGAAGAAAAGATCGTTGCGTACCTTGCAGAAAATTATGCGCCACAGGCGGATCGCCGTCGCGCAGCGCTACCACCGGACCAGATGCCACCGAATCCCTACGCGCCCGGGCTTAACCCGGTCAATGAATAATTCCCGCTAAATACGGAGCGCATCCATGCTGGTCTCCCCCGCAGACCTCGTTGCCGTTGCAAAGGCAACCATTACTGAATGTTCAGTTACGGAAGTTGAACGATGTATCGATTCGGACACGCTCCTGATCGATATTCGTGAGCCTGGAGAATATCAAAGGGGCCATATACCGGGCGCAGCGCTGCTTCCAAGAGGATTGCTCGAGTTCGAGATCCACCGGCTCGTCGAAAACTTTCGAACCGATCAGAGTATTTCCGGCGCAGATCAGCCAATTGTCCTTTATTGCGGCACGGGCGGACGATCTGCGCTTGCAGCTCTGTGCCTAGAGTCAATGGGCTACAGAAATGTGAGCTCGATGTCCGGCGGTATAATCGCCTGGGCCGCAGCTCATTTGCCACTCGACCTGCCGGCCTGACAGTACTCTTGCAAGGGAATCGGGGAAGGAAGAAAACCGCTCATTTCAGTCTCGGTTTTTGATTATCGCTGCGTTAACCATTTTACCCGGCACCCTCATGCTGATCAGGGTGCGGGAGACATCTTCGCAGGAATAGGTTCTTTGGGCTGCAGCGAATAACCGACGGGTTAAACCTAATACAAATCAGGCAGTCCTTTCAGCACGAGTCGATAGTAACTGACCGTCCCCACAACCTTATCATTCTCTACAACTGGCGCATGGCTGATTCCGAAATTTTCGAACAACCGTGCGCAATATCGAATTTCCATTTCCGGGCGAACGGTCAGGCACGGTTTGGCCATAATCTCGTAGACACTTACTCGCTCCGGTGCACGATTCTTCGCGATGACCTTTTTCGCAATATCTGAAAAAAGCAGCATACCGTACTCATCACTTTCATCACGTCGTTTAACGATCAGACTCGTGTCTCCAACTTCTTTCATGATTTTCAATGCCGACAGAACGTCCATTCCGCCGTCAATTTCCGTGACGTCCGTACGCATGCAATTTCGCACCGGCCCCCAGTTTTTGATGGTCATAGGTTTTCCTCCACTATTTCTTCCAATTCCTGTGCCTGGTGCATAACGCCTACTGCGTCTTCTACATCGATGAGCACCGCGATGCCGGTTCCCGGCTTGGCATCAAACTCGCCAACTTCCCCAATATATTCAAGAATATGCCGGCTCAGGTGTGTCTCTACGAGAAGCAGCAGGACATCCCGCTGTGTTGCCAGCGTCAGACCCATGAAAGTCTTTTTCTCGTTGATTCCCTCGCCGCGGGCATTATTGATTATGGTGCAGCCCGTCGCACCGGCGTCGCGAGCGGCATTCATAATTGCTTCGGTCTTGTTATCTTCAACAAATGCAACAATCAGTTTAAAGTGCATGATTCTCTTCCTGTTCAGAGTCTCTGGATTCCGACCTGTGTTTCGAGACACGTTCTCTTAAAACGGCGAGTTGCCCGTAGGCAAGTACTGTAATGATTGGAAACAGACTGGCAAATGCCACGAGGCCAAATCCGTCCAGCAATGGGCTTCGACCCGGCACCGCTTCTGCCAGCCCCAGGCCTAGCGCTGTGACCAGTGGGACGGTGACGGTCGACGTCGTTACGCCACCTGAGTCATAAGCTAATGGCACGATCAGCTTTGGTGCGAGAATTGTTTGCAGAATTACCACGAGGTAACCACCTGCAATGAAATAGTGTAACGGCAGACCCGTTATGATTCGGTAACAACCGAGGCTTACACCGATGCCTACGCCTATTGCTACAGCGACACGCAGACCAAGCACGCCGATCGCGCCAGCTGAAACGGTGTTCGCTTTCATCGACACCGCAATCAGAGCTGGCTCCGCCATCGTCGTGCTAAACCCTATCGAAGCTGCAAAAATATATACCCAGTAAAAGTCCTGCCATCGAAGGGCTGAAATTACCTGGGCCGTTCCTTCAAGCACAAATTCCGGGTGTGTCAATTGCTGCGCCATCAGGCGACCAAGTGGGAACAGGGTTTGCTCGAGTCCAACCAGGAATAACCCAAGCCCTACGATAACAAACCCAAAACCGACCAGAATTCCGAACCGGTTAGGCATGGATCCACCTATAACCAGCCGCTGGAAAGCAAAAAGGAATACGGCAATCGGAAGAACGTCAAGCGCACTGCTGGCTATGAAACTTATAGTATTGACCAACAGCTCCATCAGGCGACGATCCCGTAGATCAACACAAAAAGTATTGGCGTCAACGATGCAAATGCGATCAAGCCGAAACCATCAATCATCGGATTTCTGCCCTTGAGGGAGCTTGCGAGGCCGACACCAAGTGCTGTGACCAGGGGCACAGTCACAGTCGATGTGGTTACGCCACCGGAATCATACGCCACGCCAACAATCTCAGGCGGCGCCACTCCGGTAAGCAGTACCACCAGCACGTAGCCCGAGATAATTAATAGCGGCAGACTCCAGTTCAATAGAATCCGAAACACACCGATCATCAGAGCGACGCCGACGGCCAGGGCAACCGTTATTCTTAGTCCATAGGCGTAATTCTGCATAGCCTCTGCTGTCGGTTCGATGAAACTGGCAGCCGCGGCCACCTCGGCGGCTTCCGCAGCAACTGCGATCAGCGCAGGCTCTGCCACGGTTGTTCCGAAGCCAAGCACAAAAGCAAAGACGATTAACCAGAAAACGCTGCCTTT
Source organism: Woeseiaceae bacterium (assembly GCA_024640345.1). Taxonomy (GTDB): domain Bacteria; phylum Pseudomonadota; class Gammaproteobacteria; order Steroidobacterales; family Woeseiaceae; genus SZUA-117. The sequence goes on from JAHEFD010000091.1 coordinate 10,555, forward strand.
TGATGCCAGGGAATAGGCCAGACCCTCTCCGACCGGGAAAAGCGCGAGGCGCAGACCGAATATGAAACAGGCCAGTCCTGAGACCACCAGCAGCCCCCCGGTCAGCAAGGTCATCAATCCGTCTACCGGCTGTCGAATTACGAATATTTGAAATACGCCGATAACTACCACGATCGGCATCAGGTCGCGCAGGCTGGCAACAAAATCCCTGGCAAGTGCTATCGCTGCTGCTTTCAAGCTACCCCTTGATTGTTTTGCGAATTGTACAGGTTGTGGTCGTGCTTCGTGTAAAACACCGAACGCCTGATCTGCATCTATTGTAGCCGAGACACCCATCGTTCGTCTTATGCCGGTTATCGCCTGTCAGCTGTTTGCAGTACTGGGCAGAAGCTGTGCTTTGCTGATGACCAAACAACATACAAACAAGCGGCAGAAAGGAAAGAGCCCAGGCGTGCCAGGTAACCTGATAATTGTGCAGACGGCGATCACACGATGACCAGTCGTGACAACCCGGAAAATTGACGATGCCTAACTGCCGACCAAAAAAAAAGCCGTTCCCTGTTGGGAACGGCTTTCTTTAATAAGATCCTGGCGGTGTCCTACTCTCACATGGGGAGACCCCACACTACCATCGGCGCTGAGCGTTTTCACTTCCGAGTTCGAAAAGGGATCGGGTGGTTCCCACTCGCTATTGCCGCCAGGAAAACTGGTATTGCATGCACTTATCGCACAATTAGCAATTTGAAAATTTCTGACAATCTTGAGTTTATCTTGGTGTCGCATTACATGTTACACGTACGCTTTGGTGTTATATGGCCAAGCCGCACGAGCAATTAGTACTGGTTAGCTTCACGCATTACTGCGCTTCCACACCCAGCCTATCAACCTCGTAGTCTTCGAGGGCTCTTCAGGGACCTCAAGG